>JALRLK010000055.1 GCA_023254495.1 Marivivens sp. | reverse complement strand
GTCGTTTCGGCGAGGATCGTTTGATCCGGGGCCACCACCACGCCTTTGAGGCCGGAGGTGCCCAGATCAAGGCCCAGATACATCAGGCGGCCTCGCGTTTGGGGTTCTTTCCGAGAATGATCATCGACAGAATATCGTCTTCGGTCACATCCTCGACCCGCTCTGTGCCGACGAGCTGGCCGTTCTTCATCACCGAAACCCGATCGCAAAGCTCCATCATCTCGCGCGTGTCGTGGCTGATTAGGAAGATGCCGAGACCTTGGGCTTTCAGCTCCTTGATAAGGTCCGCGACCATCGCCGTCTCATGCACGCCGAGCGCGGCGGTGGGTTCGTCCATGATCAGGATTTTGGCGTTGAAATAGACGGCGCGGGCGATGGCGACCGATTGCCGTTGGCCGCCCGAAAGCGCGCTCACCGGCTCTTTCAGCTTTTTGAAGTTGGGGTTGAGGCGGGCCATGATCTTGCGCGTCTCGGCTTCCATCCGCGCATCGTCAACCGTGCCAAGCCGGCTCACCAGCTCGCGACCAAGGAAAAGGTTGGACGCGGCATCGAGATTGTCCGCCAGAGCAAGCGTCTGATAGATCGTCTCGATGTTATAATCGCGGGCATCGCGCGGGCTGTTGATCTCGGCCTTCTCGCCGTTGATCCAGATCTCGCCGCTGTCGGCCTCGTAGGCGCCGGAGAGGATCTTGATCAGCGTCGATTTGCCTGCGCCGTTGTGGCCAAGAAGGCCGACAACTTCGCCGGGATAGAGATCGAGCGAAACATCGTCGACCGCCTTGATCCCACCGAAGGAGATCGAGATGTTGCGCAGAACGACGAGAGGGGTTTTCTGTTCGGAATTGCTCATCACGGCCTCCTATTTCGAAGCACGGCGGTATTGGTTGTCGAGATAGACCGCGAGGACCAGAACCGATCCGACAACGATCTGCTGCATGGCCGCGTCAAAGCCCACAAGGACCATGCCGGTTTGCAGCGATTGCATGACGAAGGCGCCAAGGATCGCGCCATAGATCGTGCCCACACCACCGGCGAGGCTGGTGCCGCCGATTACCGCCGCGGCGATGACGTAAAGCTCGTCGAGCGTTCCAAGGGCGTTGGTGGCCGAGCCAAGACGGGCCGAGGCGACGACCGAGGAAAGACCTGTCAAAAGGCCCATCAGTGCAAAGATCTTGACCGTCATCCAGCGGGTGTTGATGCCGGCGAGCTTGGCTGCCTCAGGATTGCCCCCGATGGCAAAGACATAGCGGCCAAAGCGGGTCCGGTTCATCAGGATGGTCATGCCGATGCCAACGCCGAGAAGGATCAGAACCGGGATAGCGAAACCATGCGAGATGAAGAGGCCGCCCTCGGGGATCTCGATGTTGTTTTCTGCGGCATAGGCCCGGACGATGCCGCGGGGCCAGTAGTAGGAATTCACCAGAAGGACCGCACCTACGATCACGCCACAGCCGAGTGCAGACAGGAAATATTCGGCCCAGACAGGGCGCTGCGGAATGCCGAAGGTTTTGCGTTTGCGGCGGCCGGCAATGATCATGTAGATCACGGCCGCGCAGCCGATCAGGCCGACAATCCAGCTGCCCATCGCGCCCACCGCGCCATAGGGGCCGCCGCCAAGAAGCGCGAAGGTAGAGTCAACCGGCGAGATCGTTTCGCCGCGGGCCACGAGAAAGGCCGCGCCGCGCCAGACCAGAAGGCCACCAAGCGTGACGATGAAGGCCGGGATCGCGAGATAGGCAATCAGCCAGCCATGAAGCGCACCAATTACCGTACCGACGGCCATTCCGAAGATAACCGTGATGATCCAGATCGCCGGATGACCAAGGCCAAGGTACTGCGGCAGGATATGCACCTGCATCATCCCCATGGCGATGGCACAGAAGCCAAGGATCGAACCTACGGAGAGGTCGATGTTGCGTGTGACAATCACCAGAACCATGCCCGTCGCCATAATGCCGATCGAGGCCGTCTGGACCGAAAGGTTCCAAAGGTTGCGGGGGGTCAGGAAAGCGCCGAAGCCGGTTTTGAAAAGACCAAAGAAATGAAAGCCGATCCAGATCATCGCCAGCGCGGCGACCATGCCAAGAAGCCGGGTATCAAGCTCTGTGGCGTTCAGGAAACGGCTGACCGCACTTTCACGACGTTTGGGGCTCTGGCCCGATGAAGAGGGTGTCTGGGTCATGTGATCATCCAGTTTGTCTGTCGCCGAAAGCCGGCAAGACTCAGGCGCTCTTACCCTATCACAGGCAAGTCAATCAGCGCCGACGAAAAGTTATTGGGAAATAGAATGGCGCCGCCCCGAGGGAGGGCGGCGCCGGGAGGTCACTGCTTATTCGCAGCCAACGACGCCAGCCATGGCGCCTTCACAGACCTTGTCTTTGGCAATGTGGCCCGCATCGATCACAACATTGATGTTGTCTTTCGAGATCGGGGTCGGGGCGAGGAAGATGGCGCTCATCATCACGCCATTCGCGCCGCCGTTCCACTGGACCGCGCCTTCGACATCAGCCAGCGCGGTGCCTTCGGCCAGATCGGCAGCGATCGACGCAGCGGCAGCACCAAGCTGACGCGAGTCTTTCCACACCGACACGGTCTGGGTGCCGCGAGCAACACGGTTCAGAGCGGCATGGTCGCCGTCCTGACCGCCGACCGGGATAACCATACCCTGAGCGGCGAGCGCAGCGATAACACCACCGGCCATACCGTCGTTTTCGGCCAGAACGGCGTCAACGGCGTTGTTGTTGGCGGTGAGGATCTGCTCCATGTTCTTCTGGGCATTGTCCGGCTTCCAGCCGTCGGTGAAGCTCTCACCAACGATCTTGATGGTGCCGGAGTTCACGGCATCGCCGATCACTTCCATCATGCCTTCAAGCAGGAACAGAGCGTTCGGGTCGCCCTTGTCGCCCTTGATGATCGCGAAGTTGCCCGAGGGCTGAGCCGCGACGACGGATTCAGCGATGATGCGGCCAACGCCTTTGTTGTCGAAGGTCAGATAGAAAGCGCGAGCGTCTTCGATCAGACGGTCATAGCCGACAACCGGAATGCCTTCGGCGGCAGCGGCATCAACGGCGGGGCCGATGGCGTCTTTGTCGACCGACAGGATGATCAGCGCGTCAGCGCCCTGAGCGATCAGAGCCTCAACGTCGGTCATCTGCTTGGCGGCCGAGTTCTGAGCGTCGGCAGAGATGTAGGTGTTGCCTTCGGCTTCAATAGCAGCCTTCATGGCAGCTTCGTCGGTTTTCCAGCGCTCTTCCTGGAAGTTCGACCAGCTCACACCGATGGTCAGGCCTTCCGCAAGAGCAGCGCTCGAAAAACCAACTACCGCGATAGCCGCGGCGAGAATAGACTTGTGCATGTATTCCTCCCGTTTCAATTGCCCCGGCACATGGGGCAGCAGGCCCTACGACCTGACAGCGCTAACAATGCCAAATTTATTTCAGCTGTCAAAATAAAAATTGCGTGAATGCGTTCTCTTTGAAATAAATACCCCTAGTCAGGCGATATTTTCTTCGTCAAACTACCGATGATTGCCGAAAATATAGCCAAAACAGCTTCGCAACCGCAGAAAATATTTCGATCTCTGAAGTTATGTATGACGACAACGAAAACTTAGGCGTCGAATCATCGCAAACCATAGAGGGGTGCGGCCCTCTACTTGCACATGCCGGCCAAGAAGCCCGGACCTTGCGCCAACAGGTGTTCGAACACGTCCGCGGCGCCGGTAGGGCCACAAGAGCAGAGATCACCCGAGCCCTCAGCATCAGCCCCGGATCTGTGACAGCGCTGACCGCCGATTTGATCGCCGCAAAAATGCTGCGCGAAGTCGAAGGTCCGATGCGAGACGGCAACCGTGGCCGCCCGCCGGTTGCTCTTGAAGTTGTCCCGGAGGGACGCCGTGTCGTCGGCATCAAGGTCTCGGACGAAAGACATTCGGCAGTTTTGACTGATTTTGCAGGCAATATGCTGGCTGATGCGACACTGCCGATCCCTTCGGCCACGAAATCGGCCAACGAGCTTCTTGACGAGATGGATGCCCTTATTAGCCTTCTTCTTGCCCAGACGCCCTACCAACTTTCCGACATCAACGCCGTAGGCATCGGCCTTTCAGGGATCGTGGAACACCAGACAGGAACGGTGATCTGGTCGCCGCTGATGACGGAACGCGAGTTCAATCTCAAAGCGCTGTTCGAAGCCCGGTTTGGCGTCCCTGTCCTCATCGACAATGATGCCAACGTTTTGACGCTGGCAGAGCTGTGGTTTGGCGTCGGCCGCGCCATGTCGGATTTTGCGGTCGTCACGATCGAGCACGGTGTCGGCATGGGGCTTGTGCTCAACAACCGGCTGTTCCGCGGCTCCCGCGGTATCGGTCTCGAGCTTGGCCATACAAAGGTCCAGCTCGATGGCGCCCTTTGCCGCTGCGGCCAACGCGGGTGCCTTGAGGCCTATCTTGCAGACTATGCCCTCGCGCGCGAAGCCTCGACCGCTTTGGGGCGCAACACGCGCAATTTGCAGAGCCCCCACCAACTTCTGGAGTCGCTCTATGGACGGGCGAAGAGCGGCAATTTCGCAGCCCGTTCCATCTTCCAGAGGGCAGGACGCTATCTTGCCGTGGGCCTTGCCAATGTCATCCAGCTGTTCGACCCCGAGCTGATCATCCTTTCGGGCGAGCGGATGCGCTATGAGTATCTCTATGCCGATGAAGTTTTGACCGAGATGCAATCCCTGACCCTCACCGAGGGCCGCAGCCTCGCGCAGATCGAGATCCACGCTTGGGGCGACCTTGTCTGGGCACGCGGTGCAACGGCGCTCGCCCTTACCGCCGTGACCGAATCCGCGCTTGGCGAGGCGCGCGCGGGATGAAGCATATCGGCCTTGCCCTGTTGCTCGCTGGCTCATTCGCCGCGGCCGCCCATGCGGCCGATCCTGTATTCGAGGATCACTCCGTTCAACTCGGCGGCCATATCTACAGCGGCGACTGGGAGTTTTTTGTCGGTGGCGGCGTCGCGGTCATGGACTGCAACGCCGACAAGCGGCCCGACATCTTCCTTTCAGGCGGCGCGAATGCCTCCGCTCTTTACGTCAACGAGGGCAGCTTCAATTTCGCGCTTTCAGATGGCCCTGCGGTCACAGACGTGACCGGCGCTTATCCTCTCGATTTCGACGCGGATGGCTGGATGGACCTCTATGTGCTGCGGGTCGGGCCCGACCGCCTATTGCAGGGCGGACCGGATTGCACCTTTGAGGATGTGACCGACGCATGGGGTTTGCCGCAGACAGATCGCTGGTCGACCGCCTTTACCGGCTGGTGGGAGGGCGACGGGCGCCCCACCCTTGCTGTTGGGCATTACGTTGACCGCGCCGACCCCGAAGGCCCGTTTGAAGCCTGCGACGCCAATTCCCTCCTGAGGCCCGAGACAGATGGCTGGCGCGATGAAGAACTGGAGCCGGGCTTTTGCGCCCTCTCGATACTGGCTGCGCAGGACGCGCGGGGCCGGATGACCCTGCGCCTCTCGAACGATCGGCATTACTATGTCCGCGGCGGCTATGAGCAGATGTGGGACATCAAGGAGCGGCGCTTCCTCACGGAACAGGACGGCTGGCCGAGGGTCTCGCTATGGGGAATGGGGATCGCGAGCGCCGATCTGACCGGCGACGGGCGCGACGAAGTGATGCTCACCTCGATGGGCGACCAGCTGATGCAGATTGCCCAAGCCGACGGCACCTACAAACCTGCCCCCTTCTCGATCGGCACCTATGCCCAGCGCCCCTTCGATGGCTCGGACGGCCGCCCCTCGACCGGATGGCACGCCCAGTTTGGCGATATCGACAACGATGGCCGGCCCGACCTCTTCATCGCCAAGGGCAACGTCGATCAGATGCCGACGAACGCGATGGAAGACCCAAACAACCTTTTGATCCAACAGGCCGACGGCACCTTTGCCGAAAAGGCTGATGTTGCGGGCGTAGCGAGCAAGGAGCGGTCGCGCGGCGCGGCGCTGGCCGATTTCGACGGCGACGGGCGGCTTGATCTGATGGTTGTCAACCGTCGCGCCGGGGCCGAGCTTTATCGCAATGTCACGCCCGATAGCGGCCACTGGATCGGCGTTTCGATCACCCAGCCGGGCGGCAATCGCAATGCGATTGGCGCGGTCGTAACTGTAACCGCAGGCGATTTGCGCCTGAGCCAGCAGGTCGTCGTCGGGGGCGGCCACGCGGGCGGTCAGGCTCTACCGCTTCACTTTGGCCTTGGCGCCGCGACCGAAGCCACTATCGAGATCCGCTGGCCAGATCCCGCGCTGCGGCCGGTATCCGTGACCGTTCCGGTCGATCGCGTGATTGCCATCAGCCGGCAATAGGCCTTAGGGGCGCGGCACCCTGATGCCACTCGGCACGACATCCGGCACGCCAAGACGACCCTCCAAGGCGACCGGATCGCTCAGGCTCTCGAGAAAGGCCATGAGGGCATCAATTTCGCGGTCGGCCAGCGAAATCGGCTCAAAAGCCACAGCATCCGAGATCGCCCGCGCCTCGACCGCGTCATCCATGATCCGCCAGTCGCTGACGGGCAGCTCGGGCAGGACGACCTGCTTGCGATCATAGCCGGCAAGCGCCGCCTTCGGGTCGAGGTGCGCGGTCACAAAGGCGCGCAAATCGGAATAGGCGCCGGAATGGCCCCAAGGGCCGGTCTGCACCACGTTGCGCAGCGAGGGCGTGCGGAAGGCATAGTAATCCTCGGGATGGCCCGTCACGCGAAAGCGCCCCTCGTCGCGGGCGTGGGTCTCGAAGCGGGCGCCCTTTCCGGGCCCGATCTGTGGCTGGCCCATAGCGTGAAAGCCGAAATCGGTCAGAAGCGGCCCGCTGTGGCAATCGGCACAGCCTGCGCCCCCGTAGAAGAGCTGAAGGCCCGCCTCGGCCTCGGGCGACAGCTCGGCCTCGCCGCGAAGACGGGCATCGAACGGGGATGTATCCGAACGCCACTCGGCCTCCATGAACGCGGCGACAGCATTGGAGATATCTGTAAAGCCGATGTCCGAGGGCGCGTAGATATGCTCATAGACCGCCTCGAAGGCGGCGGCATATTCGGGGATCGAGGCAACCCTTGCGGCGATCAGATCCCAGGCTCCGCCGGGGGTCGACAGGCGGCCAAGCCTGACGGCCTGAGCGATCTCATTTTCCGAATAGTGGCCGGCCATCTCGTCGGGGCTGAGCACCGGAAACATCGACTGGGCCGAAAGTGGCGAGGCGAAGCCATCGCGCATATCGGCGTCAAGCGGCGTGCGCAGACCGCCGGGGCGGCTCGGGTCGGCCTCGATCCGGCCGTCGTGAAAGAGGACCGTGTAGTCTAGGAGACCAAGATTGAAGAGCGACTGGGCGTTGCGCGGCACCCTTTGCTCGGGAAGGTTGGCCTGATCGGCGATCCGGCGCGGCCCGAGGCCGATGCCGCCATCGCCGAGGGACAGCGACAAGCCATCCGAAGTGCCAAAGGCCGGATGATGGCAGGTCGCGCAGGCGACCTCGCGGTTGCCCGACAGGATCGGATCATAGAACAGAAGCTGGCCGAGCTTTGCCTGCATCGGGTCGAAAGCCTCGAAATCAGAGGCTTGCAAGGGCGCCGGAA
>JALRLK010000021.1 GCA_023254495.1 Marivivens sp. | reverse complement strand
AAGACGCACTCACATTTGAAAGGGACGAGCCATGAAGATAGGTTTTATCGGACTTGGCAACATGGGCGCGCCGATGGCGGCCAACCTCGTCAAGGCGGGGCATGATGTGGTGGGCTATGACACGGCCGCCCATCCCGATTTCCTGATCATGGCGATGAGCGCCGCCGAGGCGGTACGCGGGGCCGAGGTGGTGATCACCATGCTCCCGAACGGCGCAATTCTGCGGGCCGTGGCAGAAGAGATCATCCCGGCGATGGAACCCGGCGCAGTGCTCTGCGATTGCTCGACCGTCGATGTGGAAAGCGCCCGCGCGGTAGCGGCTCAGGCCGAGACGGCGGGGCTTATGGCGGTGGATGCGCCGGTTTCCGGCGGGATCGGCGGCGCGGCGGCGGGCACGCTTACCTTCATGGCCGGATGCACGGACGAGGCCTTCGCCAAGGTCGCGCCCCTCTTCGAGATCATGGGGCAAAAGGCCGTCCACTGCGGCGGCTCGGGCGCGGGACAGGCAGCCAAGATCTGCAACAACATGATCCTCGGCATCTCCATGATCGCCACCTGCGAGGCCTTTGCCTTGGCCGACAAGCTCGGGCTGGACCGGCAGAAGATGTATGACGTGGTCTCGACCTCCTCGGGCTATAGCTGGACGATGAACGCCTATACCCCCGCCCCCGGCATCGGCGCGAAATCCCCCGCGGATAACGACTACAAGCCGGGTTTTGCCTCTGAGCTGATGCTCAAAGACCTCAACCTCAGCCAGATGGCCGCCGAGGCGGTCGATGCCGATACGCCGATGGGCCGAAAGGCAGCCGAGCTCTACCGCCGTTACGTCGAGGAAGAGGAGGGGCGCGGCAAGGATTTCTCCGCCATGCTGCCGCGCTTTGAAAAGCGCCATCGCGGCAAATAAGCACAGAGATTGACTTACATCAAAGATTTCCGATGTATTAAGGACATTGTAGCCTGACAACACAGGAGTTTTCCCATGTCTAAAAACGTCGGATCCGTTGATCGTATCGTCCGCATCGTCCTTGGCCTCGTTCTGGCCGGCCTGTTCTTCTATCAGCCTGACGCCGGCTATCGCTGGTATGCGCTGATCGTCGGCCTTGTTCTGCTTGGAACGGCGGGTATGTCCTTTTGCCCGATCTACCGCATCCTCGGCATGAGAACGAACAAGTAAAGTCAGCACACAAATCTCGACCACCGCGCACATCTCGCGCTAGAGTGCCCCAAAACGGGCGCGCCGGAAGGTGCGCCCCATAAGGGGACAGATATGCTGCGACGTTTGCTTTGCCTTCTTCTGGTGTTGGCCACACCGGCGGCCGCCGACTGGAAGGACGAAATCATCTATTTCGTCATGGTCGATCGCTTTGCCGATGGCGATCCGTCGAACAATGAGGGCGTCGACCTCGACAATCCCCTCGCCTTCCACGGCGGCGACCTGAGGGGCCTGACCGAGCGGCTTGATTATATCGCTGATCTGGGCGCCACGGCGATCTGGTTGACGCCGGTCAATCAACAGGGCCCGTCGATCGAGGTGGCCGAGGGCACCTTCCAACCGCATCACGGCTATTGGGCCGAGGATTTCAACGCCATCGACCCCCGCTATGGCACCGAGGACGATCTGCGCGCAATTGTCGCGGCGGCGCATGAGCGCGGGATCAAGGTGCTTCTTGATGTGGTCTATAACCATGTGGGCTACAACGCCTCATGGACCGTGACCCATCCCAACTGGCTCCGTCAGGGAGCCGAGTGCGGCGGCGACGCGATCACCATGTGCCTCTCGGGCCTGCCCGACCTCAAGACCGAACGCTTTGACGTGCGCTCCGCCATCCTCGACGCCCACATAGGCCTGGCCGAGCGCACCGGGATCGATGGCTTCCGCCTTGATACCTACAAGCATATCGAGCCAGATTTCTGGGCCGCGCATCGCGTTTTCACCCGCCTGCGGCTGGGTGAGGATTTCTTCCTCTTGGGCGAGATCTGGGACGGCGACAAATACCTCGCCAAAGC
Source organism: Marivivens sp. (assembly GCA_023254495.1). GTDB lineage: Bacteria > Pseudomonadota > Alphaproteobacteria > Rhodobacterales > Rhodobacteraceae > RFZI01. The sequence goes on along the minus strand of JALRLK010000021.1, from coordinate 1,931 downwards.
GCCGTTCGAGGCCGATACACTCGACGGGATCTTCGATTTCACCTTCCGCGATCATGTCCACAAGATGCTGATGGGCATCGAAGACCTCGAACGTTTCGCCCGCTATTTCACCAATCGCTACGAGGTCGAGGGTGATCACGTGTTGGCGCCCTTCCTGTCGAACCACGATATGCCGATGCTTCTGGCCATGATGCGCGGCGATACCGCCAAGCTGCGGCAGGCCTTTGCCCTTCTGATGTTTGCCGAGGGCCCGCCGGTGATCTCATGGGGCGAGGAGCTTGGCCGGCGCGGCAAAGCCTGGCCCCTGAACCGCGAGGACATGGACTGGACCGGCGGCGATGTGGCGCTGGCCGAGGATGTCAAAGCCCTGATCGCGCTGCGCAAATCCGAGCCGGATATGCGCGGCGGCGCGATCGAGACGGTCTATGCGCTGAACGATCTGCTGATCCTGCGGCGTGACAGCCTCACCGTCGCGCTCAACCTGTCGGACGGGCCGGTGCCCTTCGTGCAAGGCATCGGCAAGCGCGCCCTCTTCGGGGCAAGCCCATCGCAGATCGCCGCGCAGGGGGTGACGATCGTCAGCGCCGACTAGGCGGCACGCCCCTTATTCCGCAGCGACGTTCTTGGGCTTGAGCATTGGCCCAAGATAGCGCCCCGTATGGCTCGCTTCGACCTTGGCCACATCCTCGGGCGTTCCTGTCGCCACCACCATGCCGCCGCCATCGCCGCCCTCGGGGCCGATATCGATCAGCCAGTCGGCAGTTTTGATGACGTCGAGGTTATGCTCGATCACCACGACCGTATTGCCCTGCTCGACCAGCTCGTGCAGCACTTCGAGGAGCTTTCTCACATCCTCGAAATGCAGGCCCGTGGTCGGCTCGTCGAGGATATAGAGCGTGCGCCCTGTGGAGCGCTTGGCAAGCTCCTTCGATAGCTTCACCCGCTGCGCCTCGCCGCCTGAAAGCGTTGTCGCCTGCTGGCCCACCTGAATATAGCCAAGGCCCACCCGCACCAGCGCGTCCATCTTCTCGCGGATCGACGGGACCGCCTTGAAAAACTCCTGCGCGTCCTCGACGGTCATCTCGAGCACATCGGCAATCGACTTGCCCTTGAACTTGATCTCGAGCGTTTCGCGGTTGTAGCGGTGGCCCTTGCAGGTCTCGCAGGTCACATAGACGTCCGGCAGGAAGTGCATCTCGATCTTGATGACACCATCGCCCTGACAGGCCTCGCAACGCCCGCCCTTCACGTTGAAGCTGAACCGCCCCGGCTTATAGCCGCGCGCCTGCGCCTCTGGCAGGCCCGCAAACCAATCGCGGATCGGGGTGAAGGCGCCCATCGATATCCTGGGCCTGTCCAATGGCGCACGCAGCGGCCTGACCGGGTTTGTTGCAGGTGTTGCGCGCAATCCAAAAATTGCCGCCTGTGGCATCACCATCAACAATCTCTTGCCGGGTTCCTTTGACACTGACCGTCTGAAAGCCAATCTGAGCAACGCCGCCCAGAAGACTGGTAAAAGTACGGACGATGTGGCCGAGGCACGCAAGAAAACCATTCCCTCACAACGCTTTGGCACCTCTGAGGAGTTTGGCGCGATTTGCGCTTTCCTTTGCAGCCAGCAGGCGGGCTATATCAACGGCCAGAATGTGCTGGCCGATGGCGGCGCCACAGTGATCGCACAGGACGAGGCATCGAGCGTCGTCTGGGGCATGCCCGGTGCGGCGGCGACGTCAGGCATCTGCACCGCCGTGGTGCCGCTCAAATCGGTGGCCGGCTACATCAACGATTTTGTCGCCAAGGGTATGCCATGAGACCCGACCAGTTCACGTTCATGCGCGGGTTCCTGAAGGAGCGTTCCGGCCTGGTGCTCGGCGACGACAAGGCTTATCTGCTCGAAAGCCGGCTGACGCCACTGGCGCGCAAGCGCGGCC
>JALRLK010000001.1 GCA_023254495.1 Marivivens sp. | reverse complement strand
TCAGCTGGATGATAGGAGAGTTCATCAAGACCTCATAAAGGAGCGGGGGCTTTGAATCCCCTCGGGTTGGCACTTATGTAGGTGAGGGGTGGAGCCAAGTCTACCTTCGGCAAGGAAAGGAATTGTCACAACCATGTGGCTGTTGCTCGCATTCGTCGCGGTTCCGATGATCGAAATCGCGCTATTCATCCAGGTTGGCGGGCTGATTGGCCTTTGGCCGACCTTGGCGATCGTTTTGTTGACAGCGACGGCAGGCTCTTACCTCGTGCGCTCGCAAGGTGCGCGAGAGCTTGGCCGCCTGCGCCAGAGCTTTTCCGAGCTGAGCGACCCGACCGAGCCCCTTGCCAACGGCGCAATGATCCTTTTTGCGGGAGCCCTGCTTCTAACCCCGGGCTTTTTCACGGATGCCTGTGGCCTAGCGCTCCTGATGCCGGGTGTTCGCCACGCGGCCTATCGCTGGCTGCGATCCCGCGTCACTGTCGCGAGCTTTCAGATGGGCGGCGCCCAGCAGCGCACCCATCCCGGCCAGAGCTATTCCGGGACAACGATCGACGGCGAGTTTGAAGAGCTGCGGGACGAACCCCGAAATCCCTCGCAGGGCCCGTCTGGCTGGACCAAGAGCCAGTAGGCATTGAGGCTCGGCCTCGGGGCTGATAGGAACAGCGGGATTTTATTTTAGGGAGCCGCCAAAATGGCCGAAACCAACGAAACAGAAGCCAAGCCCGCCGAGGCACCGAAGCTGGTAAGCAAGGCGCTTGCCCAGTTCATTCGCGATATTTCATTTGAGAACATCCTCTCGCAGAAGGGCGCTCAGGGCGATCTTCAGCCCGAGATGACGATCAAGGTCAGCCTTGATGCCCGCAAGCGTGCTGCTGATCACCAGTATGAGGTCGTGACCAAGCTCAACGTCACCAACAAATCGAAATCGACCGGCGATACGCTCTTCGTCCTCGAGATCGACTATGTGGGCGTTTTCCACATCGAGGGCCTGCCCGAAGAACAGATGCACCCCTATCTGATGATCGAATGCCCGCGCATGACCTTCCCGTTCCTGCGCCGCATCGTGAGCGACATCACCTCGGACGGCGGCTTCCCGCCGGTCAATCTCGATACGATCGACTTCCTCGCGCTTTATCGCAACGAGCTTGCCCGTCGCGTTGAGGCCCAGAAGGCGACGGTCAACTAAGACAGTTTCTTCCAAAGAGCGCCGTCGCCCATCGCCTCGACAAAGGCAGCATGGGCGGCGGCTTCTTCTTTGGTGAGCCGCGAGGCAAGCGCCGTAGGGCGCGGGCGGGGGCGCCAGTCGTCTGCGTTGGCGCTTGGGCCGGACTGGGTCTGGCTCGCCGAAAGGGCAAAGTCCGGCTGCCGGCCGCCAATCAGCTCGAGATAGACATCGGCCAAGATTTCGCTGTCGAGCAAGGCGCCGTGGAGCGTCCGCGCGGAATTGTCGATCCCAAAGCGGCGGCAGAGGGCATCGAGCGAGGCGGGCGAGCCCGGAAAGCGGCGCCGGGCGATGGCGAGCGTGTCGACAGCGCGCTCCATCGCGATCAGGGGCAGGTTGACCCACGACAGCTCGGCGTTGAGAAATTTCATGTCGAAGCTGGCGTTGTGGATCACCAGCTGTGCATCGCCGATGAAATCGAGGAAGGCGCCGGCGATATCGGCAAACACCGGCTTGTCGGCCAGAAACTCGTCGCCCAGCCCGTGAACCTCGAAGGCCTCTTTCGGCATCGACCGCTTGGGGTTGATGTATTGGTGATAGGTCCGGCCCGTGGGGATATGGCCGATCAACTCGACGGCCCCGATTTCGACGATGCGGTCGCCCTCGGCGGGCTCGAATCCGGTGGTTTCGGTGTCGAGGACAATCTCACGCATCGGCTTTGTCTTTCAGATCTTTGACCAAGGCGCGGACCTTGGCGCGGGCCTCATCGAGTGTAGTCGTCTCGATCAGGTGATCGGCGCGGCGGCGTTTCTCGGCATCGGGCACCTGCCGCGACAGGATCGCCTGAAACTGCGCCTCTGTCATCCCCGGACGGGCAAGAACGCGGGCGCGCTGGGTTTCGGGGCTGGCGGTGACCACGAGGACCGAGTCGAGCCATTGGTCAGCGCCGGTCTCATAGAGGAGCGGGATGTCGACGACGACGATCGGCGCGGGGTTAGCGGCGATGAAGGCGGCGCGGTCTTGGGCGACGAGGGGGTGGACGATCTTTTCAAGGCGGCCCAGCGCCGAAGGGTCGGCGGCTATGATCTTCTTGAGCGCCTCGCGCGAGATTGCGCCCTCCGCAACAGCCTCGGGAAACGCGTCGCCGACCGGCCCAACAGCCGCACCGCCGCGCTCGTAGAGGCGGTGCACGGCGGCATCGGCATCCCAGACGGGGATGCCTTCGTCGCGGAACATCTGAGCCGTGGTGGATTTGCCCATGCCGATGGAGCCGGTCAGGCCAAGAAGCCAAGTCATGCCAGAACCGCGTCGCGCGTCACCTGATCGACCTCGGGGCGGACGCCGAACCAACGCTCGAAACCGGGGACGCCTTGGTGCAGAAGCATTCCGAGGCCATCGACCACGGTGCAGCCGGCTTTCTCGGCCTCGTCGAGAAGGTGGGTGCGGAGTGGATTGTAGACGAGGTCAGTCACGACCGTTCGCGGCTGAAGCCCGTCGAGCGGAACACGCAGCTCGGGTGAGCCAACCATGCCGAGCGAGGTAGTGTTGACCACGGTTGTTGCTGCTTCGATCATGTTGCCGGCCTGCACCCACTCGAAAACCCGCACCCGCGAGCCGAATTCTGAGCGGAGAACATCGGCTTTGGTGCGGGTCCGGTTGGCGAGGAGGATCTCGGGCACGCCGGCATCGAGAAGCGAGACAATCACCGCCCGGGCGGCACCGCCCGCGCCGAGAACGGCGGCGGGGCCAAGATCGGGACGCCAGCCGGGGGCGCCTTGCTTGAGGTTGGCCAGAAATCCGTAACCATCTGTATTATCTGCAATAATCTTTCCATCTTCATGAAAGATCAGCGTATTTGCCGCACCGATCAAAGTGGCGCGGTCGGACACCTGATCGGCAATGTCCAGCACGGCGACCTTGTGGGGGATCGTCACGTTGGCGCCGACGAAGCCCATCTTGGGCAGGGC
>JALRLK010000039.1 GCA_023254495.1 Marivivens sp. | reverse complement strand
CGCGCCCAATTCAGCCTTCATCCGCGCTTCAAGCTCTTTCTGCCGCCGCCCGACACGGCGGGCAATCTCGCCGATGGACAAAGGGGTTTCGAGGTTCTCCTGCATCACAGCGACGGCCCGTGCCACGCTGCGGCCCCGCGCCGAGGGGGCCGACTGTGGGCCGGTGGCTGCGGGGCTCATGAAGAGGGTCGCGACCTCAAGGCGCAAAGCCTCGCCATGTCGCTGGCCGATCAGCTCCATCACCAGCTCGAACGCCGTGAGCGCCCCGCCACAGGTGATGCGGTTACCTTGGGTCACATGGCGGGCGCGGATCACTTCGACATCGGGAAAGGCCTCGGCGAAACGGTTGATCTCTTCCCAGTGGATCGTCGCCTTCCGCCCGGCCAAAAGGCCCGCCGCCGCCAAAAGCCAGCTTCCGGTGTCAAACCCCGCCAAGATATCGTGCCGCCCAGCTGCAGCACGAAGGGCGCGGGCGGTTTCGGCGCTGGCATGTTCGAGAAAGCGATAGCTCGGCATCACCACGAGGATCTCGCCGCGATGATCGGCCAGTTTTTCATGAACGGCGACAAGGAGGCCGCTTGACGATGTGACCGGCCCGCCGTCGAGCGATAGAAACCGCCAGTCATAGATCTTGCGGCCAGCAAAGCTGTTGGCGGCGCGCAGGGGTTCGATCGTATTGGCGAGGCAATGCATCGAAAACGCCTCGAAGAGGAGGACGCCGATGCGCTGCGGCGCGGCGGAGGGATCTAGCCAAGTTCGCATGAAATCTTCTAATACTGCATGAAGTAGAAGCGCAAGATCGCTAGTTTCCGGCCATCCCAACACTCAGGAAATCCCATGCAGTACGGCCTTTCAGACGAACAGGAAATGATTGCGGAAACCGTCCGCAGTTTCGTTGAAAACGAGATCTATCCCCACGAGGATCTGGTCGAACGGACCGGCGAGGTTCCGCAGGAGATCGCCGACGAGATCAAACGCAAGACGAAAGAGCTTGGCTTCTATGCCTGCAATTTCCCCGAGTCGGTGGGCGGCGCAGGCCTCAATCACCTCGAATTCAGCCTTGTCGAGCGTGAGCTTGGCCGTGGCTCGATGGCGCTCACGCATTTCTTTGGCCGTCCGCAGAATATCCTGATGGCCTGTGAGGGCGAGCAGATCGAGCGCTATCTCCTTCCCGCCGTGCGCGGCGAGCGGATGGACGCGCTGGCGATGACCGAGCCGGGGGCCGGTTCGGACGTGCGGGGCATGAAATGCTCGGCCCGCCGCGAGGGTGGCGATTGGGTGGTGAATGGCACCAAGCATTTCATCTCGGGCGCCGATCATGCCGATTTCATCATCGTCTTTATCGCCACTGGCGAGGACGATACGCCGAAAGGCCCGAAGAAGCGGATCACCGCCTTCCTCGTTGACCGTGGCACCCCCGGCTTCACCATCCGCCACGGCTATAAGTCGGTGAGCCACCGGGGCTACAAGAACATGATCCTCGAGTTCGACGATTGCCGCCTGCCGGATGCGCAGGTTTTGGGCGAGGTCGATGGCGGGTTTGATGTGATGAACACCTGGCTTTATGCCACGCGCATCACCGTGGCCGCCTTCTGTGTGGGCCGGGCCCGGCGGGTGTTTGACTATGCCCTGACCTATGCCGCCGAGCGCGAGCAGTTTGGCCAGCCGATCGGCAAGTTTCAGGGTGTGAGTTTTCAGATCGCCGACATGATCACCGAGATTGATGCCGCCGACCTTCTGACTCTCGCCGCCGCAAACCGCCTTGATCAGGGCCTTCCGTCGAACCGCGAGATCGCTTCGGCCAAGCTCTATGCCTCGGAGATGCTGGCGCGGGTGACAGATACGACGCTGCAGATCCATGGTGGCATGGGGTTGATGGACGACTATCCTATCGAGCGCTTCTGGCGCGATGCCCGTGTCGAGCGGATCTGGGATGGCACCAGCGAGATCCAGCGCCACATCATCAGCCGCGATCTTTTGCGGGCGCTCGGCGCGTGAATATGCAGGGCCGAGGGGCAAGCGCCTCGGGCTCCCCGGAGTATTTCCGGCTAAAAGAAATGGCATCATGAGGATATGAATGAGCCGCGAACTTTCGAGACTACTCAGGCCTAAATCCATTGCGATCATCGGCGGCGGGGCCTGGTGCCGATCAGTTCTGGGGCAAGTCCGCAAGGCGGAGTTTCCCGGCAAGATCTGGCTTGTGCATCCCAAGGGCGGCGAGATTGAGGGGCTTCCAGTTCTTACCTCGATTAGCGATCTGCCCGAGGCACCGGATGCCTCCTTTGTCGGGATCAACCGCGAAGCGACGATTGACGTTGTTGCCGCGCTTTCGGGGATGGGCGCGGGCGGGGCGGTTTGTTTTGCCTCCGGCTTTGCCGAGGTGGCGGATGGGCATGATCTGAATGCCCGACTGCTTGCCGCGGCGGGAGCGATGCCGATCCTTGGCCCCAACTGTTATGGTATGATCAACGCCATGGACGGGGCGCTTCTTTGGCCGGACCAGCACGGGCTCACCCGGGTTGACGGCGGGGTGGCGATCCTGACGCAATCTTCGAACATCGCCATCAACCTGACCATGAACCGGCGCGGCCTGCCGATTGCATATGTGGTCACTTGCGGCAATCAGGCACAGACGACCCAGGCCGAGATCGCGGCGGGGCTTCTCGATGATCCGCGGGTGACCGCGATTGGCCTGCATATCGAGGGATTTGGCGATATTGCGCTTTGGCAGACACTGGCGCGCAAGGCCCGCGACAAGGGCGTTCCTCTTATCGCGCTGAAGGTTGGCCGCTCCGCCGAGGCGCAATCGGCCACGATTTCGCACACCGCCTCGCTCGCCGGTGGCGATGCCGGGGCGCAAGCGCTATTGGATCGGCTGGGGATTGCGCGGGTCAATGATCTGACGACTTTCCTTGAAACGCTGAAGCTTCTTCACGCCGTCGGGCCGCTGCCCTCCGGCAAGATTGCCTCGATCAGCTGTTCGGGCGGCGAGGCGAGCCTTGCGGCCGACACCGCGCATGGGCGGGCGCTCGAGTTTCCGCCGCTGAAGCAGGGACAGCACGACGCCCTCTTTGCAGCACTTGGCCCCAAGGTCGCGCTGGCGAACCCGCTGGATTACCACACCTATATCTGGCGCGACGCGCTGGCGATGACGGCCGCGTTTTCGGGGATGATCGACCCTGATCTGGCGATGACCTTCCTGATCGTCGATTTCCCGCGTGCGGATCGCTGCGATCCGTCTGATTGGGAATGCACGATCCAGGCGGCCCTTGGCACGCGGGCCAATACGGGCGGCAATGTAGCTATGGTCGCAACGCTACCGGAGCTGATGCCCGAAGAGGTTGCCGAGCGACTTATTGCTGGCGGTGTTGTGCCGATGAACGGGCTGACCGAGGCGATCGCGGCAGCCGAGGCGGCGAAGGCCCGGGCGATGCCGGACCTTGATCTTGATCTCGTGGTGCCACCCGCCCCACAAGACAGCGATATGCTGACCGAGGCCGAGGCCAAGGCCGAGCTTGCGGGATTTGGGTTGCGGACGCCGCGGCGTGCGCGCGCCACCAGCGCAGAGGCTGCGGCGGGCGAGGCCGAGAAGATCGGCTTTCCTGTGGTTCTCAAGGGCGAGGGCTTTGCCCACAAGTCCGAGTCTGGAGCGGTTATTGTCGGGCTTGAATCGGGCCAGGCCGTAAAGGCCGCAGCCGAGAAAATGGGAGCGAATTCCTTCCTCGTCGAAGAGATGGTGACGGGCGGCGTGGCCGAGCTTTTGATCGGCGTCGTCAAGGATCCGGCGCATGGGTTCGTCCTTACGGTCGGGGCTGGCGGCATCCTCACCGAGGTTATGGCCGACAGCGCCTCGTGCTTGATCCCGGCTTCGGGCGAGACCCTAAATCAATGTCTAAACGGGCTGAAAGTGGTCAAATTGCTCGATGGGTTCCGTGGCAAACCCGCGGCGGATCGAATGGCAATTCTCAAGGCGATCCATGCAATTCAGGACTATGTGATTGCGAATGCGGGCACTGTCGAGGAAGTTGAAGTGAACCCGCTGATCTGCACCCCCGATACGGCCATCGCGGTCGATGCGCTGATAAGGAGAGCGAAATGACCGATCCGATCAAGACCCGCCGCGAAGGCGCCATCCTTGAGGTGACCCTCGATCGCCCCAAGGCGAATGCGATCGACCTCAAGACAAGCCGCCTGATGGGCGAGGTCTTCCGCGATTTCCGTGATGACGACAGTTTGCGCGTAGCGATCATCACCGCCGCGAGGGAGAAGTTCTTTTGCCCCGGCTGGGATCTTAAGGCCGCGGCCGGTGGCGATGCGGTGGATGGCGATTATGGTGTTGGCGGGTTTGGCGGCCTGCAAGAGCTGCGCGGGCTGAACAAGCCTGTGATTGCGGCGGTCAACGGCATCTGCTGTGGCGGGGGGCTCGAGCTGGCGCTTTCTGCCGACATGATCCTTGCCGCAGAGCACGCGACCTTTGCTTTGCCCGAGATTCGCTCGGGCACCGTGGCCGACGCGGCTTCGATCAAGCTGCCCAAGCGCATCCCCTATCATGTGGCGATGGACCTCTTGCTCACCGGGCGTTGGTTTGACGCCGAAGAGGCGCATCGCTGGGGCATCGTCAACCGGATCGTTCCAGCGGTCGACCTGATGGCGCAGGCATGGGATCTGGCGCGGCTCTTGGAAAGCGGGCCGCCGCTTGTCTATGCCGCGATCAAGGAAATCGTGCGCGATGCCGAGGATTCGAACTTTCAGGACGCGATGAACCGGATCACCAAGCGGCAACTGGCGACGGTCGACAGGCTCTATTCCTCCGAGGATCAGCTCGAAGGTGCACGCGCCTTTGCCGAAAAGCGCGATCCGGTCTGGAAGGGCCGCTAGTCTAGAGTCTACGGAAAAGCGCGACGAAGGCGGTGTCGCTGGCGTGATCGCCGGTGGCGTTCTCGCCATATATGGCCGCTTCCGGCAGGGCAAAATCGGTGATTTGGTCTTGAATATAGTCTAGTTTGGCCTTGAAGCCCGCCTTTTCATAGTGCTTGGCGTTGATCGAAAGGGCAAGACGCGCGTCCGGCGCAGCAACCCGCAGAAGTTCGTCAATCGCCTCTGGGCCGACATGGCCGAGGGTGAAGGTTCCGGCGCTGACGATCCCGTCATAGGTGCCATCGGGCACATCGAGGCGCTGGGTCACATCCCCCTCGAAAAGCCTTCTGTAGAGCCGCTTTTTCCCTGCGACTACGAGCATCTCGGGCGAGATGTCCGTCCCGTCGATAGGGCCAATGCCAAGATCCCCGAGGAACTTGGCAACAAGGCCGGTGCCCGCGCCGATATCGAGGACATTTCCCGCGCCGCCGCTCTGGCGATAGAGTTCGGCAATCACGGCAGGCATCCGGTAGTCCATGTCTTGGGCGAAAGTCTTGTCATAGGTCTCGGCCCAGGCGGAATAGATGCGCCGGTTATCGTCGGGCGTTTCGATGGAATAGGCGGCTTCGAGATCGGGGGTGTCTTGGGTCATGCCCGAATGCTGCAGGAACCCTGCACGCTGTCAACTGCCCTTGCATCGCCAACGACTGACAGACATGACTAGGCCATGACAAAGATACTCCTATCCATTGGCCACGGCTATTCAGCGCAGGGCCTCGCGGATCGCCTTCTGCCGCAGGGCTGGCGGATCATTGGCACCACGCGCTCGCCGGAAAAGGCCGAGGCGCTCCGATCCAAAGGGATCGAGCCACTGATCTGGCCCGGCGAAGACCTTTGCCCAGCTATCCGCGCAGCGAGCCATATCCTGACCTCTGTGGCTCCGGCGGACGGAAAAGACCCCGTCTTGGCTCATGTTAGAGACGAAATCGCTGCCAATGCGACGCGGCTTGAATGGGTTGGATACCTTTCGACCACTGCAGTCTATGGCGACCATAACGGCGGCTGGGTTACAGAGGATTCACCCCTCACCCCCGCGACCGAGCGCGGCAAGGCCCGCGTAGCGGCCGAAGCGGAATGGGCGGCGATTTATGGTCTGCCGCTTCATATCTTCCGGCTCGCCGGTATCTATGGGCCCGAGCGTGGACCCTTTGCCAAAGTGAGAAACGGGACAGCGCGGCGGATCATCAAGCAAGGCCAAGTCTTTAGCCGGACGCACGTCGAGGATATCGCGCAGGTGCTTGAGGCGTCGATAAATCGCCCCAATCCCGGCGCGGCCTATAACGTTTGCGACGACGATCCCGCCCCTCCGGAGCATGTGATCGCCTATGCCGCCGAGCTTCTCGGCGTTCCGATCCCGCCTACCGAGGATTTCGAAACCGCCGAGATGACGCCGATGGCGCGCAGCTTCTATGCGGAATCGAAGATGGTCAGCAACGACCGGATCAAGGCCGAGCTGGGTGTGCGCCTACGCTACCCTAATTACCGCGCCGGATTGGATGCACTTCTGGCCCTAGAATCCGGCGGCTAAGCCAACCAAGCCCCGAAAAGATCGTCAGGAAGACAAGCGCGACGACGAGGTTCGTCACATAGAATTCCAGCCGCCCTGCCCATTCGAGGTTGTTGAGAAAGTTGTAGGGCAGGCCCGAGGTCACGCTGCCCATTGGGCGATCGTTCAGGGGTGAGACAATCTTCTCGACCCAGACGACATAGCCGATGATCGCGAAGGTCAGGATGCCAGCCGACCGCAGCGGGCGGCGGAAGGAGCGGTGGATGAAGATCGCGTCGATCCACTGAAGCAGCGGTCCGAGCGCGTGCATATAGTATTCGAGCCACCAGCGGCCCAGCTCACCATCCGACGTCACCGATAAGGGATCGGCAAAATAGAGGCGCCAATACAAGAGAACAACCATTGTATTGAGAACAGTGGCGACGCCAACGAACCCCTCCCACCGGTGATCGACCTTGTTCAGCGAAAAGGCCAGCATCCAGACCGACGAGAACCAAGAGGCATAGAGCGCCCAAATCGTCAGATATCGGAACGGGCCGCCGAAATAGGAGAAGTCGGCGAAAACGAGGGTGCGGATGCCGTAGAAGCTGCACAGCAGGAAGACGATCGTACGGTAAATGACGATCGCTCGATGGGTCGGATGATCCATGTAAACCTCAGGCGCGTTGGGTGCCTATGCTGGTGACACCCAGAACAGACAAAACTTTGGTTTCAATATCTTTGGCGTTGAGCCCAGCGATATCATACATCGCCTTGGGCGAGGCTTGGTCAACAAAAATGTCGGGCAATACCATTGAACGGTATTTCAGGCCGCTGTCGAAAATTCCGTGTTCGGCAAGAAGCTGGGCGACATGGCTGCCAAAGCCGCCGATTGCGCCCTCTTCAATGGTGATAAGCGCCTCGTGATCCCGCGCAAGGCCGAGGATCATCTCTTCATCCAAAGGCTTGGCAAATCGTGCATCGACCACGGTCGGCGAAATGCCCCGAGCGGCGAGCGCTTCGGCGGCGAGGGTCACTTCTTGCAGGCGCGTGCCCAGCGAGAGGAGCGCCACGCCCTTGCCTTCGCGTATCACCCGCGCCTTACCGATCTCGAGCGGTTTGGCATCGGCGGGGATTTCCACACCTACGCCTTCGCCACGGGGGAACCGGAAGGCAATCGGGCCTTCATTGTATTCAGCGGCGGTAACGACCATCCGCACCAGTTCGGCCTCATCCGCCGCGGCCATCACCACGAAACCAGGAAGGTTGGCGAGGAAGGCGATATCGAAGCTGCCGGCATGGGTCGCGCCATCGGCACCGACTAGGCCCGCCCGGTCAATCGCGAAGCGGACCGGCAGGCGCTGGATCGCGACGTCATGGACAACCTGATCGTAGCCGCGCTGAAGGAAGGTCGAATAGATCGCGCAGAAGGGCCGCATCCCGCCGGCGGCGAGGCCCGCGGAGAATGTCACGGCGTGCTGCTCGGCGATGCCCACGTCGAAACAGCGGCTGGCGTAGCGCTCCATGAAACGGGCAAGGCCCGTGCCATCGGGCATGGCCGCGGTCACGGCGCAGATCTTGGGATCCTTGGCGGCGAGGCCAACCAGGGTCTCGGCAAAGACACTGGTATAGCTCGGAGCGTTCGAAGGCGCCTTGGCCTGCTTGCCCGTCACCACATCAAATCGCGCGGTGGCATGGCCTTTGTCCTGTGCCCGCTCGGCCGGGGCATAGCCTTTGCCCTTCTTGGTGATCGCATGGATCAGAACCGGCCCATGTGCCCGCGCCTTGACGGTGCGAAGAACAGCCAGAAGCTGGTCCATATCGTGCCCGTCGATGGGGCCGACATAGCTGAAGCCCAGCTCTTCAAAGAGCGTGCCACCCACGGTCATGTGCTTGAGCATATCTTTGGCGCGCTTGGCCCCTTCGCGGAAAGGCTCGGGCAGAAGGCTCACCGCGCCTTTGGCGGCGGCTTTCAGTTCCTGAAACGGCTCGCCCGCATAGAGGCGCGAGAGATAGGACGACATGGCGCCTACAGGCTCGGCAATCGACATCTCGTTGTCGTTGAGGATGACAAAGAGCCGCTTTTTCAGGTGGCCCGCATTATTCATCGCCTCAAAGGCCATGCCGCCGCTTAGCGCCCCATCCCCGATCACCGCGATCGCATCTCCAAGCCCGCCTTCGCACTGGCCGCCCAGATCGCGCGCAGCGGCAAAGCCCAGCGCGGCAGAGATCGAGGTCGAGGAATGGGCGGTGCCGAAGGGATCGTAGACCGACTCGGATCGTTTGGTGAACCCGGAAAGCCCGCCCTCTTGCCGCAGGGTGCGGATACGGTCGCGGCGGCCGGTCAGGATCTTGTGGGGATAGCTCTGGTGGCTCACGTCCCAGATGATCTTGTCTTTCGGCGCATCGAAAACCGCGTGCAGCGCCACGGTCAGCTCGACCACGCCAAGCCCAGCGCCCAGATGCCCGCCGGTTTCCGAGACCGCGCTGATCGTCTCGGCGCGCAGCTCACCGGCCAGCTGAACAAGCTGGGCATCCGACAGGGGCTTCATGTCGGCGGGCGATTGGATCTTGTCCAAAAGCGGTGTGGCGGGTCGGTTGCTCATGGGCGGCCTTGTTACCTATCCCGCGCGATAACGAAACGCGCCACATCCCGCAAGGTTTCCGCGTCGCTGCCATAGTCGGCCAGAGCGTCGCAGGCCTCGGTCACAAGATCCTGCGCCAGCCGTTTCGCGCCGTCGAGACCGAGGTGCGAGATGAAGGTCGCCTTGCCCGCTTCCGCGTCCTTGCCAACAGCTTTGCCGACCGCGGCGGCATCGCCTTCAACATCGAGAATATCGTCGGCGATCTGGAAAGCGCGGCCCAGCGCATCGCCATAGACCTTGAGCGGCCGAAGATCCGAACGGGCCATGCGCGGCCCTGCCAAAGCCGACCAAGTGATGAGCGCGCCGGTCTTGCCGGATTGCAGCGCCTCGACGTCCGCAAGGCTCAGGGGCGTCGATGCGGTTTCAGCGGCAATATCCATTGCTTGCCCGCCGACCATTCCGGCAACGCCTGCCGCCTTGGCAAGGTTTCGCGCCAGATCGAGCCGCGCCTCGGCGCTGCATTCCGTTTCAAGAACCAGCTCTAAGGCGAGGGATTGGAGCGCGTCACCGGCGAGAACGGCTGTGGCCTCGTCCCACTTGCGGTGCACGGTCGGGCGGCCTCGGCGCAGGTCGTCGTCGTCCATGCAGGGCAGGTCATCATGGATCAGCGAATAGGCGTGCAGGCACTCTATGGCAGCGGCAGCTGAGATTGCCGCGCCGCCGCCGATCCCGTGGAGCCGCGCAGTTTCCAAAACCAGAAAGCCACGCAGGGATTTTCCGCCTTCGACCGCATAGGACATCGCCCGAGCGACCGGCAGATCAAACTCGGCCAGCGCGGCTTTGACATAGGCGTCAACTGCCAAAGAGGTTTGCGCGAGTGCCTGTTGAAGCGGCAGAGGCTTTGCAGCCAGCATATTCTTAACCAGCGTCGAGGGGGGCGGTTCCGCTCGGGGCACCGTCGGCCCCGAAGGTGATCTTGGCGACCTTCTCTTCTGCCTCTTTCAGCTTGGCCTCGCAGCGCGCCTTGAGCTTGGCGCCGCGCTCGTAAAGGGCGATCGACTCGTCAAGCGCGACCTCGCCACGTTCGAGTCGCGCGACGACGGCTTCAAGCTCTTTGATGGCCTGTTCGAAGGAAAGCTGTTCAACCGGGGTGTCCGTCATGCGGCGCGCTCCTGCAATGTCTTGACGTGGGCGGCCGCACTATCGGCCAAGGCTTCGAGATCATAGCCCCCTTCGAGGGCAGATACCACGCGCCCGTGGCAGACTTCGTCGGCGATATCGCAGATGCGGCCTGTGACCCATGCGAAATCGGCTGTCTCGAGACAGATGTTGGCCAAGGGATCGGCTCTGTGGGCGTCAAATCCGGCGGAGACGAGAATCAGATCAGGCTTGAAGGCGCGGAGGCGCGTAAAGACCTGCGCTTCATAGATCTCACGGAATTCTTTGGATCTGGTGCCAGCCTTCAGCGCGATGTTGATCACGTTGTCATGCTCGCCCGTGTCGGAAGGATCGCCGGTCCCGGGATAGAGCGGCATCTCATGCGAGGAGATGAACAGAACGCGGGGATCGTCCTGCAAAAGGTCTTGCGTCCCGTTGCCGTGGTGCACGTCGAAATCCACCACAGCGACCCGCTTGAGCCCGTGGTGATCCAGCGCGTGTTTGGCCCCGATGGCGATATTGCCGAAGAGGCAAAAGCCCATCGGCGTTTCGCGCTCGGCGTGATGCCCCGGCGGGCGAATGGCGGCGAAAGCGTTGCCGACCGTGCCGCCCAAGACCAGATCGACCGCCTTCACCACCGCACCCACGCCGCGAAAGGCGGCGGCGAGCGAGCCGGGCGACATGAAGGTATCGGGATCGAGCGTCACGATGTTCTTTTCGGGTGCCTCGGCGCGGATGTTGTCCAAGTGGGCCTTGGGATGCGCCCGGAGGATATCGGCATCCGCCGCCAACGGGGCGGAATACCGCTCAAGTGGGATGCCTTCGAGCGCGCCAAGCACGGCATCAAGCCGCGCCACCTGTTCCGCGTGGCCGGGTGGCGTGATATGGCCGAGACAATCGGGGTGTGTGATCAATGCGGTTGCCATGGCGCATTGGAACAGAAATCCTGAAGCAATCACAAGCGAGGACTTCATGCGCGCGGCCCTGTTCTTTCTATTTGCCTTTCTCGGGACCGGTGCCTTGGCGCAGGAGGATAGCCCTGTCACCAGCCTCTCTCTCGACCTGAACGGCGATGGGCTCGTCGAAGGCTTCACCTTGCTGATCTCGGAAACCGGAGAAGCCGATCTTCAGATCACCAAGACCGGCGGCAATGATATCTATGCTGTAGGCTTGGGCAGCACGGGGCCGGGCGCCGACCAGCCCGAGTTTGCCATCCGCGGTGATGGCCAGATCACGATCACCTCGCACCATGATGCAGAAGGACCGATCCGCTGGACCGAGATCCTGACCCTTGGCTTTCCCGACGGGAGCTATCGGATCACCGGCTATAGCTATGTCTGGTGGAGCGAGAGCGATCTTGAGTCTTTTGGCTTTTGCGAGCTCGACCTTCGCGCAGGAACGGGCACGATCCAGCAGAACGGCCAGTCTGTGTTTGAGCTTTTGACCGAAATCCCCGCCCTGCCGGCAACGATGTGGGCCGCGACCGAGAAGGTCATGCCGATCGACTGCCCCTAGGACAGATCGGGCGCCAGCATATATCCCGCACCGCGAACGGTCTGCAGATAGCGCGGCTGGCGCGGATCATCCTCGATCTTGCGACGCAGCCGCGTAATTTGGACATCGACAGCACGCTCCTGTGTCTGCGTGCCCGAATGGCTGAGATCAGCTACCAGCTGGGCGCGGCTCACCGGCTCCGACAGGTTTGCCGTGAAAATCTTCATCAGCTGGCTTTCCGTCGAGGTCAGCCGCACGAGTTCGTCGCCGCGCCACATCTCAACCCGCTCGACATCGTAGCGGACGGCGCCGAGATGGATCACCTTTGGCTTGACTATCGCTGGTTCGGCCGCGGGGCTCCGGCGCAGGATGGCCGCGATACGCAGAAGAAGCTCTTTTGGCTCGAAAGGCTTGCCCAGATAATCGTCGGCCCCGGCCTCAAGGCCCGCAATCCGATCCGAGGTCTCGGCCCGCGCAGTCAGGAGAAGGATCGGGGTTTTGATCCGTCGTCGAAGATCACGGCAAAGCGATATCCCGTCTTCGCCCGGCATCATCACATCCAAAACGATCAGGTCAAACTCGAGGCCCGAAAGGATGCGCCGCGCGTGTTCGGCGTCGCGAGCCGAGGTTACGAGAAAACCGCTCTTGATCAGGAATTGCTGCAAAAGGCCACGGATGCGTTCGTCGTCGTCGACGATCAGAATGTGGCTCTGGTCGGCCGTCATGCGCCGCGATCCTTAAGCGTGTCGTAGTGGCGGCGCAGATCGTGATCCATCATCGCCTCGAGCACCTGTCGGAAACCCGCCACGGCCACCGGCCCCGCCGCTCGGTAGGCGGCGCGCATCCTATCGCGCTGGGCGTCGGACAGGGATCGCTCCAGTTCGGCGCCCTTGATGGTCAGATGCAGGTGCCGCTCTCGCTTGTCTTCCTTGCCGACCCGACTTTCGACCAATCCATCCTCGATCAGCGTCCGCAGCACGCGGTTGAGCGATTGCTTGGTCACCCCGAGGATCGACAAGAGGTTGTTCACCGTCGTGCCGGGGCTGCGATGAATAAAGTGGATCGCCCGGTGATGCGCCCGGCCATATTCCATATCGGCCAGAATCCGGTCAGGATCGGCGGTAAAGCCCCGATAGGCAAAGAACATCGCCTCGATGCCTTTCCTAAGCTGCTCGTCCGTCAGGAAAAGAAGCGACTGGCCGCTTTGGCTCATCGGATTATCGGGCATTCATACTCCTCCGTCTTGCCGCGAGGATAAGTCAGCCTTGTTGACATTCCAAGGCTCAACTGCTAGCGGATTCGGGAAATCGCGCAATTTTATGTCCGCTACGGACCTAGTTGCGTAACAAATGGAAATTTGAAAGGGATTGAAATGGCTGGTTCCTACGCCGACCGCGACGGCAAGATCTGGATGGATGGCAAGCTGATCGATTGGCGCGATGCCAATGTCCACATCCTCACCCACGCGCTGCACTATGCCTCTTCGGTGTTCGAGGGCGAGCGTTGCTATGAGGGCAAGGTGTTCAAGAGCCGCCAGCATTCCGAGCGCCTGCTCAAATCGGGCGAGCTGATGGACATGGCGATCCCCTACACCGTAGACGATATCGAAGCCGCCAAGCGTGCCGTTCTTGATGCCAACGGCCTGACCAATGCCTATGTCCGTGTCGTTGCCTTCCGCGGCGCGGGCGAGGATATGGGCGTCTCGGCCCGCCGCAACCCGATCCGTATGGCCGTGACCGCCTGGGAATGGGGCAGCTACTATGGCGATGCCAAGATGAAGGGCGCCAAACTCGACGTGGCCAAATGGAAGCGCCCGAGCCCCGAGACGATCCCGACCGCCGCCAAGGCCGCCGGCCTTTATATGATCTGCACCATGTCCAAGCACGCCGCCGAGGCCAAAGGTTGTTCGGATGCGATGTTCTTCGATTATCGCGGCTATGTGGCCGAGGCGACAGGCGCCAATATCTTCTTCGTCAAGGACGGCGAGGTTCACACGCCACTCCCCGACGCGATCCTCAACGGCCTGACCCGCCAGACCGTCATCCAGATGCTGCGCGACCGCCAGATCAAGGTTCACGAACGCCACATCCTGCCGTCCGAGCTGGATAGTTTCGAGCAGTGCTTCCTCACCGGCTCGGCCGCCGAGATCACGCCGGTCGGCCAGATCGGCGATTGGAAATTCGAGGTCGGCGCGCTGACCCGCGAAACGGCGGAAGCCTACGACAAGCTCGTTCGCAGCTGATTTCGCCCTGTTAGAGACTGCTAGAGGCCGGGCTCTGCCCGGCCTTTTCCCTATCCGGACGGGGTCATCGCCTTGCGCTGTTTGGCGCGTTCAAGGCCGAGATAATGCTCGCGCAGGATGATGATCACGCCTGCCGAGATGATGATCGCGGCGCCAATCAGCATGACCTTGGTTGGAACCTCGCCAAAGACAAAGAAACCCACGCCGATCGCCAAAAGCATCGAGGTGTATTCAAAGGGCGCGATGACGCTGGCATCGGCGAGGCGATAGCTCGAGGTCAGAAGGATCTGACCGACGCCACCCAGAAGCCCCGCGACGATCAAGAAGATCGCCTCGCGCGGTGCGGGGATGACCCAGCCCCAGAAAATCGTGATCGTCGAAAGCGTCGATGCCGTGACCGAAAACCAGAAGACGATCGTTGCCGTGCTTTCTGTCGCGACCAGCTTGCGGACAAAGACCTGTGCGAGCGATGCAAAGAACGCCGCACCGAGGACGACCATCGCCCCAAGAGCCTCGCGGGCATCGGCACCGGTCGCGCCGACGGTCAGGCGCGGGGAGAGGACGATCAAGACCCCTGCCATGCCCAGTGCCACCGCACCAAGGCGGTAGACACCGACCTTTTCGTTGAGAAACATCGCCGCGAAAATCACAACGAGAAGCGGCGAGGCATAGCCGATGGCGGTGACCTCGGGCAACGGCAAGAGGCCGAGGCCAGCAAAGCCAAGACCCATCGAGGTCGTTCCAATGAGGCCGCGCCAGAAATGGCCCAGAGGATTGCTCGTCCGAACGCCGAGGTGCAATTCGCGCCGCATCGCCAGCCAGATCACGATGACCGGAATGGCAAAGAAGGATCGGAAGAACACGGCCTCCCCTGGCGGCACATGACCGGCGGTCGCTTTGATGAGGCTTGCCATGCCCACGAAAACGCAGACCGAGGCAACTTTCAGAAGGATGCCGCGAAGGGGATGCATCGGGTCTCCGGAGTTTCGGACACCCTAGGGCTATGTTCCGCCGAGGAAAAGCGGGATCAGGCGGTTTGGCCGCGCTCGATCCGCAGATATTCCTTCACCACCTTGCCGGTTCGCGGTGCGTGGGCCTGCTGGAACCAAGGGTTCTCGTGCTCTGCCCGCGCCTCGCGGCGGGCGATGCCGACGAACTGTTTAACGCGGTCGCCGCTGTCGTATTCGTGCGGCTTGTCGATGATGTGACGCTCCATGGCTTTCCTCCATCATTGGGAGGCCAGTCTAGCACGGCTTCACGCCCCGTCAGCGTCTTTGGCGGATTGCAGGCGGATTGCCGCCCATTTGGCGGCGTCGGCGACCATGGGATCAGGGTCGATGGTGAGGGGCTGAACAGTCTCTAACAAAGCCAAATCGCCGCTATTCCCGATGGCATAAAGGACGTTTCTTACGAACCGGTTGCGACCGATCCGCTTGATCGGGCTGCCCGTGAACATGGCCCTGAAACCCGCATCATCCAGCCGCGCAAGCTCGGAAAGGCTCGGCGCAAGAAGCTCTTCCCGCGCCGCATAGCGAATCTCGCGCGCGGCAACGGCAAACTTGTTCCAAGGGCAGGCGGCAAGGCAATCGTCGCAGCCATAGATCCGGTTGCCCAGAAGCGGGCGAATCTCGGGGTCCACGGGGCCGTCGTGTTCGATAGTCAGATAGGAAATGCACCGCCGAGCGTCGATCTGATAGGGCGCGGGAAAGGCATTGGTCGGGCAGGCATCGAGGCAGGCGGTGCAAGACCCACAATGGCTGATTTCGGCCTTGTCAGGCTCTAATTCGAGGGTCGTGAAGATCGCGCCCAGAAAGAACCAGCTGCCAAGCTCGCGCCCCAGAAGGTTGGTATGCTTGCCCTGCCAGCCGAGGCCAGCCGCCTGGCCCAAGGGCTTTTCCATCACCGGCGCGGTATCGACGAAAACCTTGATCTCGGTTCCCGGCGCCTGCTCGATCAGCCAGCGCCCCACCGCTTTGAGCCGCTTCTTGACGATATCGTGATAATCGCGGTTGCGAGCATAGACCGAGATTGCCCCCCGCTCTGGCCGCCCGACGATCTCCATCGGGTCTTCGTCGGGCGTATAGGCTTCGGCCAGCATGATGACCGACTTCGCCTCAGGCCAAAGCGCCGCTGGATTGCCGCGCCAGTTCATGCGCTCCGCCATCCAGCCCATCTGCCCATGCCGCCCTTCGGCAACAAACTTCGCCAAGCGGTCTTTCGCCTCGGGGATCGCATCGTGGCGGCAAACGCCCATCGCGGAAAACCCGGCCTCGAGGGCAAAGGCGCGGATCGCCTCTTTCACCGGATCAGCCCCGAGGGCCGAAGCGGATCAGAAATCCAGATCGGCATAATGCGCCGGCGGGCGGAAGCCGGGGATCTGGTCGGCAAGGATCGAGCGGAAAGCCGGGCGCGACTTGATCTTGGCATACCAATCCTTGACCACCTCGGACCGGTTCCAGTCCACGTCCGAGATATAGTCGAGGCACGAAAGGTGCGCTGCGGCAGCGAAATCGGCCAGGGTCATCTCGTTGCCGGCAAGCCAGCGCCGCTTGTCGAGCAGCCACGCCATATAATCGAGGTGAAACTTGATCGCCTTGGCGCCCGCCTTGACGTTGGCGCTGTCGGGATAGCCGTTGCCCTTGATCTTGCGGAACACCCGCTCTCCAAGAAGTTTGGTCGTCACCTCTTGGTTGAACTTGCCATCAAACCACGCCACAAGCCGCCGCACCTCATAGCGCCCTTCGGGATCGCGCGGCAGGAGCGGCGGGGTCGGGTTGGTCTCCTCAAGATATTCGCAGATCGCTTGGCTCTCCGAAATCATCAGATTGCCGTATTGGAGAACCGGGATCATCCCCGCCGGATTGCGGCGGAGAAATTCGGGCGACTGTTCCCAATACCGCTCCTCGACCAGCTCGACCTCGATCTTCTTCTCGGCAAGGCAAAGCCGCACTTTTCGGGAAAAGGGGGAAAGGGGGTAATGATACAGTCGGTTCATCGCAAATCAGCCTGTGGGGTTAACCCTCAATGCCGCAAGGGCAGGCGCGGATCAATCCTCTGCCGCACTTTCAAAGCAGGCAGCGCGGCCATCCGCTTTGATCGTGGCGGCCCCATCGAGGATTTTGCTGGCCTGAGACCGCACAAAGCTCGACGGGTTCGAGGCCGACCGGTTCTTGGGGTCCGGCAGGATCGCAGCAAGGCGGGCCGCCTGCGTGGGCGAAAGGTCGGCCGATGACACGCCGAAATAGTGCCGAGCGGCGGCCTCGATGCCAAAGACACCTTCGCCAAACTCGGCCACGTTGAGATAGACCTCGAGAATACGCCGCTTGGTCCAGACCGCCTCGACCAGTGGCGTGAGAAGCGCCTCGGTTGCCTTGCGGGTCCAGCTCCGGCCCTGCCAGAGATAGACGTTCTTGACCGTCTGTTGGCTGATCGTCGATGCGCCGCGCCGCTTGCCTTGTTCAAGGGCCTTGCGGATCTCGGCCACGTCGAGGCCCCAGTGCAGGCAGAAGTTCGCATCCTCAGCGGCAACAACCGATCGGGCAGCCGCGGGCGCGATATTTTCTATGGCCATCCAGTCGTGTTCGATGGCGCCGAGGCGCATGCGTTCGGCCAGCATATAGGGGGTTCGCACCGGATTGAGGATCGCGAAGATCACCACCATGAAGGCAACAAAGCCCAGAAGGCCAAGCACACCCCGCTTCGCCCATGGCAAGACCTGCCCACGCCAGTCGATACGGCGATACCAGACCGGCTTGGGCGCAGGTTTCTTCGCCTTTTTCGAGGCTGTTTTTCTCTTCCGAGCGGGTTTGGGATCGTTGGCCATGCGCGCCTCTATAGTGCTTCGCCCCCAAGCCGCAAACCCCATTTAAGAAAAGCAAACGGCGGCCCCGAAGGGCCGCCGCCGATTTCTCTGGCGCTGCCCTATTCGGCCGGCATCGCCTTTTCCTCGATCGCCAGAGGATGCGGCAGGTGCACCAGCATCTCCTTAGGGCAGATCTGGACGAAATTGGCCTTCTCGCTGTCCCAATGCTGAAGGATATCAGCGGCCTTGCGGCTTCCGGTTTCCTTCGCATGGCGCTCGATCAAAGCGAAAAGCTGGTCATGCCAATGATCGACCGTCACCGCACAGGTCACGAGGCTCTCCATATTGATCAGCGGAGCGCAGCTGCCATCGGGATCGTAGACATAGGCCATGCCGCCGGTCATGCCTGCGCCAAAGTTGGCGCCGATCTGGCCGAGGATCACGGCGACGCCGCCGGTCATGTATTCGCAGCCGTTCGAGCCGCAGCCTTCGACCACCACCGACGCGCCCGAATTGCGAACGGCAAAGCGTTCGCCAGCGCGGCCTGCGGCGAAGAGATAGCCGTCGGTTGCGCCGTAGAGCACGGTATTGCCGATGATCGTATTGTCGGCCGCCACAAGCGGGCTCGACATCTGTGGGCGGACAACAATGGTGCCGCCCGAAAGGCCCTTGCCGACATAGTCGTTGGCATCGCCCGCCACCTCGATCTTGAGGCCGGGCGCGGCGAATGCGCCCAAAGATTGGCCGGCCGAGCCACGCAGCTTGACCGTCAGGTGATCGGGCTGGAGCGCGTTGCGCATCCCGAATTTCTTGACAATGTGGCTCGAGGTGCGCGTGCCGATGGTGCGGAGCGTGTTCTGCACCGCATATTCGAGCTGCATCTTCTCGCCATCGTTGAGGAAGCGGGCCGCATCCTTGACGATCTCGGCGTCGAGCGTATCGGGAACCTCGTTGCGCGGCTTGCTGCGGTCGTACTTGATCTTGTCGGCCCCATCGACGGTGATCAAAAGCGGATTGAGATCAAGATCGTCCAAGTGGGCCGAGCCACGGCTGACCTGCGTGAGAAGGTCGGCACGGCCGATCACCTCGTCGAGCGAACGGGCACCGATCGAGGCGAGGATCTCGCGCACTTCGGTGGCGTAGAAGGTGATGAGGTTGACCACCTTGTCGGCCGAGCCGGTGAACTTGGCGCGCAGGCGCTCGTCTTGGGTGCAGACACCCACCGGGCAGGTGTTGGACTGGCACTGGCGCACCATGATACAGCCCATGGCGATCAGCGCCGCTGTGCCGATGCCGTATTCCTCGGCCCCCATCATCGCCGCCATGACGATATCGCGCCCGGTGCGCAGGCCGCCATCGGTGCGAAGGGTCACGCGGTCGCGCAGGTTGTTCATCGCCAGAACCTGATGCGCCTCGGTGAGGCCCATCTCCCACGGCAGGCCCGCGTATTTGATCGAGGTCGCGGGCGAGGCGCCGGTGCCGCCGTTGTGGCCCGAGATCAGGATCACGTCGGCCTTGGCCTTGGCCACGCCCGCCGCAATCGTGCCGACGCCCGACGAAGCCACGAGCTTGACCGTCACCTTGCAGCGCGGGTTGATCTGTTTGAGATCGTAGATCAGCTGCGCGAGGTCTTCGATCGAGTAGATGTCGTGGTGCGGCGGCGGCGAGATCAGGGTCACGCCTTTGGTCGAATGCCGCAGACGCGCGATCAGCTCGGTAACCTTCATCCCCGGAAGCTGGCCGCCCTCGCCGGGCTTGGCCCCTTGGGCGACCTTGATCTCAAGCTCTTCGCAGGCATTGAGGTATTCGGCGGTCACACCGAAGCGGCCCGAGGCCACCTGCTTGATCTTGGCGCAGGGGTTGTCGCCATTCGGCAGCGGATGCGCGTGTGCCGGATCCTCGCCACCCTCGCCGCTATCGGATTTCGCGCCGATGCGGTTCATGGCGATGTTGAGGGTCATGTGTGCCTCGGGCGAAAGCGCCCCAAGGCTCATGCCCGGCGTTACAAACCGCTTGCGGATCGAGGTGATGCTTTCCACCTCTTCAAGCGGCACGGCGTTGCCCAACGGCTTGATCGCCAACAGGTCGCGCAGGTGGATCGGCGGATTGTTCTGCATCGCCTTGGAATACTGCTTCCAAAGCTCGAACGAGGCGCGATCGCAGGCCGATTGCAGGAGGTGCATGGTCTGCGCTTCCCAAGCGTGCTTTTCGCCGATCCGGCGGGCCTTGTAGAAGCCGCCGATGGGAAGCACGTCCTGCTGGCCGAGCCAGCCCTTGGCGTGGATCTGCTCGAGCTTGCGCTGGATGCCGTGCAGGCCGATGCCGGAGATGCGCGACTGCATTCCGGGGAAATACTCGGCCACCATCGCGCGGCTGAGGCCCACGGCCTCGAAATTCAGGCCGCCGCGATAGGAGGACAGAACCGAAATCCCCATCTTCGACATGATCTTGAGGAGGCCCGCGTCGATGGCATCGCGATAGCGGCGGACGGCATCGGTGAGAGATCCGTCGATCAGGCCGCGATTGATGCGGTCGGCAATCGAATCCTGCGCGAGATAGGCGTTAACCGTCGTCGCGCCGCAGCCGATCAGAACGGCGAAATAATGCGGGTCGATGCACTCGGCGGAACGCACGTTGAGCGAGGTAAAGGTCCGCAGGCCCTTGCGGGTAAGCCAGCTATGCACCGCGCTGGTGGCAAGGATCATCGGCATCCCGATCTTGCCTTCGCCCTGCTTCTCGTCAGTCAGAACCAGATGGCCCGCGCCAGAGCGCACAGCATCCTCGGCTTCGGCACGAATGCGCTCGAGCCCCTGATGCAGGGCCTCCTGATCGTGTCCGGCCTCGATGGTGCAGTCGATCACCGTCACCAGCGAGCCAAACTGGCGCACCATCTCCTCAAACTCGGCGTTGGCGATGAACGGGCTTTCCAGAACGAGGATCTCGGTCTGGCTCGAATCCTCGTCGAGCACGTTCTTGAGGTTTCCGAAGCGGGTCTTGAGGCTCATCACCCGGCTCTCGCGAAGCGAGTCGATCGGCGGGTTGGTGACCTGGCTGAAGTTTTGCCGGAAGAAATGGCTCAGCGGGCGATACTGGCCGGAAAGAACCGCTGGCGGGGTATCATCGCCCATCGAGGCGATCATTTCCTTGCCGTCCTCGGCCATCGGCGCGAGCACCTGCTCAAGCTCTTCGATGCTATAGCCTGCTGCGATCTGGCGCTTGCGGAGCTCGCCGCCCGAGAACAGCGCCTTTTCTGGCACATCGCGCATCAGCGCGTTGAGATCGACAACCTTCTCGACCCAATCGCCGAACGGCTGGGCAGCGGCGAGCTTGTCCTTGATTTCGGTGTCGCGATAAAGGCGGCCGTCTTTCATATCGACGGCGATCATCTGGCCGGGGCCAAGTGCGCCCTTCTCGATCACGGTGGCTTCGTTGACAGGGACCATGCCCGCCTCGGAACCAGCAATCAGCAGGCCCTCGCCGGTGACGACATAGCGCATCGGGCGCAGGCCGTTACGGTCAAGTCCGCCGCAAACCCAGCGGCCGTCGGTCATGGCAAGGGCGGCGGGTCCGTCCCACGGCTCCATCACGGCGTTGCAGTAGGAATACATATCCTGCCAAGCCTGCGGCATCTCGACCGCCTGCTTCGACCACGCCTCGGGGACCATCATCGTTTTCGCCATCGGCGCCGAGCGGCCGGCGCGGACGAGAACCTCGAACACGGTATCCAGAGCGCCGGAGTCCGACGTGCCCGCCGGAATGATCGGTTTGATATCCTCGGCCATCTCGCCAAAGGTGCTCGAGGCCATGCGGATCTCGTGGCTCCGCATCCAGTTGACGTTTCCCTTGAGCGTGTTGATCTCGCCATTGTGGGCCAGCATGCGGAATGGCTGCGCCAGCGCCCATTGCGGGAAGGTGTTGGTCGAATAGCGCTGGTGATAGATCGCGAAGGCGCTTTCGAAACGGGGGTCGAGAAGGTCGGGATAAAACTCGGCGACCTGTTCGGCCAGCATCATGCCCTTGTAAATGATCGACCGGCAGCTCAGCGAGCAGAAGTAGAGGCTGGTGATCTGCGCCGCGATGGCGGCTTTCTCGATCCGGCGACGGATGATGTAGAGCTCGCGCTCGAACTGGTCGGCGTCGATGTCTTTCTCACAGCGGATCAGGATCTGCTCGATCTCGGGGCGGGTCGCGTTGGCCTTGTCACCAAGGCAATCGGTGCTCACCGGAACGTGGCGCCAGCCATAGATATAATGGCCCATCCGCAGGACTTCGGATTCAACGATCGTGCGGCAGCGCTCCTGAGCGCCGAAATCGGTGCGCGGCAGAAAGACCTGACCAACAGCGATGAGCTTCTTCGGATCCGGCTCATGCCCCGTGCGGCGGACCTGATCATAGAAGAACGGGACCGGGATCTGGACGTGAATGCCCGCGCCGTCGCCGGTTTTGCCATCGGCATCCACAGCGCCGCGGTGCCAGACCGCCTTCAGCGCCGCGATGCCTTTTTCGACAACCCCGCGCGAGGCTATGCCGTCGATCGAGACAACAAGGCCCACGCCGCAGGATGAATGCTCGTCCTCTTCGCGCCAGAGGCCGTTCTCGTTCATCCACTTGCGCTTGCACTCTTCGGCTTCAACCCAGGCCTGATCATAGATGGTCATGGTGATCTCCTTATCTTCGGGCGCTTGCCCGTCGGTCGTGAAGGTCGCCCCCAAGGGGCGGCCCGGGTTATTCGGCGGCAACGCTCGCGGATTGAGCGAGGTAGCCAAGGATCGCTGTTGCGGCGTCGCGGCCATCGCGGATCGCCCAGACGACGAGCGAAGCGCCACGGACGATATCGCCAGCGGCGAAAACGCCATCGAGGCTGGTCGCGCCTGTGGTGGCGGCAGCGCGGACAGTGCCCCAGCGGGTCACGTCGAGGCCATCGACACCCCAGAGCTTGGGCAGGTCTTCCGGCTCAAAGCCCAGCGCCTTGATGACGAGGTCGGCCTTCTCGACATAGTCCGACCCTTCGATCACCTCGGGGCTCTGGCGGCCAGTCGCATCCGGTGCACCGAGGCGCATCTTCTGGACCTTCACGCCGCTCACCGGATCGCCCTCGAAACCAACCGGAGCGGAGAGCCAGACGAACTCGACGCCCTCTTCCTCGGCGTTCGCCACTTCGCGCTGCGAGCCAGGCATATTCGCGCGGTCGCGGCGGTAGAGGCATTTCACGCTGGTCGCTCCCTGGCGGATCGCCGTGCGGACACAGTCCATCGCCGTATCGCCGCCGCCGATGACGACAACGCTCTTGCCCTCGGCATTCAGCTCGCCGCTTTCGTACTCGGCGACATCATCGCCAAAGCTCTTTCGGTTCGAGGCGGTGAGATAGTCGATGGCGCGGACGATCCCTGAGGCATCCGCGCCTGCGCCATCCAGATCGCGGGTCTTGTAGACGCCGGTTGCGATCAAAACGGCATCATGCTTGCCGCGGATCGCGTCGAAAGACAGATCCTCGCCAACGGCGCAGTTGAGCACAAATTCGACGCCACCCTTGGCGAGCTGATCGATGCGGGCCATGACCGTATCTTTCTCGAGCTTGAAGCCCGGAATGCCATAGGTCAGGAGGCCACCGGCGCGGTCATACCGGTCATAGACCGTGACCTGAACACCCTCGCGGCGCAGCGCATCGGCGGCGGCAAGGCCGGCTGGGCCGGCACCGATGATGCCAACGCTTTCGGCCCGCTCGGCACGCGGGGTGATCGGCTTGACCCAATCCTCGGCCCAAGCCGTATCGGTCAGATAGCGTTCGACCGAGCCGATGGTCACGGTGCCGTGGCCCGATTGCTCGATCACGCAGTTGCCTTCGCAGAGGCGATCCTGTGGGCAGATGCGACCGCAGATCTCGGGGAAGGTATTGGTGGCCTGACTAATCTCATAGGCCTCTTGCAGGCGGCCCTCGGCGGTTAGGCGGAGCCAGTCGGGGATGTTGTTGTGCAGGGGGCAATGGGCCTGACAGTAGGGCACGCCACACTGGCTGCAGCGGCTCGCCTGCTCGGCAGCTTTCTCGCGCGCGTAGTCGGCATAAATCTCGTCGAAATCCTTGCGGCGGTCATCGGCGGTCCGCTTGGCGGGCATATCCCGATCCACCGTCACAAACTTGAGCATCTTCTGAGTTGCCATCTGCAAGCCTCCGCATTCCTCGGAGCGCCTGAATATGATGGACCTACGAAAATGAAAAGTCAGCTATACTGACCTAAACGCCAGAAAATATCATCTCATTTGTCGCAGGCGAAGATTTCTTGCAATATATAGGTAATTATTACTTACCTATATATTGCCTACGCAAGCCAAAGCCCCAGAATCGCGACGCTTCCCACGATGATTCGCCACCAACCGAACAACGCGTATCCATTGCGGCTGACATAGCCGAGGAGCCATTTCACCACGAGCACCGCCGCCACGAAGGCCACCACAAAGCCTACCGCAATCTCGCCCATTGCGCTGGCGTCAAGCACATCGCGGTTCTTATAGAGATCATAGGCAAAGGCCCCGGCCATTGTCGGCATCGACAGGAAGAACGAGAACTCGGCCGCCGCCCGTTTGGAGGTGCCCAGCATCATCGCGCCGACGATGGTCGCGCCCGAGCGGCTGACGCCGGGGATCATGGCGAGGCACTGGATAAAGCCGATGGCGAGCGAGGTCTTGATCGGCAGGCGCATCGCGCCGTCGTGATGCGGCTCGGGGGCGATGCGGTCGACCACCAGCAGAACCACACCGCCGATCACCAGCATGACCGCGATGAGCATCGGCGTCTCGAAGAGCACATCCTTGATGAAATCATGCGCCAGAACGCCGATCACTACGGCAGGCGCAAAGGCGATCAGCACCGAGGCGATAAACCGCCGCGCCGCCGGATCCGAGGGCGCATCGCGCAGAACGCCGATTAACTTGCCCGCATAAATCGACAGGATCGCCAGCACGGCCCCGAGCTGAATCACCACCTCAAAGGTCTTGCCCGCGCTCTCGAAGCCGAGGAAATAGCCCGCCAGCAGCAGGTGGCCGGTCGACGAAACCGGGATGAATTCGGTCAGGCCTTCGATCAGCCCCAGAAGAGCGGCGATCAGAGTGCTGTTGTCCATCGTGATCGCCCCTATGTCTGGCTATCAGGCTTTGAGGTTCTTGGCCGAGGCCTTGATCTCGGAATACTGCCCCGACGGTCGGAAGCGCCACAGATAGTCCGGCAGAACAGCGCCGAGCGCGCGCGGCTCGATGCCAAGCTCCTTCAGGCCCGGAACACCATCGTGCGACACATTGTCGACCCTCAGATCCTTGATCTGGTCGGCGGTGATCAGCGCGGGGATGATCCCGAGCGTGAGGAAATTGGCGATGCCAAGCGCGAAAGCCAGCGCCTTTGCTGCAAACCACGGCAGATTCACGATCAACCGGCGGCGGCGGATCACGTCGAGCATCACCGTCATCATCTCGCGGAAGCTGAGAACCTCGGGGCCGCCAAGCTCGTAGGCGCCGGGCTTGGCCTTGCCAAGAACACCGGCGACCGCCGCCTGAGCAACATCATCGACATAGACCGGCTGGAACTTGGTATCGGCACCGACGATCGGCAGAACAGGGCCACCCCAGATCGCCATGGTGGCGAAGCGGTTGAAGAAATTATCCTCGATCCCGAAAATCACCGACGGGCGCAGGATCATCGCCTTGGGGAAATGCGCCAGAATTCCGGCCTCACCCGCAGCTTTGGTCTTGCTGTAATCACTCTCGGCCTCGGCATTCGCGCCGATCGACGAGATGTGCACCAGCTGCCCAACGCCCTGCTCCGCCGCGATCCGCGCAATGCGGGTCGCACCTTCGGCCTGCACGGCCGCGAAATTGTTGCGACCGCCCTTGCTGAAGGTGCCCACACAGTTCACCGCGGCATCTGCGCCCTGCATCGCCGCCGCCACCGAAGCATCATCGCGGATATTGCAGAACACAGGCTCGACCTGCCCGACCACGCCATAGGGCTTTACATGAAGCGCCTCGTTCGGATTGCGAACGGCGACGCGCACGCGCCAACCCTCTTTCGCCATGCGCCGCGCGATATAGCGCCCCACGAAACCCGATCCGCCGAAGATGGTAACAAGTTTGGACATAGTCGCCTCACGTTCAATATCGCCTCGGGTTTACCCCTCGCGCCCCTGCCAGACAAGGCGCATTTCCCCCTGCCGGACAGACAAAGCATTGACCCGCACGGAATCGCGTTGACAGTCTCGCGAAGCCCCCTTAAACGCCGCTTTCACGACACCTGCCCAGGTGGCGGAATTGGTAGACGCGCTGGTTTCAGGTACCAGTGACTTAACGGTCGTGGAGGTTCGAGTCCTCTCCTGGGCACCATTCCCCTCAGATAAGCTGAAGAAACCTAAGGAAACTTAGGGTAGTCGCTCTTTTTAGACCATTTTTGGGACCGCTTCTGGGACCGCAAGAGGGTGCGCCTAGAGCCCCGATTAGATAGAATACAATTACCCGAAGAATGTTGTTACATAGTTCCTCCTTTCCGGGAGGGCGGTTTTCGGTCTGAAGTGCGATGGGTGATCAACGTTCTTAATCTT
>JALRLK010000133.1 GCA_023254495.1 Marivivens sp. | reverse complement strand
CCGCTTTTGCACGGCGTCCAGCACCGTCAAACCGCCAAGCCCGCTATCGAATACACCAACTGCCATGCTTTGCCCCGTTTTCCTTCAAACTCCGCCCCGCTTGGCGGGGTGTCAAGCGGCCACGGCGCTCGTAGGGCGGATCGCCCTAGGAATCCATGCCCCTGCGCGGCGGAAATCCGCTATTCGGCGGCGGCCTTCGGTGCAGGCCGCGCCAGGGCGTCGAGGATCTCGGCCCGACGCTTGGCCGCAGCCTCGCGGTTCTTCATCTTGACCGGACCAAAACCGCGCACTTGCAAAGGCAGAAGCGCCAGCGCAATGGCGGCATCGGGATCGACCGGATGCTCCTGCCCCAAGAGCATCTCCATGTCGTGTTCGTATTCTGCAATCAGGGCGCGCTCCATCCGGCGCTCGGCGGTATAGCCGAAGAGATCGAGCGGCGTGCCCCGCAGGGCTTTGAGCCACGCCAAAACCGGCCAGAGGCGGGCGAAAGCCGGGCCTAAGCGGCGCTTCTTCGGACGGCCGTTGACGCCCATCGGCGAAATCAACGACGGCGCCATGTGCCAGCTCATTTTTAGATCGCCTTCAAACTCGGCCTCGGCCTTCTTTAACGTTTCGAGATGCAGGCGGGCAACCTCGTATTCGTCCTTGTAGGCGAGCACCTTGTAGTAGCCATCGGCCACGGCGTTCTTGAGACCGGTGTCCTCGAACCGCTCGACCATGCGGCGGTACTTTTCCGCGAGTGTTGGGCCTTGATACTCGACGAGCCTCTGGGCGCGGAAGTCGATTTTTTCCTGCAAGGAAAGCGGCTTGTCGGCCCCTCTTCCAGTAGTAATCGCGGCGGCCTCGGTGGGATGCATGATCGCCCAGCGTCCGATCTCAAACGCCCGCTTGTTGCACTCGACCGAAGCGCCATTTAGGGTAATAGCTTCCATGATCGAGGCATGGCTCAGCGGTATCGCCCCTTGCTGCCACGAGGCGCCGAAGGTCACCATGTTGGAATAGACCGAGTCGCCCAGAAGCTTGCGCGCCAGTTCCGAGGCGTCGAACACCGCCAGACCCTCCCGAAACCGTGCTTCAAGAGTGAGGCGCAACCTATCAATAGGCAAACGGAAATCCGGTTTACGGGTGAAATCTCCGGTGATGATCTCGTGGCCGTTGACCGCTGCCTTGGTGCGGCCCGTGGTGGTGAGCTCCAGCGTCTTGGAAACCGCCGAGACCACCAGATCGCCGCCGATCAGCGCGTCGCACTCGCCCATGGCCACGCGGATCGCGTTAATATGAGCCGGGCTCTCGCCGATCCGGCAGTGGACTTGCACCGCGCCGCCCTTCTGCGCGAGGCCCGCCATCTCCATCATGCCTGCGCCTTTGCCGTCGATATGCGCGGCCATGGCGAGAATGGCGCCGATGGTCACCACGCCGGTGCCGCCGACACCGGCGACGACGATGTTGTGGGTGCCGTTGATCTCGGGGAGCGTAGGGTCTGGAAGATCAGGAATATCAATGGTTTCCGTCGCATTCTTGCGAAGTTTGGCGCCTTCGATGGTCACGAATGACGGGCAGAAGCCATTGAGGCAACTGAAATCCTTGTTACAGGACGACTGGTCAATCGCCCGCTTGGTGCCAAGCTCGGTCTCGACCGGCACGATCGAGACACAGTTCGACTGCACGCCACAATCGCCGCAGCCTTCGCAGACGTCCGTGTTGATGAACACTCGCTTGTCGGGATCGGGAAACTCGCCCTTCTTGCGGCGGCGGCGCTTCTCGGCGGCGCAGGTCTGGACATAAACAATGACAGATACACTTTTGATCTTGCTAAACTCTTCCTGAACACGCGGCAGCTGGGCGCGCTCATATTTCATCAGGCCAGAGGGAAAGCGCGAGAAGTCGATCTCTTCCTTCTCGTCATAGACCAGCGCGATCTTTTCAACCCCCATCGCCTGAAGCTCGCGGCAGATATGGTCGGCCGAAAGCCCGCCCTCGTTGCGCTGGCCGCCGGTCATGGCGACGGCATCGTTGAAGAGGATCTTGTAGGTGATGTTCACATCCGAAGCGAGCGCCGCTCGGATCGCCTGAATGCCCGAGTGGTTATAGGTCCCGTCGCCCAGATTCTGGAACACATGCTCGCGTTTGGAGAATTTCGCCTCGCCGATCCAGTTCGCGCCCTCGCCGCCCATGTGGGTATAACCGCTCGTGTCGCGGTCCATCCAGAGCGCCATGATATGGCAGCCGATGCCGGCATAGGCGCGGGACCCTTCGGGAACCTTGGTCGAGGTATTGTGCGGGCAACCCGAGCAGAAATAGGGGGTACGGGCGGCGATATCGGGGGCGTTCTCGGCCCGCCGCGCCTCGCGAACTTTGTTCAGATACCCTTCGAGCGCCTCTGAGCCACAGCCCTCTTCGATCAGGATATCGCCGAGCTTCTCGGCCACCAGCATCGGGTCGATCGCCATGCGGGTCGGGAAGAGCTCTTCCTCGTGCATCCCGCCCGCGCCACCCTTGTACCAGCCGTAAACACGGCGGCCCTGACGGTCGTCAAAGATCGCTTCCTTGATCTGCACCTCGATCAGCTTGCGCTTTTCCTCGATGCAGACGATCAGATCGAGCCCCTCGGCCCAATCGTGAAAGCTCGTCATATCCAAGGGGAAGGTCTGGCCAATCTTGTAGGTGGTGATGCCCAGCGCCTCGGCGCGGGCCTCGTCGATCCCCAAAAGCGCCAGCGCGTGCGACAGGTCGAGCCAGTTCTTGCCCGCCGCCACAAAGCCGATCCGCGCCCCGGGCTTGCCCCAGATGCGTTTGTCGATCCGGTTGGCGCGGGAAAAGGCCTCGGCGGCAAAGCGCTTCTGGTCGATCATCCGCGCTTCCTGAGTGATCCAGTGGTCGTTCAGACGGATATTGAGGCCGCCCTCGGGCATCGGGAAATCGGGGGTGACGAATGTCATTCGGTCAAGACTGCCATCGACGACGGAGGTGACTTCGACCGTGTCCTTCATTGTCTTGAGGCCGACCCAAAGGCCGGAAAACCGCGATAGGGCAAAGCCATAGAGGCCGTAATCTAGGATTTCCTGAACGCCCGCGGGCGAGAGGACCGGCATATAGGCATCGACCATCGCCCAGTCGGACTGCTGGCAGACGGTCGAGCTTTCGCCGGTATGGTCATCCCCCATCGCCATGAGAACGCCACCCTTGGCGGAAGAGCCCGCCATATTGGCGTGGCGCATCACATCACCCGATCGGTCGACCCCCGGCCCCTTGCCATACCACAGGCCAAAGACGCCATCGAACTTACCCTCGCCGCGCAGCTCGGCCTGCTGGGTGCCCCAAAGGGCGGTGGCGGCGAGATCTTCGTTGAGACCGGCTTCAAAGCGGACATCGGCGGCCTGCAGATCCTTCTGCGCCTTCTGCATCTGCTGATCGACCGCACCCAGCGGCGAGCCGCGATAGCCCGTCACATAGCCAGCGGTATTCAGCCCCGCCGCACGATCCCGCGCTTTCTGCATCAACATCAGGCGCACCAGCGCCTGGGTTCCATTCAAGAGGACGGTTCCCTGCCCGAGATCATAACGGTCGTGCAGACTGACGGCGCGATGGCCCATGATGAAACTCCTCCCAAAGCTCGCCTCAT
The DNA here is from genome assembly GCA_023254495.1 of Marivivens sp. GTDB lineage: Bacteria > Pseudomonadota > Alphaproteobacteria > Rhodobacterales > Rhodobacteraceae > RFZI01. The sequence goes on along the minus strand of JALRLK010000133.1, from coordinate 1,647 downwards.
TATAGGTCATAATATCTGACCTACAAAGCAATAAATACCTGACATCCCATATTGTCTGTCGCATAGTGGCCCGTGTAAGGATCGGTCCCCTAGCGCAGAACAAGAGCAGTCAAAGGTCAGCCATGGATTGGGATAAGCTAAGAATATTTCACGCGGTCGCGGACGCGGGAAGCCTCACCCATGCGGGCGACACGCTGCACCTCTCGCAATCGGCCGTGTCGCGACAAATTCGGGCGCTGGAAGAATCACTCAATACGACCCTTTTTCACCGCCATGCGCGGGGTCTGATACTGACCGAGCAGGGCGAATTGCTGTTTGACGCGACCCGCTCGATGAACAAACGCCTCGAAGCGGCCGCAGCGCGGATCCGCGACAGCGAGGAGGAAGTGTTTGGCGAACTCAAGGTCACGACGACCACAGGCTTCGGCACCCTCTGGCTCGCGCCGCGCCTGCCCAAGCTATACGAGAAATATCCCGAGCTGAAGATCGACCTGATGCTTGAAGAGCGGGTGCTCGATCTGCCGATGCGCGAGGCGGATGTGGCGATCCGCATGAAAGAGCCGAGCCAGGCCGATCTGATCCGCAAGCGCCTGATGGGCGTGCGGATGCGCCTCTATGCGACCGAGACCTATCTCAAGGGGCGCCCTCCGATCGAGACGATGGAGGACATCGCGCACCACCGGCTGATCTGCCAAAGCCCCAATTCCTTCCAGGTCGCGGCAGGCGCGACGCTTGTTCAGCACCTCTTGACCTTCGATGTTCCGAGCCTCCTGACAGTGAACAACTACTTCGGCGCCCTGCAGGCCGTCCTTGCCAATCTTGGCGTCGGCGTTCTGCCGGATTACGTCACCGAAGATTTCCCCGATCTTGTGCGCGTGCTTCCCGAGGTGGAGTCGGGAGAGGTGCCGGTATTCCTCGCCTATCCAGAGGAGCTTCGCCAATCTAAGCGCGTGGCCGCATTCAGGGATTTCGTTCAGGAAGAGATATTTGCACACCGCCGGAAGATGAAAGAGATGTCCGAGGCGGGATAGTCCGGTGATTAGCTATGCGTCATGCGCATAGCGGCTATGCTGCACTGCAACATGATTTCTCTTGATCGGTCAACATCTGCACCCTATCTGACCTCTCGAAGCCGATGATGCTGAAACGCTCATCAACTTCATACCTCCCTGTTGGACTCGCCGGGCCGTGTGCCCGGCATTTTTTTCGCGCTATTGGTTGCGCTGTGGACCGGTGCGGATACATAACCGACCATCCCTCCATCATCAGAGAGTCTCCAATGACCAAATCCGCCATTGATCCCATCAAGCTCGAACGCCTCGCCGAGGTGGCCGTCGAGGTCGGGGTCAACCTTCAGGAAGGCCAGAACCTCATCGTCACCTCGCCGATGAGCGCCCTGCCCTTCGCCCGCCTCGTCGCCGCTGCCGCCTATAAGAAAGGTGCGCGCGATGTGACCTTCCTCTTCAACGACGACGATATCACGCTGGCCCGCTGGCCAAGAATATCGGCCCCGAGCGCACCGAGGCGATCCGCCAGCAGCTGGGCCTTGGCCTTGGCGATGCGGCCTTCTTCCTCGGCGGCAAGCCCGAGGCGTTTCAGGCTGTCGCGGGACGCGCGCGCAACGAGATCGGGCGCGAGCTGGGTCTG
>JALRLK010000137.1 GCA_023254495.1 Marivivens sp. | reverse complement strand
TTCAGGTTGGGGTGACACTAGAGAGTTCGAAGTGGTCTGCGCAGGTTGCCGCCAACGAGCCCATGCTGTTGGCCGCGGTTGCCCTTCACCCGAACGAGGCTCCGCTTTATGGCAACAGGGCAGACCTGGATGCCGCCATCGCAGAGATTGCCGACCTGGCATCCCAGCCGAGGGTCGCTGCGATTGGCGAAACCGGTCTTGATTTCTTTCGAACCGAGGGTGAAAAGGAACTTGAGCTTCAGAAGCATTCCTTTGAAGAGCACATTCGGATCGCCAAGGAAAACGACATCGCCATGCAGATCCACGATCGCGAGGCCCACGCCGAGGTCGTCGAAACTCTGAATCGGGTTGGTGCCCCAGAGCGCACAGTGTTCCATTGCTTCTCCGGCGACGTCGAACTGGTCGAGATCGCCAAACCAAATGGCTGGTTTATTTCTTTTGCCGGGAACGTGACCTTCAAGAAAAACCAGTATCTGCGCGACGCACTGCTCGCATGTGATCCAACTCAAATCCTGATTGAGACAGACGCCCCTTTCTTGACCCCCGAGCCCATGCGCGGCAGGCCCAACGCTCCGTACCTGGTGCCACACACCTTGCGCTTCATGGCGGAGGTGCTGGGCTGGGAGGTAAACCATCTTGCGGAACAGATCAACCAAAACACCGAGGCCGCATACGGCAGTTGGTCAAAGGGGCTCTAGTTGTTAGGCGCTGCCGAGATCCGCGCCATTCCCGCCCCCACCGGCGGCAGCCGCAAGTTCTGCGACCGGATGAACGCCTTCGCCCAGAAAGAGGGCTTGCCGGGCATGGGCTATATCTTCTGGCGTGCGGCCGAAGATGGCTCGGGCATGGAAGCGGCTGGCCCGCTGGCCAAGAATATCGGCCCCGAGCGCACCGAGGCGATCCGCCAGCAGCTGGGCCTTGGCCTTGGCGATGCGGCCTTCTTCCTTGGCGGCAAGCCCGCGACCTTTGAAAAGATCGCCGGCAAGGCCCGCACCGTCATCGGCGAAGAGCTGGGCCTTTCCGAGAAGGATCGTTTCGCCTTTGCCTGGATCGTCGATTTTCCGATCTACCAGAAAGACGAGGAAACCGGCGGCTACGAGTTCGAGCACAACCCCTTCTCGATGCCACAGGGCGGGATGGACGCGCTTGCGGGCGATCCGCTCGACGTGCGCGGCTTCCAGTATGACCTGGCCTGCAACGGCTACGAGCTGGTTTCCGGCGCGATCCGCAACCACAAGCCCGAGATCATGTTCAAGGCCTTCGAAATCGCCGGCTATGGCGAGGACGAGGTGCGCCGCCGCTTTGGCGGGATGGTCAACGCCTTCACCTATGGCGCCCCGCCGCACGGCGGCTGCGCGGCGGGTATCGACCGGATCGTGATGCTCTTGGCCGACGAGATGAACATCCGCGAGGTCATCATGTTCCCGATGAACCAGCGGGCTGAAGACCTGATGATGGGCGCCCCTTCCGAGCCCAGCAACGAACAGCTGCGCGAGCTACGCCTGCGGGTTCTGCCGCCCGAGGCCTGATAGCAGCCTGATCTCCATTGACCACAAAAAGCCAGCGACCGCCGTTCTGCGGCGGTCGCCAGTTCATTTTGCGTCGCTTCAGCGATCGATAGTAAATTTCTTATTCTAGTATTATGGAACTAATTTGGTTTAGGCCGCTCCGAGTGCACTAACCGCAGTTGCCCCGAGCGCGATCACAAGAAGCACGGCGCCACCGACAAACACGGTCCAGTCCAGAACGGCACTGCCATTCTCTTCGGCCCAGAAGCGATCGATAAACTTTGCCATGTCTCCACCCTCACCAGTCCACAAGGATGCTAGGGGCCAGCGTCGCGGCAAAATGGGACGGGATTTGGGCGGTCTTTGGGCCTCTTCAGGGAGTTAACGCAGCGCTTTTCGGCATCTCCGCCAAGCTAGAAACTGGGAGTGGCGGCGATCCGGTCATGTATCATGGCGCTCAAACGCTTGGCGGCCGGTGCTTCAGGCAGACCTTCGCGCAGAACGGCGAGAAATCCGTCTGCCGCATCTTCGAGGGTTCTGTCGCCGAGGTCATGCGCAAGGCTGGCGGCAAATTGGGCCGCATATCCAGCACCCCCGTTTCCTTCAACGTCACCAAGGGCCTCACGGATCGTGGCAAGATCTTCGCGCAGGGTCAGACGATCGGGCTGAATCTTGTCGTTGACGATTTCGCGCAGACCGTTAGGCCTTCGGCTCATGGGCAAGAGCGATAACAACTTGTTTTGAAGATAGGAAATGCTGCCGATTGGTTTTGCCAGAAAGTCATCGGCCCCCGCAGCACGGGCCGCTTCCTCGGTCGAGGGATCTCCGCTGAACCCCAGGATCAAATCAACCCGCGGATGGGCGCCGTTCAGTTCGGCAATCAGATCGGCGCCCGACCCGTCCGGCAGACCCATATCGACGATCACGACACCCGGCCGATAGGTCCGCAGGTGCAGGCGCGCGTGGGCAATCGTATCCGCCCGCCGCAGACGCGCACCCGACCTCTGGCACAGAAGCCGCATCGCCTCGCTCGCATCGCGGCTATCCTCGACGAGAAGCACAGTCAGCCCCATGAGCGGACGATTCGGCGTCGGTGTGTTCAGGATCAGAAAACTGTCCTCGGCTGGCATGGCGACTCTCCTTTGGCAGCGGATGAACGATCCTCGGCCTGTCAGGGTAAACGGGCAGTTAAAGCAGCCTGCGCTGAATCGCGCGCCGTGGAGACATTGCGCTGCCCGTCGAGACAAAGGATAAGCAGGCAAGCAATCTGAGAGGTTCCCATGATCGGTCGTTTGAACCATGTCGCCATCGCAGTCCCCGATCTCGAGGCCGCGAGCGCCCAATATCGCAATGCGCTTGGCGCAAAAGTGGGCGCGCCGCAGGACGAGCCGGATCACGGGGTGACGGTCGTGTTTATCGAGCTGCCAAACACCAAGATCGAGCTGCTCTACCCCTTGGGCGAAAACAGTCCGATCAATGGTTTCCTGGAAAAAAACCCCTCAGGCGGTATTCATCACGTCTGCTATGAGGTGGACGACATCCTCGCCGCCCGCGATCACCTCAAGGCCACCGGCGCGCGGGTGCTCGGCACGGGCGAGCCCAAGATCGGCGCCCACGGCAAGCCGGTGCTTTTCCTGCACCCCAAGGATTTCAACGGCTGCCTTGTCGAGCTTGAACAGGTCTGACGCAGCATTCAGGAGGCCCAGATGGGACCGACATCCGCTCTCGTTCTTTTCGCCGTGATCTGGTTCATGGTGTTCTTCATCGTCCTGCCCCTGCGCCTCAAGACCCAAGGCGATATGGGCGAGGTCGTGCCGGGCACCCACGCCTCGGCGCCTTCCGAACATAACCTCAAGCGGAAGGCGTGGATCACGACAGGCATTGCCGTCGTTCTATGGATCCTGATTGCCGGAACGATCCTGTCAGGCGTGATCACGATCCGCGATCTCGACTGGTTCCACCGGATGTCGACCCCGCAGGGCTAAGCCCTTCGCTCCAGCCGGTGATAGAGGTGGGTGAAGGTTGCCGCACCCAAGACAGGGATCAACAGGTTCACCAGCGGAATGGTCAGCGGCAGTGCCATCAGGCAGCCCGCGATCCAGATTTCCGTGCCATGCTTTTTCCGCATCGCATAGGCCCGCTCGCGCCCCTCGCGGCGTATGGCGGCCATGGTGAAATATTCGCGGCCCAGAAGGAAGCCGTTGAGCAGATAGAAGATCAGCACCGAGGCGAAGGGCAGGATCAAATAAAGCGCGAAGGCGAGGATGTTGGCGCCGATCAGCACGCCGAGAAAGCTCACGGTATCCCGCAGCGCCTCGGTGAGGCCGACCTTGGGGGCGGCCGGAAGGCCGGGATAGTGGGCGTCTTCAACGGCTTCGGCCACGGTGTCGAGAAACATTGAAGTGATTGCCGAGGCCACCGGGATCATCAGGAAGAACGACAGAAGCACCATCAACGCGAAAGAGCCGACCGACAGGGCGGTGCCGAGCCAGTCGATCTGGCCGAAGAAGGGCAGGGTGATCGACGCGAAATCGAAAAGGCCGATCAGGAATACGATAAGAAAGTAGGCGCCGATGAAAAGCGCGGCGCTCAGGCCAACACCAAGGCCGATCACCCGCCGAAAGCGCGGGTCGGTGAGTTGGCCGATCGCCTTGAGGAAATCGCCGATAATCATGCCTCGACCCATGTCACTTTCTTGGCGAGGTCCGGGCGCGGCCGGTCGGGAGCGTCGGCTTTCTTCGTTCCAAGGTGGACGATCCCGGCGACGGTTTCATGGCGGTCCAGCCCGAGGTTCTTCTCGATGTAGGTCCTGTCATGGCTGAACCAGCCGCTGAGCCAGCTCGCCCCCCAACCTGCCGCCGTCGCGGCATTGACGAGCGCAAGGCAGGCGCCGCCGGCGGAATAGATCTGTTCCGAGGTCGGTATCTTGTCGAGCGCGACAGGCGAGGAGACGACCACCACCGCGCAGCCCGCGCCCCGATAGGTCGCCACGGATTTCGCCACCTTCTCAGGATCCACGCCCATCTCCGGCCCCCACTTTTCCATCGCATCGGCCAGCCGGTCGAGCGCCGCGCCATTCAGCACGATGAACCGCCACGGCTCGAGCTTGCCGTGATCCGGCGTCCGCGCGGCGGCGGTCAACATCTCGGTGATATCCTCCCGGCCCGGGTAGGGCGCAGTCAGCATCTTGGCGGGATAGCTCTTGCGCGAGAGCAGGAAATCGAGGGCGGCCTGATTGCGGGCGGGCATGAGAACTCCTTTGGTCTTCCCCGCTAGATAGGGTCAGCCAAGCGCGGTTTCCATATCGGAAATGAGCCCGCTGACGAAAGCGTTGAAACGGGCGTCGGGCTGGCGCTGGGCCCAGATGTCGCCGAAGGGGTCGGCTGCGCGGGTCTCGCTGCCGGCCATTTCGGCGATGACCTCATGGCCGAGGAAGGGCACATACACCTCCGAATAGCCCCCCTCATGCACCACCACGAGCCGCCCGCCGCAGATCTCGGCCGAGAGGTCGAGCACGCGGCGGGTAATCTGCCGGAAGGTCTCCTGATAGCAGAGCATCCGCGCGAGGGGATCGTTGCCGGCGGCGTCATAGCCGCAGGCGATGATCAGCACATCGGGCTTGAAGGCGCGGATGGCGGGCAGGGCGAGGCGGTCCATCGCTTCGAGATAGCTCACATGGCCGCATCCGGGGGGCAGGGGGATATTGAGGTTGGTGCCCAGCCCCGCGCCCTTGCCGCGATCTTCGAAAAAGCCGCTATCCATCGGATAGTTGCGGTCTTGGTGCATCGAGATGGTCAGAACGTCAGGGTCTTCGTAGAAGATCGCTTCGGTACCGTTGCCGTGGTGCACGTCCCAATCGAGGACCGCAACACGGCGGGCAAGCCCAGCCGCCTGCGCCGCGCGGATGGCGATGGCGATATTGGCGAGAAGGCAGAAGCCGTTGGGGAAATCCGGCAGGCAATGATGCCCCGGCGGGCGCGAGAGGGCATAGGCGTTGTCCACCTCGCCCTTGAGAACCGCGAAAAGTGCATCGCGGGCGATGCCGGCGGAAAGCGTGGCGATCTCATAGCCGCCGGGGCCAAAGGGCGTGCGGCGGCCAAGCTCGCCGCCTTGGGCGTCGGACAGCGCCTTGAACTTGTCGAGATAGCTGGCGGGGTGCACCCGCAGCAATTCTTCTCGCGTCGCAGTCTCGGCCGAGGCAAGGCGCAGCTCCTTGGTCAGCCCCGTTACATCCATCAGGTTCTTCAAACGCCGCTTGGTCTCGGGATTTTCTGGCAAGCCGCCGCTCGCCGCAGGCTGGACAAGGCCACCCACCGGCAGCATCCCCGCATAATTGCCGCCGCCGTGCCAGAAACAGCGCTCGTCCCAATAGAATCCCGTGGTCATGGTGCCTCCCCGTCTTTGTCGCCACTCTTGCCGATGCGGCAGGCCCTGCCAAGGGCGGCGAAACGTGTTAGGGCGGGGGTATGAGCGATGACCTCTCCCACCTTGCCCTTGAAGGAACCGAGATCGCCGTGCGCGTCACGCCCAAGGCGAGCCGCGACCGGTTCGTTGTCGAAGAGGGGCAGATCAGGGTCGATGTCACGACTGTTCCCGAAGACGGCAAGGCGAACGCGGCGGTGCAGAAGTTACTGGCCAAGGCGCCGGGCCTGCCGAAATCGCGGCTCTCGCTCATCCGCGGGCAAACCTCGCGCGACAAGGTCTTTCGGGTCTGCTGACTATTCTTCTTCTTCGGCTGCCTTCAGCCGATAGATCCCCTCAGGCAGATCGAGCGCCGCCTCGAGATCGCGCAGCTGTGTCATCGACAGCGTGATCGTCATCACCCGATCGGTGCGCGGATCGAGCTGTTCGATGGTGATGCAATCTTCGAAGGCGTTGATCGTGATATCTTCTTTGAGGGCGCCTTGGCCCTCGTCGATCAGCGTCACGACCGTCGCGTCAAATTCATGTTCGATGGTAAACATACCCCCAGCCTAGCGCGCAGGTTTTTCTTGGCAAGCGTTGGCTCTGGGGTAACCTGACATGGGGGAAGGGAGGCCGACATGATATTCAGAGAATGGCAGAAATTCAAAATGCGGGTGATCTGGTCGAGCGCGGGATTTGTCCACGTCTGGAAGACCGAATCCTCGCTTCATCAGTGGATCGTGCTGAATGTCGCCTCGGCGCTTCTTGCTTTCATCTTGCCCCTCACGGGCCTTGAGCGAGGGGTTCTCTTGATGGGCGGCATCATGGTGCTGGCGGCCGAATGCATGAACACCGCCATCGAGCGCGTGGTCGACGATATCTCGACCGAGAAGCGCGACCGTGCGCGGCAAGCCAAGGACGCCGGAAGCGCGGCGGTCGCGATTATGGGGCTTGCTGTGCTGGCGGCGTGGATCTGCATCATCTTCGGGCTGGTCGCTCGCAGCTAGGCGCCGTTCTTGACGTGCCGCGTGTCGGGATGGAGCGCCTTGCCGAGGATATGGTCGTCGCGGTGGATCACTTTGGCCGCGGGGCCGCCGATCTCGGAATCCGGCGGCAGGGCGATCTCGGGATCCTTGTCGGGATAGTCGAGGGTCGAGAGGAAATGCCGCATACAGTTGATCCGCGCACGTTTCTTGTCGTTTGACTTGATGACCGTCCAGGGCGCGTCGGCGGTTTCGGTGTAGGAGAACATCGCCTCTTTCGCCTCGGTATAATCGTCCCAGCGATCAAGGCTCACCTTGTCGATGGGGGAAAGTTTCCAGCGTTTGAGGGGGTCGGTCTCGCGCGAGAGGAAGCGGCGCTTCTGTTCATCCTGCGTGACGGAAAACCAGTATTTATAAAGCCTTAGGCCAGAGCGAACGAACATCCGTTCAAGCTCGGGCGTCTCGCGCATGAACTCGAGATATTCGTTGGGCTCGCAAAAGCCCATGACCCGCTCGACGCTTGCGCGGTTATACCAGCTGCGGTCGTAGAAAACCATTTCGCCGCTCGTCGGCAGGTGCTGGATGTAGCGTTGAAAGAACCACTGGCCCTTTTCCTCGGGGGTCGGCTTGTTGAGCGCCACGACACGCGCGCTGCGCGGATTGAGGTGCTCCATATAGCGTTTGATGGTGCCGCCCTTGCCGGCCGCGTCGCGGCCCTCGAATAGAAGCACGAATTTCTGCCCCGTTTCCTGCGCCCAGAGCTGCACCTTCAGAACCTCGGCCTGCAGCTTGGCTTTCTCTGCCTCGTAGCTGGCCCTGTCCCGTTTCGGCGCATCATGGGCGATGGCCTCGTCGATGGGCTTGGGCAGATCAGCGGCGTTATCCATGGGGGGCTCCTTAAAGGTGATCCGCCCCTCCTATCAGTTTTTCGCCTGATCGGCTTTGACGTGGGTCATGGCCCGCACAGAGCGATCCTGAACCCAAGTGAAACATGAGTGTTCGATGTTTGGGGTGAAAACAATCGCCCATCACGCGGGCTTTATGGAGCGCATGGCCGAGACGGTTGGCGCCGACCTTGGCGATGCCATTGCGGACCATCGGTTGAGCGCCGCGGACAACTGCACGGCGGCGATCCGTTGCACGACCTGCGATGCGTCTGAGGAATGCTCGCACTGGATGGACAGCCACGCCCACGCCGAAGGCCCGCCCGCCTATTGCCGCAACAATGATCTTCTGGAGCAGCTTTCGCGCGCCGAGGCTTGAGGCCGCCCTGCGCCAGTGGCAGGGTCCGCCCATGCGGATCCTTGAGAATATCATATCCGATCGTGGCTCGCGCTATGCGGTGTCGGGGGCCGATGTCGGCTCAGCCGAGGATGTGAAGGATTTCCTCAAAGCCCTCTGTCGCAACAAGAAATTCGCCAAGGCCACGCACAACAGCTGGGCCGTTCTTTTGCCAGAGGGGCCTTTGAAGAACGATGACGGTGAGGCGGGGGCGGGGATGGTGATCCTGCGGATGCTCGAGCGCGAGGGGCGAACCGGCCATGTGGTCTGCGTCACACGCTGGTTTGGCGGCAAACACCTCGGTGGCGACCGCTTCCGCCATTTGGCAGAAGCGGTGCGGATCTATCTAGAGCCTGTGACTTGAACTATTTCAGGTTTTTTAAGACGTTGTAGGCATAGAGAAGGATGCCAACGAAGATTGCAATCTCGGCCATCGGTGCGATCGGGAACATGGACTCTTCGGCGATCTGACCCGAGAACATCAGATAAAGCATGACCAGAAGGATGATCGTGCCGCCGAGATGCAGCCAGAAATGCGCGCGCGCGAGGCTGGAAAAACCTGTCTCGGGGAACACGCGGTATAGCACGCCAAAGACGGCCATAAGGGTAAAGCCGAGAAGATTGATGTGGGCATGGAGCGGCGCCATCGTGTGATCGCCGGTCGCTCCCATATGGATGCCAAAGCTGATGCCGATGACCAGATAGACCGCTCCGGCCAGAATGAAATTTCTTGAGACGTTCATGACATTTTCCCCTATTGCCGAACCTCCAAAGCGGGTCCGGTTGCGGCACTATAGCGCAGGGGGCGGCGGCCGGTCGGTAGGGACGCTAGTCCCAGCGGCGGCGCATGCGGGCGGCGGCACCGCCGCCGGCCCAGCTGGTCAGGCCCAGAAGGAAGCCGAAATCATACCAGCCGCCGGAATTGGGGATGCCGTAGATCCCGACGCTGTCGGAGAACCAGCCGACGATGAAGGCGATGGGCGCCACCGCGCCATCAAAGAACCCCCAGAAGAAGCCGCGTGAGCCTTCAATCGCCAAGGGCGCTGTGGCGCAGGCGATGAGGAGAAGGAGGGCGGCGAGGGGGATGAGGCGTTTCATAGGGGTATGAAACGCCGGTTGGGGCGAAAAATAAACCGGGGTCAGGGGGCTCTGCCCCCGCGCCTTGCGGCGCTCCCCCGGATAATTTCGGGCCAAAAGAAGATCAGGCTAGGAGGCGGCCCCAGAGATCGTAGTCACCCGCCTCGTCGACCTCGACGGTGCCGATATCGCCGACCGAGAGGCTTTCGGTGTTGTCGTCGATGAAGAGGTTGCCGTCGATTTCGGGGGCGTCGCCCTTGGTGCGGCATGTGGCGATGCCGTCTTCGTCGATCTCGTCGACGATCACCTCCATCACTTTTCCAACCTTGGCGGCCAGTTTCGCCTCGGAAATGGCTTGGGCTTTTTCCATAAAGCGATCCCAGCGGTCTTGCTTGATCTCGTCGGGGACATGGTCGGGCAGGTCGTTGGAGCGGGCGCCGGCGACGTTTTCGTATTGGAAGCAGCCGACGCGGTCGAGCTGGGCCTCGTCCATCCAGTCGAGGAGGGTCTGGAATTCCTCCTCGGTTTCGCCGGGGTAGCCGACGATGAAGGTCGAGCGCAGGGTGATGTCGGGGCAGTCGCGGCGCCAGGCGGCGATCTCATCCAGAGTTTTGGCAGCGGCGGCGGGGCGGGCCATGCGCCGCAGCGTTTCGGGGTGGGCGTGCTGGAAGGGGATATCGAGGTAGGGCAGGATCAGCCCCTCGGCCATGAGCGGGATCAGGTTGCGCACATGGGGGTAGGGGTAGACATAGTGCAACCGCACCCAGGCGCCGAGCGAGCCCAGATCGCGGGCGAGATCGGTGATGTGGGCGCGGTGGCCGAGATCCTCTTTGTGTTTGAGATCAACGCCATAGGCCGAGGTATCCTGGCTGATGACCAGAAGTTCCTTCACGCCTGCTTCGACGAGTTTCTCCGCCTCGCGGATCACGGCGTGGGCTGGGCGGCTCACAAGACGGCCGCGCATATCGGGGATGATGCAGAATTTGCAGTGGTGATTGCAGCCTTCGGAAATCTTCAGATAGCTGTAGTGCCGCGGCGTGAGCTTGACGCCGGAGGCAGGCAGGAGGTCGACGAAAGGATCGGGATCGGGCGGCACCGCGCCGTGGACGGCATCGAGCACCTGCTCGTATTGTTGCGGGCCGGTCACGGCCAGCACGGATGGGTGTGCACCCGTGATGAACTCGGGCTCTGCGCCGAGGCAGCCGGTGACGATGACCTTGCCGTTTTCCGCGAGCGCCTCGCCAATCGCCTCAAGGCTTTCAGCTTTGGCGCTATCGAGGAAGCCGCAGGTATTGACGATCACCGCATCGGCCCCTGCGTAGTCGGGCGAGATGGCATAGCCCTCGGCCCGCAGGCGCGTCAGGATGCGTTCGCTGTCGACCAGCGCCTTGGGGCAGCCGAGCGAGACCATGCCGATGGTCGGCTGGCCGGGGCGCGGCACATCTGTGATCAGGGCACGCGGCGCGAGGTCGGGGCGGAGGTTGGGCGGGTTTTGCGACATGGGGGCCTCAAGCCCGCTTTCTTACCGCCGCCGGTCGCGGCGGGCGCTCATCGGCTGGAAGGCCACGCCGACATGGGCCTCGCAATAGGGTTTGCCCTGTTGCACGGGCAGGCCGCAGAACCAGAAATTGTCGGTCGCGGGATCGCCTACCGGCCATTTGCAGGTCTTCTCGGTCAGCTCCATCAGCGATAGCTTCTTGGCGGTCTTTTCGACTTCGCTCACCTTGGCGAGCGCCTCGGGGCTGATCTCGTTGGCCGAGGGCTGCGGCGGCAGGGGTTGGCCGGCGGGGATGATGGCCCGGCGGGCGGCGCTCATCGGGATGGCCTCGGGCTCGTCAGCAGCGGTTTCCTCTTCCGCGGCAGGCTTGGCCTTGGATGCCGCCTTGAGTTCGGGGCGGGCGGCCTTGGGCGCGGCGGGGGCCGCGGGTTTTTCCTTGGCGGCGGGCTTGGCCGGGCTGGCGGCCGGGGCCGAGGGGGCCGCGCCCGCGCCGGCGCGGTTGGACAGGCCAAGTCGATGCACTTTGCCGATCACGGCATTGCGGGTCACCCCACCCAATTCCTTGGCGATCTGGCTGGCCGATTGGCCTTCGGTCCACATCTTCTTCAAGAGCTCGACGCGCTCGTCGGTCCAGGACATCCTAACATTCCTTCGGCTAAAGGGCGGGGCCTACGGGCGCATCCGGCCAAGTTCTCGGGTCAGCCCCCTATTCTAAGCATGGGAACGCGGGATACAAGCGGTCGAATCGTTTGAAGGCACGAAGGAGTGGCAGATGAGCACTGCTCAAGGGATGGGCGTCCGTCGCTTTGGCCGGGTCAACTGGCTTGGCACCTATACGCTGGCGCGGCGCGAGGTGATGCGCTTTCTCAATGTCTGGAGCCAGACGATCATGGCCCCCTTGATCAACGCGGGCCTCTTCCTTCTGATCTTTACCATCGCCATCGGCAAGGGGCGCGGCGATGTGATGGGCGTGCCCTTCATGCATTTCCTTGCCCCCGGCATTCTGACGATGACCGTGATCCAGAACGCCTTTGCCAATACCTCCTCCTCGATCACCTCGGCCAAGGTGCAGGGCAATATTGTCGATACTTTGATGCCGCCGCTCAGCCCGCTCGAGCTTGTCGTAGGCTATATCGCCGGTGCCGTGGCGCGGGGGATGATCGTGGCCGTGGTGATCGCCTTCGGTGCTTGGATCTTCCTCGGCGTTGGCATCGCCCACCCGCTCTGGACGCTGGCCTTTGTACTCGCCGGTTCGGTTTTTATGGGCGCCCTCGGCATCGTCGCCGCGATCTTTGCCAACAAGTTCGACCAGCTCTCGGCCATCAGCAACTTCGTCGTGACGCCCCTCTCGTTTCTCTCGGGCACCTTCTATTCGATCACCGCCCTGCCAACTCCGCTGCAAACGATCAGCCACGCCAACCCCTTCTTCTACATCATCGACGGGGTCCGCTATGGCATGATCGGCATCTCCGACAGCAGCCCCGCCCTTGGCCTGACCGTTGCATCGGGCGCGGCGCTGGCGATCCTCGTACTCTGCTGGTGTTGGTTCCGCATGGGCTATCGCCTCAAGCCCTGACCCTGCGTGGCCTAGTGCCACATCCGCCCGCAAATACGGGGCCCCGAGGCGCGAAGCCGTTGACACCCCTCCGGCCATGAGGCACCCCTTGATCTTCACACTTGGAGGCCAAAATGATCCCTTCGCTCCTGCCGACCTATAACCGCGCTCCCCTGACCTTCGTCAAAGGCGAAGGTTCCTGGCTGATCGAGGCGGACGGCCGACGGTTCTTGGACCTCGGCGCGGGGATCGCGGTGAATGCGCTGGGCCATGCCAACCCCGAACTGGTCAAGACCCTGACCGAGCAGGCGAACGCCCTCTGGCACACCTCCAATCTTTATCAGATCCCCGCCCAGCAGGCGCTGGCCGACAAGCTCGTCGAGGCGACCTTCGCCGATACCGCCTTCTTCACTAACTCGGGCACCGAGGCCTGCGAACTCGCGGTCAAGATGACCCGCAAGTACCACTACGAGAAAGGCCACCCCGAGCGGGTCAAGATCATCACCTTCGAAGGCTCCTTCCACGGCCGCTCCTCGGCCGGCATCGCCGCCGCCGGTTCGGAAAAGATGACCAAGGGCTTCGGCCCGCTCCTGCCGGGCTTCGTCCACCTCGCCTGGGGCGACCACGAGGCGCTTACCGCCGCCGCCGCCCAGTCCGACGTCGCTGCCATCCTGATCGAGCCGGTGCAGGGCGAAGGCGGCATCCGCCCGCTGCCCGACCAGTGCCTCAAAGGCCTGCGCGACCTCTGTGACACGAACTGCATCCACCTGATCCTCGACGAGGTCCAATGCGGCATGGGCCGCGCCGGCAAGCTCTTCGCCCATGAATGGGCCGGCGTCACCCCCGACATCATGATGGTCGCCAAAGGCATCGGCGGCGGCTTCCCCTTGGGCGCCGTCCTCGCCACCGAAGACGCCGCCTCCGGCATGACCGCAGGCTCCCACGGCTCGACCTACGGCGGCAACCCGCTCGCCTGCGCCGTCGGCGGCCGCGTGATGGACCTCGTGGCCGACGACGCCTTCCTCGCCGAGGTCAACCGCAAGGCCGGCCTCTTCCGCCAGCGCCTCGAGGCCCTCGTCGCCGCGTATCCTGATGTCTTCGACAGCGTCACCGGCGTGGGCCTGATGCTCGGCATCAAATGCAAGGTGCCCAACACCGAGATGATCAAAGCCGGCTACGCCGCCGAAGTCCTCACCGTGCCCGCCGCCAACAACGTCATCCGGCTCCTGCCGGCCCTCAACATCCCCGATGCCGATATCAACGAGGCTATCGCCCGTCTCGACAAGGCGGCCTCTACCTTCTGATTTCTTTTGGCTGAAAATACTCCGGCGGGAGGCCGAAGGCCGGAGGGCAGAGCCCCCTCCCGCCTCTCCCAGAAAGCGACCTACATGAACCATTTTCTCGATATCAACAAAACCAGCCCCGCCGACCTGCGGCAGATCCTCGACACCGCGCAGGCGATGAAAACCGCCCGCCTTGGCCGCCCCAAAGGCAGGCCCGACGACGACCAGCCGCTCAAAGGCCATATGGTCGCGCTGATCTTTGAAAAGCCCTCGACCCGTACCCGCGTCTCTTTCGACGTTGGCGTGCGCCAGCTCGGCGGCGAGACCATGGTCCTCTCCGGCGCCGATATGCAGCTCGGCCATGGCGAAACCATCGCCGATACCGCCCGCGTCCTCAGCCGCTATGTCGATCTCATCATGATCCGCACCTTCGAGGAACAAACCCTCCTCGATATGGCCGAATACGCCACCGTGCCGGTCATCAACGGCCTCACCAACCGCTCGCACCCCTGCCAGATCATGGCCGATGTGATGACCTACGAAGAACACCGCGGCCCGATTGCCGGCAAGAAGGTGGTCTGGTCGGGCGACGGCAACAACGTCTGTGCCTCCTTCATCCATGCCGCGGGCCAGCTCGGCTTCGATCTGACCTTCACCGGCCCCGAAACCCTCGACCCCGAGATGGGCTTCGTGCAAGAGGCCCGCGCCAAAGGCTCCAACATCGTTATCGAGCGTGATCCGGCCAAGGCGGTCGCGGGCGCCGACCTCGTCGTCACCGACACCTGGGTCTCGATGCACGATCCGCAATCGGCCCGCGAACGCCGCCACAACCAGCTGCGCGGCTATCAGGTGAACGATGCGCTCATGGCGCAGGCCAAGGACGACAGCCTTTTCATGCACTGCCTGCCGGCCCACCGCGACGACGAAGCGACCTCCTCGGTCATGGACGGCCCGCATTCGGTGATCTGGGACGAGGCCGAAAACCGCCTCCACGCCCAGAAGGCGATCATGCGCTGGTGTCTCGGGGTCTGACACCCGCGAGAAATCCTGCTCACTCCCGAAGAATTGCGCTAGGCTTGCCTCGCAAAGGCGGCCTGCAAGCCGCCCGTGATTCCTCGGGAGAGTTCCAGATGCATGACTACGTGATCCCGCCGCTGATGCGCGGCCTTTCGGCCCTTTCGGGTCTTCTGACCAAGGCCGAGGCTCATTGCACTGAGCATAACATCAAACCCGAGGCGATCCTCGATTTCCGCCTCTTCCCCGATATGCTCAGCTTCACGCGGCAGGTGCAGCTGACCTGCGATTTCGCCGCCCGCCTTCCGGCGCGGCTCTGCGTCGAGGAGATGCCCTCCTTCCCCGATACCGAAACGAGCTTTGCCGAGCTGCAGACCCGCATCGCCAAGGTCAAAGCCTATGTCGAATGCTACACGCCCGAGCGCCTCGCCGGGGCGGAGACACGTTCGCTCGTTCTCAAGCAAAGGGCGGGAGACATGACCCTCACCGGCCTTGAAATGGCGACCCTCTATTCGATGCCGCAGTTCTATTTCCACCTGACCACCGCCTACGACATCCTGCGCCACAACGGCGTGCCCTTGGGCAAGCGGGATTACATGGGCGTCTAGGTGCCCCGCGGCTTGGCGCGCAGGGTCGGCTCCGCCACGGTCGGGTCTTCGGGCCAGGGGTGGCGCGGATAGCGGCCGCGCATATCTTTGCGCACGTCCGCATAGGACGAGGCCCAAAAGCCGGGAATATCGGTCGTCGTCTGCACCGGCTTGCCGCCAGGTGAGAGGAGCGTAACCCGCAAGGGCGTTTTGCCGATCATCGGGTGGCGGGTGACGCCGAACATCTCTTGCAGGCGCAGGGTGATTTCGGGCGTCTCGCCGTCATAGTCGATGGCAATGCGGCGGCCGAGGGGCGTTTCGAAATGCGCGGGCGCTGCGGTGTCGAGGGATTGCATCTGGGCCCAGCTGAGCATCGCTCGCAAAGCTTCCAGCGGGTTGAAGCGCTTCCAGTCCTCGGCGGTTTTCACGCCTTGGAGGTGGGGCAGGAGCCAATCTTCAAGGGTGTCGAGCAGCGCCGCATCGGCCATGTCTGGCAGGTCGGTCCCTCCGGGGCGGACGAGCTCCACCCGCGCCCTAAACCGCGCCGCCGCTCCTTCAAGCCGCAGCCCCAGATCGCGCACCCCCTCGCACATGGCTTGGGCGATGGTTTCGGGCGGGGCTTCAAGCCACGGGCGGTCGCTCAGGGCAATCGCGCCCAACCGCTCCTGCCGCCGCGCCAGAACCCGCCTGTCGCGCTTGGACCACTGGCAGGTGGTCTCTTCGGTGATCCGGTCGGCGAGAGTGGCGCGGATCTGGCTCTCCGTGATCGGCGCGGCCAGCCGGATCTTCGCTTCGCGCGGATCACCGTCAAGGTCGGTGGCGACGAGGTAGGGCTGGCCGGCGAGCGGATCAGCAGCGTCGAGGATTGCGCCCTTGCCGCCCGAGAGGAGATAGCGCGGCTGGTCGCCGGGGCGGCGCTGGCCGATGCGGTCAGGGTAGGCCAGCGCCACCATCTCGGCGAGGTCCATCGCAGGCCGTTCGGGCAGGCCCGCCTCAAGCCGTTTGGCCTCGGCCTTCACCCGCTCTTTGGCCGGATGGCTGATCGCCCCCGGCCCATCGTAGCGACCGGTGAGCGCTTTGACCCGCAGGCCGAGGTCGGCGGGAGCACCAGAGAGCAGATCGCGCTCGCCTAGAAGGGCTGCCACAGGCGCGGCGGCTTTGCCTGCCTTGAGGAGCATATGCCCGAGGCGGGGATGCAGGGGCAGGGCGGCCAGTTCGCGGCCATGGGCGGTTATCCGGCACCTGTCATCGAGCGCGCCGAGTTCGGCCAGAAGGGCGCGGGCCTCGGCAAGCGCCCCTTCGGGTGGCGGGGTCAGGAAGTCGAGATCGTCGCTGCCCCAGAGCGCTAGTTCGAGTGCGAGGGGCGCAAGGTCGGCGGTGGCTATCTCGGGCGGGGGGAAGGCCGCAAGCGCACCTTCCTCGCCCTTGGTCCAGAGCCTGTAGCAGCGCCCTGCGGCCACGCGCCCTGCACGGCCCGCTCGTTGGGTCGCCTCGGCGCGGGTGACCTTCTCGGTGACCAACCGCGACATCCCCGAGCCCGGATCATAGCGGGCGCGGCGGGCGCGGCCGGCATCGATCACCACGCGGATATCCTCGATGGTGAGCGAGGTTTCGGCGATGGCGGTGGAGAGGACGACCTTGCGGCCCTTGGCGACCGGCGCAATTGCCGCGCGCTGGGCGGCGAAGGGCAGGGCGCCGTAGAGGGGGCGGACCTCACAATCCGCAGGCAGACGGCCTTTCAGGAGCGCCTCGGTGCGCCGGATCTCACCTTCGCCGGGGAGGAAAACCAGGATGCCGCCTTTGGTCTCCGTCACCGCCTGTTCGACGAGCGCCGCGGTCGCTTCGGGCAGACGGGCATCGCGGGGCAGGGGTTTGTCGAGGTGGAGAGTTTCCACCGGATAGGACCGCCCCTCGGAAGTGATGACTGGCGCATCGCCCATCAGGGCGGCCACCGGCTCGGCGTCGAGCGTGGCGGACATGGCGAGGAGGATAAGATCAGGGCGGAGGGCGCCGCAGATTTCGAGCGCGAGGGCAAGGCCGAGATCGGCATTGAGGCTGCGCTCGTGGAATTCGTCGAAGATCACCGTGCCGATGCCGGTGAGTTCGGGGTCGGACTGGATCATGCGGGTGAGGATGCCTTCGGTGACAACCTCGATGCGCGTGGCCTTGGAGACCTTGGTCTCGCCGCGCATCCGGTAGCCAACGGTTTGCCCCGGCGCTTCGCCCAGTTCCTCGGCAAGCCGTTCGGCTGCCGTCCGCGTGGCGAGGCGGCGCGGTTCGAGCATGAGGATCTTGCCGCTGGCAAGGCCCGCCTGGAGGAGGGCGATCGGCACCCGAGTGGTCTTGCCCGCGCCGGGAGGTGCCTGAAGG
>JALRLK010000126.1 GCA_023254495.1 Marivivens sp. | reverse complement strand
TCACTAAGCTCATTGAAAACGGCGAGCTCTTCGCCGACCTCGGCGTGCCGCCCCTCGATCCCGCGAACGACCGCGCTATGGTCTGCGGCAGCCTCGCCTTCAACATCGACATGAAAGCGCTTCTCGAGAAAGCCGGCCTGCGTGAAGGCGCTAACTCCGATCCGGCCGAGTTCGTGGTGGAGAAGGCTTTTGTGGGGGAGGGGATTTAGTCTTATTGAGTTTCGCCTCCCTAATCTTTGGGCCGACATAGATGTTGGTCGGAAAGCTAGGACCCTCGGGTTCCATCGATGGAGACCCGAAGTGCCCCATGCTCCAACCAAGGCGTGGTGCGATTGTAGAAAACAAGGATCCGAAAAACACCTGTTATGGCAATCGTCTAAGAGATCCTCCCGGTATCGTTGGCTATTGCCTAGCCTAACATTGAAGGGGATTAGACCAAGCTTTCCGGCGACGGTTCGGCTGGCTCCAAAACATCGGGTGGTGGCCCGACCGGCTTGTTGAGGCCCGGCCCGGTTGCCCGGTTGGAATTCACCTCTGTGCCAACTCGATGCATTTTGAGGATTTCGGTTCCTGCGGGCCGCATCAGCGTGGCGGCCCCTCTGCCCTCTTCCCCGAGCCAGAGCGGCCAGTCGTTGGCCTCAAGGATCACCGGCAGTCGGTCGTGCACCGGCGCCATGGTCTCGTTCGCGGCGCATGTGACGATGGCGCAGCTGTCGATGGCCTCGCCCTCTGGTCCCTGCCATGTCTGCCAGATCCCGGCCATCACGAAAGGAGCACCGTCGGCGCGGCTTACAAACCACGGTAGCGGCGTCTGCCCTGCCTGGCGCTTCCATTCATAGAACCCGTCCGCCGCCAAAAGGCAGCGACGCTCGCGGCAGGCCTCGCGGAAGGCGGGCTTTTCGGCGATGGTTTCCGAGCGAGCGTTGATGAGAAGCGGGCCGTCGGTCGGCGCTTTGTACCAGCGCGGGATTAAGCCCCAGCGCATTGCTCGTAAGCGGCGGTGGCCCGCACTAGAGGTCGCCACGGCGATCGGCATCGTCGGGCAGACGTTATAGTTGGGCCCCTGCGGAAGATCGTTGTCCGGCGTCGCCGCGAAAAGTTGTGCCATCGCGTCCTGCGGCAGAGTTATGGCCATGCGCCCACACATCTCAGGCTCTATCCGGTCTTCGAAGGGTTTTCATCGATATTAAAGTTTTTCTTTTTAGCCATACAAAAATCTTGACGTACAGGTGATGCCAACCTCGAGGAAGATGACTTCATCAAGGCGCCTTGTCTCTTTAACTTTAGCATCAGAACTGGAGACAAACATGAGAAAATTTGTAATCGATCGCGCCCTTCCGGGCGTTGGCGGACTGGGCAACCCCGAGGTTGGCGGCGCGGCCCACGCCTCGGACGAAGCCTTGGCCGAGCTCGCCGCCAAAGTTCAGTGAGTCCATTCCTATGTGGCCGCCAACAAGACCTTCTGCATCTATCTCGTCAAGGATAAGGGCGCGATCCACAAGCGCGCTGAACCTAGCGGTTTTCCGGCGTCGATCATCACCAAAGTAACCGGGATCATCGATCCCTCGACCGCCCGACACTAACTCCCTCTCCCAAAAACTGTGCGCCCGCGGATTGCTCCACGGGGCGCTTTTTGATTTCGGGTCAAGCCTTATTGGCCGACAGTCTTGATCCGGCCCTCGAGGCCAATCGAGGTGCCGCCGTTGGCAATGATGTAGTCAATCACATCATTGGCCATCAGACTTCCGTTGCCTTTGTCGACGACGACACGGCCACCGTCCAGCGCGCCATAGCCATCACCGCCACCGAGCATGTAGTCGTTGGTGGCGACGCGATAGACCTTGTCAGCCTCAAGTGCCGCGCCACCCACCGTGACTTCGGTGATCCGCGCGCCCGCCGGGGCCGACGGATCATAGACGAAGTTCAGACCTGAGACCTGCGGGAAGCGGCCCGCGCCTTTCTCGACCTGGCTCACGCCGTTTTCAAGCGCGGCAAGGATCTGGCTGCCCGGAAGCTCGGTCACAACAGTGACGTTGCCGAAGGGCAGCTCGCTCAGGATATCTCGGCGGGTCAGGACGGTGCCCGGATCATAGGTCCGGTCTGCACGGATACCGCCACCGTTGGTGATCGTGATATCCGCCCCCGTGGCATCGCGCATCGCATCGGCGATCAGGTTGCCCATGGCCGATTCCTCGCCACGAACCACGTTCCGGCGGCTATCGAGCGCCCCTGCGGTCGCACCGATCTCGATGTTGAGGCTGGCGTCGAGGTCGGCGGCCAGCTTGTCGACCATCGCCTGCGTCTCGGGATCAGGCTCGACATTGGCGGTGTTGATGAAGCGGAAGTTGGGCGTCCACTTGATCGAGCGGGTGCCATCGTCCTTGTTGGTGATCTCGATATGCAGATCCAATGGCGACAGGAAACGGCCGTCCATCGAGGTCTCAACATAGGCGGTGATGCCGTCATACGAGGTCGCGTAGGAGTGGTCGTCGCCCGACATGATCACGTCGAAGGCATGGCTCGCGATGAGGGCGCGGTCGTTGGCCATATTGGTCTGAACCACACCGATCACCAGCTCGGCCCCGTCGGCCCGCGCCTGCTTGGCCGCGGCGATGCCGGTCTCGACCGTGGGCTGGAAGGCAAGGCCATCGGGGCTTGCCACTTCTGGCGTGGTATCCTGCGCCACCGGAATGAGCGCGACCTTGATGCCGCCCACTTCCATATGCATCACGCCACCAAGGCCGGGAACCGGCGAGCCATCCTCGTTGGTGATATTGATCGCAGCCCAAGGATAGTTGGAGGCCGCCATCTTCTCTAGGAAATTGGAGGTGCCTGCGTCAAACTCGTGGTTGCCGGGAACGGCGAGATCGAAGGGCACGAGGTTGGTCAGGTCGATGGTGTTCTGCCCGCCGTCAAAGCCCGACAAAAGCGAGGGCGAGAGCATATCGCCGTCCATCACATAGATCGTGTTCGGATTGGCCGCCCGCTCGGCCTTGGCGATGGCGTTGATCGGGGCAAAGCCCTCGTCAAACTCATAGATGTCACCGACACCGAGAATGGTGATCGTCACAGAATCAGCCGCCGCTGGCATCGCCACGGTCGCGCCCAGTGCGGTCGCGCCAAGAAGCGTTGCGGCAAAAGTCTTTTGAAACAGTTTCATCGAAAATCCCCCTGCGGTTGGTGTCGGGATGTTTGCGCGATTTGACCACTGAGTCAAAGATTCCTGTGAGAGGTTGTAGGCTCCATTCCGTCAATGATATGCCCCCGCACCATTGACCGCGCTCGGGCCAACAGGCAAGAGAGCGCCATGCTGATCTACAAGATATTCCGCGCCCCCGAGTGGGCCATCCTCAAGGCCGAAGGCGCAACTGCCGGCGCGCCGATCGACGTGGCCGATGGCTATGTGCATTTCTCGACCGCCGCCCAAGCCGCCGAGACCGCCGCCAAACATTTCGCCGGCGAAGAGGGGCTGGTGCTCCTCGCACTTGAGAGCGACGCCCTCGCCCCCGATCTGAAATGGGAGCCCTCCCGCGGCGGCCAGCTCTTCCCGCACCTCTATCGCGAGCTGCGCCTCACGGACATTCTTTGGGATGCGTCCCTGCCCCTCGTGAACGGCGCCCACCAGTTTCCGGACCTGACATGACCTCGCCCCTCGAAGCCCTCGGCATGATCGCGCTCCGCCGCCTCGATCCCGAAGCGGCACATGGAATGGCGCTGAAAGCGCTGCAAATGGGCCTCGGCCCGAAAAGCGGCCCCTACACCTCGCCGCGCCTTGCCACCACGCTTGCGGGCCTCTCGCTCACCAATCCCGTGGGCCTCGCCGCGGGCTTCGACAAGAACGCAACCGCCCTTGCCCCCCTCGCCCGCTGCGGCTTCGGCTTTGTCGAGGTCGGCGCCGCCACCCCGCGCCCCCAGCCGGGCAATCCCAAGCCCCGCCTCTTTCGCCTCACAGAAGACCGCGCCGCGATCAACCGCTTCGGCTTTAACAACGACGGGATGGAGGCCATCGCCGCCCGCATCGCCCGCCGCCCCAAAGGCGGCATCCTCGGCCTCAACCTCGGTGCCGCGTTTGGCGGCGGCGTCGCGATCCTCGTACCGGGCAGCCTTCAGAATCTTCAGGCGGTCGGCTGGACCCATGTCGGTGAGCTCGTCCCAACGGTTGACGGCTGCCTCGGCGGTGGCGTTGGCGGCCCAGTTGATGAGGGCAGGCTTGGGTAGACCCTCATTCAGAATCGTCGTGACGCCGGGGATTCGCTTGCCGTTGGCGTCTTCGTAGTAGTGGGTTGGCTTGCCGAAGGCCATCTTGTCTATGCGGCGCGCAGGTGCGGTGAACATTAGGACGTGGCCTCCAGGAGTGCTTGGCGTCGGGCTGCGGTGACCCAGGGCGGGTCTTTGGGGATGTAGGCCTCGAGGTCGCAGGCGCGCTGGCGGACGGCTTCGCCGAACGCT
>JALRLK010000101.1 GCA_023254495.1 Marivivens sp. | reverse complement strand
TCGTCCAGTCCATCGGCCGCAACGGCAAGGCGACCGGAACGCCGACGTGGGTGACCAAGGGATTCGATGGTGACACGCCGTCCAAGCCGTTCGGCCAGAAGGGTGCAAAGCCGCGCCATGAAGGGCGAGCCGAGATCGGCGCAGGCTTCGGCCTGAAACCGGAAGGCTTCGCGCAGACGCTCGGTCATTTGAACCTGTCGACGAGCTTTTGCAGGTGCGAACGGGTATCTTCGGTTGGCTGCGGGCTCGGCTCCGGTGCCGTCTCGGCCTTTTTCTGGGTGCCGGTCGAAGAGCGGGGCGGGGCGGTTCTCAGGGATACCGCATTGAGGAACTTCGCGCCTTCCCCATCGGCCAAGGCCGCCGCCCCGTCGCTGATGCCGCGCAGAAGGTCGTCGAGCCAGTCGGCCTCGGCCTTGGCGAAATCGGCAAGGACATATCCCGCCACGCTGTTCTTGTCGCCCGGATGGCCGATGCCGAGGCGCACGCGGTCATAGGCCTCGCCGATATGGGCGTGGATCGAGCGCAGGCCGTTGTGCCCCGCGTGCCCGCCACCTGTCTTGAGGCGGAATTTGCCGGGCGCGAGATCGAGCTCGTCGTGAAAAACGATCACATCGGCAGGCTCGAGCTTGTGAAAGCGCATCGCCTCGCCGACCGACTGGCCGGAGAGATTCATGAAGGTCTCGGGCTTGAGCAGGATCACCTTCTCGCGCCCAAGGCGGCCTTCGGACATCACGCCCTGAAACTTGGACCGCCACGGGCAAAAGCCATGATCGGCCGCGATCCGTTCGACAGCCATATATCCAATGTTGTGGCGGTTTCCGGCGTATTTGGCCCCCGGATTGCCAAGGCCGACAAAGAGTTTCATGGCGCGACCTTAGGCGATGCCGCAGCGCAGAGCCAGTGCCCGAAAAGCAAACGGGGCCCGAAGGCCCCGCGCTATTTCCAGAAGTGCCGAGAGGATTACTCCTCGCCGCCCTCTTCGCCTTCGTCGCCAGCTTCGTTCTCAGCCGAACGCAGGCCCGACGGAGCCGAGATGTTGGCGATGACGAAGTTACGCTCGACGGTCGGCTTGCAGCCTTCCGGCAGAGTGACGTCGCCGATGTGGATGACGTCGCCAACTTCGCGGCCGGTCAGATCGACAACGATGCTTGACGGGATGTCGCCAGCAAGAACGTTAAGCTCGACTTCCGGGCGCACGACGGTCAGAACGCCGCCCTTGCGGATGCCGGGAGCTGCGCGCTCGTTGGTGAAGTCGACGTGCACGAAGACGTTCACGCGGCTGGTGCGCTTGAGGCGCATCAGGTCGACGTGGGTCGGCAGGTCTTTGACAACATCGCGCTGGACGCCGCGGCAGATCACGCGCACGTCTTCCTGACCGTCAACCTTGAGGTTGAACAGGGTCGACAAGAAGCGGCCGGCGCGGAGGCGCTGCAGGAGCTTGTTGAAATCGAGGTTGATCGGGAGCGGATCAGCGCCGCCACCGTAAACAATGCCAGGTACGTCGCCATTACGGCGAGCTTGACGAGCGGCCCCCTTGCCTGTCCCCGTCCGTACCGTGGCGTGAAGATCGGGGATCTCACGAGCCATGGTTTTCTCCATAAGGTTATGGGCCGCCCTCCAAGGGTGTGCGGCCCGGATGAGATGGGGGCTATAGGGGGGAATCTGCCGCTTGGGAAGGGCAAAAGTGGCAAAGTTTGCTGATTCTTCGGCTTCCTTGCGGCCTCCTCTGCCTGAAGGAGCATTGCCATGCCCGCTTGGGCCTGCCAAGCATCGCCCATGTCAGTGATCAGCGCCCTTCGCACCACCGCCCGGCCCTCGGCAGCTTTCGTCATCATCGGCCTCTACTGGGGCACGATGGCGGCCCATTATCCTGTGTTCAAGGATCGGCTCGGTGTCGATGATGCGACCTTTGGCATCCTGCTCCTTGGCTCGGCGCTGGGCTTGGTGTCGTCCATGTGGCTCGCGCCGCGGATTGACCGTGTGCTCGGCGCACGCGCCATGCAGGTGGCGGCGCTGGCTTTTGTCGCCGTATTCATTCTGCCAACTTTGGCGACAACGCCCGTTGGCTTTGCCTTGTCGATGCTGGCGCTCGGCAGCACATCGGGCCTTCTCGATGTGGTTATGAATGCGCGGGTGAGCGAGTTGGAAGCGCTGCATCGCCGGCCTCTGATGAACGCCAGCCACGCGATGTTTTCGCTCGCCTATGCGGTTGCCGCGGTTTTCGCGGGCGTCATGCGCGAAGGCCAGGTTGATCCAACCCTGACCTTCGGCCTTATCGCGGCTGCCTGCCTCGGTATCGCGCTTTGGCTGCGAATGGCGCCGGCTCGACCCGAGGGCGAGGAGCAACACGCCAACGGTGGCTATCCCCTCGTTCCAATCTTGATCTGCGGCGGGATCGTTCTGGTGGCCTTCATGTCTGAGGCGACTGTCGAGGCCTGGTCGGCCTTGCACGTCGAGCGGACCTTGAATGGCGGCGCGGTTCAGGGCGCGCTTGGTCCTGCGATGCTGGGTGCGACGATGGCTTTCGGGCGCTTTTCGGGTCAAGTGGTGTCAGAGCGGCTGCGCGATGTGACCGTGATCCTCTTCGCGGCAATCCTTTCGGCCAGTGGTGCGCTCATTGCCGCCGCCGCGCCAACCCCCGCCATTGCCTATCTTGGCTTTGGTATTCTCGGGCTTGGTGTCTCGGTGATCGGCCCGATTGGCCTTGCCATCGTCGGGCGGCTCGTGCCGGGCAAGATGCGGACCGAGGCGATCAGCCGGGTCGCCGTGATGGGCTTTTCCGGCTTCTTCCTCGCGCCTGTCCTGATGGGGCAGCTCAGCCAGCTTTTCGGACTGCGGATCGCCTTTGCGTCGGTCGCCGCGCTTCTCCTGATCGCGGTGCCCCTTGCGCTGGCCGCGGGACGCCTTGAGGCGCGGCGCTAGCTACTGCCAGACGCCTTCAAACCCCTGCGGCACCAGAAGGACATCGCGATCAAGCGTTGTCACATCCCGCCGCCCGCAGAGCGCCATCGAGATATCCAGCTCGCGCTGCAAGACCTCGAGCGTTTTGGTGACGCCCGCCTCGCCCATCGCACCAAGGCCATGCAGATAGGCGCGGCCGATCATTGTGCCTTTCGCGCCCATGGCTAGGGCCTTGAGGATATCCTGCCCCGACCGGATGCCGCTATCGAGCCAGACCTCAGTCTGATCGCCCACGGCCTCGACAATTGCCGGAAGCGCCCGGATCGACGAGATCGCGCCATCAAGCTGACGCCCGCCGTGATTTGACACGACAATCGCATCGGCGCCGATCTCGACCGCTTTCTTCGCGTCCTCGACATCGAGAATGCCCTTGAGGATCACCTTGCCGCCCCACTTCTCCTTGAGCTTGGCAACCATGCTCCAATCGAGCTTGGGTTCAAACTGTTCGTGGGTCCAGGTGGTGAGCGAGCTGAGGTTGGTCACGTTCTTGGCGTGGCCCGCGATGTTGCGGAAGGTGTATTTTCCCGAAGCCGCGATGCCCAAGGTCCAGCGCCACTTGGTGGTATAGTCCCAGATCATCCGCGGGGTGAGCTTGGGTGGAGCGCTGAGCTTGTTCTTCAGATCCTTGTGCCGCTGGCCGAGGATCTGAAGATCGAGCGTAATGACTAGCGCCGAGACGCCGGCGTTCTTGGCCCGCTGGATCAGATTGTCGACGTATTCCTCATCGCGCATGACGTAGAGCTGAAACCAGAAGGGCTCTTTCGTTTGCGCCCTCACATCCTCGATCGAGCAGATCGACAAGGTCGACAGCGTGAAGGGAACGCCGCATTTCTCGGCCGCGCGGGCGGCTTCTTGGGCGTCATCGGTGACCTCGACGTCCGCTTGAAGCTCTGACAGGGCGGCAAACGCCGCATCCACCCTCGCGGACAAATCCGAGAAAGTGGGGGGAAAGTCCGCTAGCGGGATGTCAGTGTCAATCTGTGGCGTGTACATGCGCTACCTTAGTGCTTCGGCGTAGTGTGCCATATTTTAGAGAACTTAGCATGTCAAGTTTGGCTGGGGGTGTATGTGGTGTATTTTTTGCAGGGGCATTTTAGCGAGTAATGGGGGTACTCCTGTGGGCCTGGAGTATGTCTAGTTGGGGGTAATTTTCACTGGGGTACATCGGATATGTCTAGTTGGGGGTAATTTTCACTGGGGTACATCGGATATGTCTAGTTGGGGGTAATTTTGTTGTTTGAGGGAGCTGCGCTCAGTAATTTAAGCCGGGGGTCCCAAGACACAAAATGGGGGGTCG
>JALRLK010000022.1 GCA_023254495.1 Marivivens sp. | reverse complement strand
CGGCGATCACGCCCACGCGATCCTCGGTCGCCGGATCGATAACCGAAAAGGTCGCCGTGCTTTTGCTTCGGACGAACTCTCCTCCGAGGAACAGATTACCCGAAAGCCGTTCGAACTCTTTCAATGCCGACATTGCCGGACCTTCCCTGTCAGACGGGTTAGAATTTTTTAAAATCTTGGCATTGTTTTTTTTACACGGCAAGCTGCTTTCCTGCTAAAATTTCACAGATAGTTTGCAAAGGTTTGTTGCAAGGCGGGCGCTTTGCGCACAGTCTTATTCAACGTCTCGTTTTTAATTACGGAGTTTATGTTGACCGAAGCGAAAGCCCCCAAGAAAGGCGGATCCAAAAAATCGCGCGAGGAACGTTCGCGACAAGAGGCGAGCGATCTTGCGGTTGGCGCCCGGCTCAAAGCCCTCCGTGAGAAGCTCGGGCTATCACAGCGCGAATTGGCCAAAAGGGCTGGCGTTACCAACACGACAATCTCGCTCATCGAGCAGGAGGCTCACGCGCCGTCCCTCGCTTCGCTCCATCGCATCCTCTCGGCCGTCTCTATTTCGATGGCGGATTTCTTCGCCCTGCCTGCGTCTCAACAGAATGTCATCTTCAACACGGCGTCCGACATGATGGTGGTCTCGCGTGGCGTGGCCGACCTGCGCGTTCTCGCGCCCGAGCGCCGCGACAAGACCCTACAGATGTTTCTCGAACGATACGAACCCGGCGCCGGAACCGGCGATGCGCCCATCTCGCACGAAGGCGAAACCGCAGCGGTCGTCGTACACGGCACGATCGAAGTGACAGCGGGCGACGAAACCCGCCGCATTACCGCTGGCGGCGGCTATCACATTATCGGGCGCCAGCCCTATTCCCTGAAAAACGTAGGCAACGTCACGGCAGTTGTCGCCTGCGCCTGCACCCCGCCTATGATCTGATCCAGGACCGGTGTCGCCATGAAGACCGTCTATTCCGACAAGCATCTCGGTCATTCCGGCCACAACGAATTGAACGGCGGCCGTATCCTACCTTCGTTCGAGTTGCCGTCACGGGCCGAGTATATCGTGGCGCGGGTGCGCGATCGGGGCTTGGGTGAGGTTTTGCCGCCGGTTGAACATGACCTGACCATTGCCTCAAAGGTGCATGACCCTGCCTTCCTCGCCTTCCTGCCAACCGCCTGGGAGCGCTGGCTTGCCGAAGGCAACTCCGGCCCCGCCCTGCCTTCCTCATGGCCCGCCAAAGGGCTGCGGCGCGATCTGGTGCCGACCTCGGCCACCGGCCTTCTCGGTCATTACTCCATCGACGCCTCGGCCTCATTCGTCGAGGGCACATGGGCCGCGGTCAAGGCCGCACATGATTGCGCCCTGACGGCAGCGGGCCTTGTCGCCGGTGGCGAGCGGGCGGCCTTTGCACTCTGCCGCCCGCCGGGGCACCATGCGGGGGCTGATTTCATGGGCGGCTATTGCTTCATCAACAACGCCGCCGTGGCCGCGCAATCTTTCCTTGATGGCGGCGCCAAGCGGGTCGCCATTCTCGATGTCGATTACCACCACGGCAACGGCACGCAGCAGATCTTCTACGAACGCAGCGATGTGATGGTCGTCAACCTCCACGCCGACCCGCGTGAGGAATATCCCTATTTCCTCGGCGCCGCTGAAGAGACCGGCGCAGGCGCGGGGCTTGGCTTCAACCACAACTATCCCATGCCCCTTGGCACGGCATGGGCGGGCTGGTCGGCCTCGCTGGAGGATGGCTGCCGCAAGATCACCGCCTATGATCCCGATGTCGTTGTGGTTTCGCTCGGCGTCGACACCTTCGAGAAAGATCCAATCAGCGGCTTCAAGCTGAAAACCGAAGATTACCCCAAGATCGGCCAGCGCATCGCCGCCCTCGGCAAACCTACGCTTTTCGTCATGGAAGGAGGCTATGCGGTGGAGGAAATCGCGATCAATACCGTGGGCGTTCTGGAAGGATTTGAAGAAGCCTAGTAGCCGAGAGCACAGCCGTCCTTGCGCGGATCGGAACCGCCGATCAGCACTCCGTTCTTGCCCAGAATGATCGCCTGAGCCCCGCCGAGCGGTTCGACCACTTCGGAGACATTGTGGCCCAGATCGGCCAGCGTCTGTGCCACCTTGGGATCATAGCCCCGCTCGATGCTCAGCTTGCCATCCAAGCTGAACCCGCGCGGCGCGTCGATCGCGGCCTGAATGTCCATGCCGAAATCCTTGAGGTTCGACAGGAGGCGTACATGGCCCGTGGGCTGATAGCTGCCACCCATGACGCCGAAGGGCATCTCGATCCGGTCGTTCGTGGCGAGCATCCCCGGAATGATCGTGTGCATCGGCCGCTGGCCGCCCGTTGCTTCGTTGGGATGCCCCTCTTCGAGGGTGAAACCCGAGCCGCGGTTCTGGAAGTTGATCCCGAACTTGTCCGAGGCCAACCCAGCGCCGAAGCCGTGGTAGATCGAATAGATGAGAGAGACAGCCATCCGGTCGCGGTCGACCACGGTGACATAGACGGTCTCTTTGTGCAGCGCCTCGGTTGCCGCCTTCGGCGAGGGCATCGCCCGCTTGAGGTCGATCAGGCCGGCGAGTTTGGCTGCTGTCTCGTCGGCGATCATGTGGTCGAGGCGCTTGGTGCGGTCGGGGTCAGCGATGAACCGGTCGCGGGCATCGTAGGCGAGCTTGGAGGCCTCGGCCTCGAGGTGCAGCCGCTCGGCGCCAAAGGGATCGAGGGCCGCCACATCGAAATGCGACAGGATCTTCGCCAAGAGGATCGCGGTCGCCCCCTGCCCGTTGGGCCGGTGCTCAATGAGTTCCGTGCCACGGTAGAGGCCCGAGACTGGCTCGCCCCATGTCGCCTCGGTGGCGGCGAAATCGTCGAGAGTATGGGTGCCGCCCAATGCCCGCAGCGAGGCCACCATATCCTCGGCCACTTCGCCTTCGTAGAACCCCGCCCGCCCCTCTTTCGCTACCCGCCGCAGAACCTCGGCCATGCCGGTATGGCGGAACACCTGCCCCACCTGCGGGATCTTGCCGTCGATCATGAACCAGTCGCGCGCAGCCCCTCTGAGCACGCCGCCGTCCTCTTTCCAGTCGAACACCACCCGCGGCGCGACCGGCACGCCCTCGTCGGCATAACGGATCGCGGGGGCGATGATTTCGGTCAGTGACAGCTTTCCGAAGCGTTCGGAAAGGCGACAGAAGGCATCAATCGCGCCGGGAATGGTCACCGGCTCGATCCCCGTCACCGGCATTTTCGACAGCCCCCGCGCCCGAAGGTCGGCCGCCTTGAGCCCCATCGGCGCACGCCCCGAGCCATTGAGCGCCGTGACCTTCTCCGTCCCCGCCGGTTTGACCAGCACGAAACAGTCGCCACCGATCCCGGTCATCTGCGGTTCGCACACGCCAAGAAGGATCGCCGCCGCGATGGCTGCGTCGACCGCGTTGCCACCCGATTTCAGGATCTCGACGGCCACCTGCGACGCCAAGGGATGCGAGGTCGCGCACATTCCGTTCGCGGCATAAACGGCCGAGCGGCCGGGCTTTTGAAAGTCCCGCACGAGGGGCTCCTTCTCTAGAATTGTGCTAGGCGGCCTTGCCCATGAGGTTGGTCACTTCACCCTCGCGGATCACCGCCGGATCCCAAGCCTTGCGGCCAAAAACCTCGCGCACCATCGGCTCGAAATGTTCAAGCGGCGGGGTCTCGTAGGCGGGATCGAAAGACGACTGGTCCCAGCGCTCGCAGAACTCGGCGCAGATGTCGAAACAGGGGTGATCGCGGAAATCTTCGCGGGCGTTCTCGTCCCAGCTGTAGTGATGCGCGTAATAGAGCATCTGGAAAATGCCGTGATGCTCGACCGTCCAGGACACGTCCCACCGCACAAAGGGGCGGATCACCTCGGCCGAGAAACGGTCGTGGTTCTGCGGGGCAAGGCCATCGCCGATGTCGTGGAGAAGCGCAGCCACGATCCAGTCGATATCCGCGCCCTCTTTCTCGGCGCGGGCCGCGGCCTGAAGCCCGTGGTGCATCCGGGTGATCTTGTAGCCGTCCATCGAGGCTTCGCCCTGCCGGCGCAACTCGGCCAGAACACGGTCGGCCGTCATCCGGTGATAGGGTTTCTCAAGCTCGGCCAGAAGGAGATAGTCGTCCTTCGTGCCGTCCTTCATCGCCGTAAAGGAAACCTGCCGCGTGTCCTTGCTCATCTCTGCCTCATCACAGGGGATTTGTCCTGCCCGCGATCCTTTCCCAGCTATCGGTTTTGCGCAAGGGGAACAGTAGTCCTGCCAAACGGCTTCAAACCCGTCTCAGTCTGCAGCAAGACCGGCTGGGCAGCGGAAGATCGAGGGTAAGGTGGCGGTGGTGTCAGACAAATTCGAACTAGTCTCTGTTTGCCGGAAAATGCGCGAACCTATGCGGAACAAAGCAGCCGCCACTCGGCGAGAGCAGCGGCGCGGTTCAGTTTGAAGTTGGCACGGGAGTAGAGGTGACGCTCTGAATTGAAATGGATGAGAACTGAGGCGTGGACTGAGGCGAACTTCTATAACGTTCGTATGCGCCTGAAGCGGAGCATTGCTCGCTCTCGCCTTCGAAATGGTAGATGCAAGTTCTCGGCTCGATTGTTGAGCCAGCGGCCCGTTTCCTGTCGCTTTGCTGCGCCAATCTCCTTCAGTACAGCTCGATAAGATCGAAGCCGATCCGTGACGATCACATCTGGGCGACCGTGCTTGCGCATTGCTTTCTTGAGGAATTTCAATGCGGCTTTCTTGTCCCGGGCCTTGGTCACAAAGCTTTCCAGAACCTCTCCTTCGTGGTCGACCGCGCGCCAGAGGTAGTGCCGCTCGCCGTTGATCTTCACGAAAACCTCGTCGAGATGCCATTGCCAATGGCTCGTTCTCAGACCCTCGATCCGACGCTTCCGGATCTCCGAGGCGAACACAGGCCCGAACCGATGCCACCAAAATCTAACTGTTTCGTGGCTGATATCGATGCCGCGCTCTTGCAGCAGATCCTCGACATTCCTCAGCGTGACAGGGAACCGAACATAGAGCATCATCGCCAAGCGAATGATCTCGGGGCTCGTTTTGAAGTACTTGAAAGGGGAGCGTTTGGTCATGCCCGAACGCTATCGGCCGCCCTGCCCCCTCTTCAGCGAAGTTCCTCTGACAAGGCCCCGACGACCAGCAGTCGACGCTGAGCCTATTCGTCGAGCGATCCGTGGATGGCAAACTGATCCAGTCCGGCGTCTGCCGCTTCGATAAAACGGTACTGCTCGCGTACGCCCGCGTCGGTCAGCTCCCGCAGAACTGTCAGAATGGTGTTGGGGTCGTGATCAGCGCAGAGCTCTGCCATATGGGCCAGCTCGTCTCTGGCGACAGGGCGCGCGGCATCGAGGGACGGCGCCCCATAGACATCCACGAAATGCTGCGCCAGCGTCTCGATAGCGGCCTCGTATTCCAGTGGTTCGATCTGGGTCACAGCGACGAACGTCACCCGTCCGAAGGTTTCGATACCGAGCCAGCCATTTGCAAAAGACTGACGCGCCTTACCCTTAAGGTCCGCCTCGCTCCAGTTCGAAAACTCAAACCCACCCGAGACCGACCACTCGCCGGTGCGTGCAGGGCGATGAAAGACGTTCATATCGCTCTCGTCGAAATGAATCGCACGGGCCAGCAGCATTACGGCGCCTCCTCAAGAATTCTATAAAGTGGCAAAAGGCGGGTCTCACCAGTCTCGGATTTGACAAGGCAACCGAAATCTTCATCAACACCGAGAAACTTACCTGCGACCACCTCGCCGAGAAGACGGACAACCGTCTCGTCGTGCAGTTTCCACAAGAGCCCCTCGTATTCCCGATGGAGATTGGCGCGCGCCTGTGCTGTCTCGATATCATGAAGCCAGACGAGGGAATGCCGCGCCCATGCCTCGAGAAGGTCGACCGGATCCACCTCGCCACAGCCTTCGTGATAGAGCGAGGTCCAGTCCGGGGTCTGGCCTGGCTCGAAATCGGGACCCAGTTCTAGGGTTACATCAAGACCGACCACGAGCCAGTCGGGGATGGATTTGGGGTCAAGGGTGCTGGCATAAGCGTTAATGCGGCCGAAATGGCCGCCGTTCAGCCGCAGCCCGCCGTTCCAATCAAGATGGACAGCCGTCTCTGCAGGCGCGGTGGCCCCCAGCGCGTTTTGAAAGCCCACAGCGCAGGCCACATAGCCCGCCATTGCCTGGCCGAGCGGTGTCTCTGGGGCAAGAACGAGAGCCGCCCGCAACCGCTCGCTGCCGATCGACCAAGCAAGAAGGCCGGCATCGACACCGCGCCGCGCGCGATCGCAGGCAACCGTAAACGGATTTGCCGGCCCCGTCGCATAGCTGGTCAGAAGCGGAGGGAAACGGGGGACGAGATTCATATAGTCCCCGCGTCCATGAGCCCGCGTGCCAGCGCCCGAAACGCCTGCGCCTGAGGCGAGGCGGCCCGCGAGACAACGACGGGCGCACCGCCGTCCGAAGTGGTGCGAATGTCGATGTGCAGGGGGATCTCGGCAAGGAGCGGCGCGCCCAGCTTGGCCGCCTCATTCGCCACCCCGCCATGGCCGAAGATATGCTCCTCATGCCCACAGTTCGAACAAATGTGGACCGACATATTTTCGATCAAACCGATGATCGGCACGTTCATCTGCCGGAACATGTCGATCCCTTTACGTGCGTCGAGAAGGGCTATGTCCTGTGGGGTCGAGACGACGATCGCGCCATCGACCGCGGCCTTCTGGGCAAGCGTCATCTGCACATCGCCCGTGCCCGGCGGCAGATCGACGATCAAGACATCAAGCGCGCCCCACTGGACCTGAAACAGCATCTGTTGAAGCGCTCCCATGAGCATCGGGCCACGCCAGACGACCGCCTGGTCTTCCTGCGTCATGAGGCCCAGAGACATGAGCGTAACCCCATGATTTCTCAGGGGAAGGATCGTCTTTCCATCGGGCGAGGCAGGCCGCCCCGTGACCCCGAGCATCCGGTGCTGCGAGGGGCCATAGACATCGGCATCAAGCAGGCCCACTTTAAGCCCTTCAGCCGCAAGCGCAGTGGCTAGATTGGCCGAGACGGTGGATTTTCCCACTCCGCCCTTGCCCGAGGCGACGGCGATGATCTTCTTGATGCCGGGGATCTTCTCTGGGCCTGCGGGCTTTGCGTGGCTGTGGCTGTGACCATGCCCTCCGCCTTTGAGGTCGGGCGGCGGTTTGGGCGCTGAGTGGGCTGTCATCACCACATTGACCGGATCGGCCCCTGCCGCACGCAGACGCGCTTCGGCCTCAGCCCGTAGGGGTTCCATCTCGCCCGCGCGGGCTGGATCAATCTCGAGAACAAAACGTACGGCGCTTCCTTCGACGGTCAGGGCGCGCACCATGCCTGCCCCGACGATATCTTTCCCGCCCGCCGGAAGCGTAACCTCGGAGAGGGCCTGCAAAACACTTTCGCGACTCAGGCTCATGCATCAGGCCCCGTGATCTTGCCTTCAACGACGTGCTCGACATCGAGCCCCTCGATCGTCAGCACCATACGCGCCTTGAACTCTTTGCCCTTCGCTTCGGCCCCGGCATCGCGCACGGCTGTCTCGATGGCCTGCTGCGAGGTGACGCCGACCTGCTTGAGGAACTTGCGCAGCGACATGTTGAAATCGTTGTCCATGGATCTCACTCCTTGCTATCAAACTTGACCAGCCCGCGCCGGGGCCGCTAGCCCTTGGCTCTGAGGGAGACCCCCATGCTGCGACCGATCCTTTTCATGCTTCTTCTCAATCTGCCATTCTTGGCGAAGGCCGACGAGGCTAGAAGCTTTCGCCTGGCCGCCGACGAGGCGCTGATCGAGACCGGTCTTCTGGCCTATCTCCTGCCGCGGTTTTCCCTCAAGACAGCGCGCCGCGCCGAGATCGGAGGCGAGGCCGCCGACCTGCGCCTTTCGCCAAGCGCCGATGGCGCGTCCGCGTTTACGCGCGGTGAGACCGTCTATTACCTTGAGGCCCTGACCGATCATCCTGCGGCCCGGATCTTTACCGAATGGCTCCTCTCGGAGGGGGGCGCCAATACCATTGCCGCTTTCCAGCCGAGCGATGGCGGGCCTACCTTTCAGCCCCCTGCCCCACAAGTCGAACGCGAGACGGCCCTTTTTGAGGGCGATGCCGCAGCGGGGGCAGTTCTGGCCGCCCAACATTGCGGGCGCTGCCACCGCGTGGGCGGGACAAAGGACGGCATGGGGATTGGCTCGACCCCGAGCTTTCGCGCTCTGCGCAGTCTGTCCGACTGGCCCGAGCGGCTCATGGCTTTCTACGCGCTCAATCCGCACCCCGCCTTCTTGCGAGTCGAAGAAATCAGCCCCGATTTCTCGCCAGACGCGCCGCCGCCCATTGTGCCAATTGTTCTCACGCTCGACGAGGCAGAGGCGATACAGGCCTATGTCGCAAGTCTTGAACCCGCTGATCTCGGAGCTGAAATCCAGCATCAGTGATCGCGCCGCTTGCTGAAATAGTCGTCGGTCGTTCGCACCGTTGGCCGTTCCTTGCCCGACAAGGGATTGCCCGAGCTGTGATACTGGGCCGAGATCCGGCAATCGTCGCACATCTGGATCAGGCGTCCGGCGCTGGTATTGGCAAACATCGGGTGCTTGCCGGCAAGCTTGTCGAGAATGCGCTCAACCGTCGAACGAACGCCGAAGGGCTTGCCGCATTCGACGCAACAGAAGGGCTCTTCCTCATTCAAGACCCGCTGTCCCAGCGCCTCGTTCGACAGATCTAGCTGCGGCACAAGGGCGATCGCGGTTTCGGGGCAAGCGCTGCGGCAGATCCCGCATTGCAAGCAGGCATCTTCTTGAAACCGAAGCTGCGGCAGATCGGGATTATCGAGAAGCGCCCCAGCCGGGCAGAGCGACACGCAAGAGAGGCACAGCGTGCACTTGTCCGTATCGACCGCCACTGCCCCGTAGGGTGCACCTGCGGGCAATGGCAACGGGGCGTCGGCCTTCGGCAAAAGCGCCTGCGCCGAGAGCCGGGCCACCTGACGTCGACCTCCCATCGGCACGATCCGCTCGGCGGGGGCTTCCAAGGGCGTCTGGTCATATAGCGCGGCCTCAAGCGCGTCGGGATCAGCACAGTCGAGCGCGCGGATACGTGCCGCGCCACCCATTGCCGCGGCCAGCTCGATCTGGAAGGCGATGGCGTCTCGTTCGCTGCTTGGGGCTAGCACGATATCCACCGCGGCAAATCCTGATGCCAGTGCTGCAAGGATTTCAGAATGCCCCACATTGAGTAAGGCGTTTACCTCGATCGGCACCACATCAGCCGGAAGGCCGCGCCCGAAGCGGGCCGCGAGCGCGATCAGCTCGGCCCCGTATCCGTCATGCACCAAGAGCCGCGGCGCTTCACCTCCTACGCGGTGATAGGCATCTGCCATGGCGGCGATCCGGCGCAGCGTCTCGCTGGTTTGCGGCGCGTCGTAACTGATCGCGCCCGATGGGCACAGCGCGGCGCAAGCGCCGCAGCCGGCGCAGATACTGGGATCAATGGCGACATGGTCTCCGGCAGGCAGGATCGCGCCGGTAGGGCAGGCATCGAGGCAGCGGGTGCAGCCGTTCTGACTGGCGCGGGAATGGGCGCAGAGGTGTTCTTCAAACAACAGATGTATCGTCTTTTCAAAAGTTCCAACCGCTTGCGACGCTTCGAAGATCGCGTCGCTGACCGCCGTAAGGCTGCCCGGATCGGCGCGGAAATAACCGTCGCGCTTGTGCGGCGCGGGAAAGAGCGGTGTGCCGCCTGAAAGATCGAGGAGGATATCGCAATCAGTCCAGCCGCCATCGCGCGGTGCGGTGAAGCCAAAGCCGCCGCGCCCGCCCGGCTCGAGAAGGGCTAGCTGGTCGATCTCGACCTTGAACGCGCCAAGCGAGCCCGAGGCGCCGGTAATCTTGCCTGTGACTACTTGGAACTCTCGAGACAGAGGCAGATCTGCTACGGCAGGCATAAGCGCGGTCACGGACAGAACCCCAGCAAGTTTTTCTGCCGCAGCCAACGCCACATCGGGCGCACCGATGACAAGGCAGGTTCCTTCCGAGGCGATATCGAATGTCTTGACGGGCCCGCGCGCAAGCAGTGCGTCGGCGACAAGTGCCGCCATCTTTGGGCCTTTCGGGGCCCAATCGTCACTCCAGCCTGCTCGATCGCGCAAATCGACCAGTTGCGGCGCCTCAACCCCGACCTCGGCGGCCAGTTCGGCAAACCGCGCCCCTTCCTGAGCGCAAGCGATGACAGCCTCTCCCGCGGCCAAGAGCTTGGCTGCACTTTCGGCCTCAAGCGTGCACAGAGCGCTATACACCTTGGTACACGAGACACCGCAGGTCTTCTCGATTGCCGCTGCCTCGAGCGTTTGAGACCCAAGACAATCACACAAAATCAGATGTTTAGCCATTCTCTCCCCATCGACCGCAAAGGGTGGCACCTTGCCGCGCAACGCATGAAAGCTAGGCATGAAGCGGACGGGTCGTAAAGAACCTATCGCCAAAACCGGGTTGATTCGTGAATTTTGACCGCAGAAACAACCGAGCATTTTGGTCAGAAAACCGAACCAGGACAGTTCGTCTCAACCCCAAGGGTCGCAATAACCCGATAGTAGACATT
The DNA here is from genome assembly GCA_023254495.1 of Marivivens sp. Classification (GTDB taxonomy): domain Bacteria; phylum Pseudomonadota; class Alphaproteobacteria; order Rhodobacterales; family Rhodobacteraceae; genus RFZI01. Next base: position 377 of record JALRLK010000022.1, on the reverse strand, counting down.
TTGTCCGACCTCATTGTCCATGCGAGGAAATATACCCGATTCGGGCAAGTTTCTTTTGAATCGCGCCCGCCGGTAGTGCTTTTCTGGGTCTGGGCCACAAAGAGCCCGGGGAAGGAAAACCGAATGACCCTCGTCAGAGCAACGCTCCCGATCGGGATCGTCGTGCGCAAGGTGCCCGGCGTGACGCGTTGGGCGGCGTGGTCATGGAAGGTTGTCGCCGTCATGCCGGGCGCGGGTCCCGCCAAATGGAAAGAGCTTCGCCGCGATGGGGATGCCGTCGAATATCACGCTGCGACCCTGCCGCTTGATCTGTGGTCGACCGATACCGAGGCCTATCTTGCAGCCCTGTCGTCTCGCACCCCTGGCCTCGTGGTCGT
>JALRLK010000174.1 GCA_023254495.1 Marivivens sp. | reverse complement strand
CGCAGCGCATCGATCCGCGTCTCGCCGTCCTGGCTCAGTTTCGCGCGGAGGACGAGCGCGACCGGCGAGCGGGGGCGGGGGCATCACGTTGAAAAGCTGCGCCAGCTCGGCCACGTCCTCGGCTTTCTTCCAGCCGTCTTGCCCTCGGGTCCAGACCAGCGTCTCGCGGTTCAGCGCCCTATCGGTCGCCATCCGGCCCATCGTTGCCCGCGAATAGGGCCCTTTGGCCGCGCCACCTTCGGCAACGCGCCAGACGTGCTCGACCGGCGGGGGCGGCGGTACGGCAGGCGCGGCGGCGGGCATGGCGCCCCACGGGCCCTGCTGGGCCATGGCCAGCCCCATACCGGCGGCAAGGCCCGCGGCATTGCCGCCGCCCGCAGGGTTGCCCGCAGCACTGGTCATGGCTTCGGCGACCGAGAACTGGGCATAGCGGCCAAGATCGCCCACGATGCCCAGCGAAGTGCGCTTGTCGAGCGCGGCCTCGACGGCGGGCGGCAGGCTGATGTTTTCCACATAAAGCTCGGGCAGCGTCAGGCCGTATTGCCCGATCACCGGATCAATCGCTTTGGCGACGATCTTGCCGAGGTCGGCGGCATTGGCGGCCATGTCGAGAACGGGGATGTTCGAGACCGCAATCGCGCGGCTGAATTCCTGCACGATGATGTTGCGGATCTGATAGCTGATCTCGCCCATGGTAAATTCGCCATCGGTGCCGACGATCTCGGACATTAACTTGGCCGGATCGCCGACCTTGACCGTATAGGTGCCGAAGGCCCGCAGACGGGTTGGCCCGAACTCGGGATCGCGCACGATTACCGGGTTCTTGGTGCCCCATTTGAGGTCGGAAAACCTCGTGGTGTTGATGAAATAGATTTCTGACTTGAAGGGCGATTTGAAGCCGTGATCCCAATGCTGGAGTGTGGTCAGGATCGGCATATTGTTGGTCTCGAGCATATATAGCCCGGGCTTGAACACATCCGCCAGTTGCCCCTCGTGGACAAAGACAGCCGCCTGCCCCTCGCGCACCGATAGCTTAGCGCCATATTTTATCTCGTGGCCGTCGCGCTCGAAGCGTCAGACCATCGTGTCGCGCGTGTCATCGGTCCATTCGATGACGTCGATGAATTCGCCGGTCAGAAAATCGAGAATACCCATAGGGTGCTCCTTTCACTCAAACATCAGTCTCTTTCGCCATTAGTTCCTTGGCGATAACTCGGGCAATCGGCGCGGCTTCGGCGGCGGTCATGCCGGGCGTCAGGCGCGGATCGTAGAGCATTCTGAGCATGAGCTCGTCCTGCGTGGTCAGGAGGCCGAACTCTTCGTCGTCGTTGAAGATCGACGGGCGCGCGCGCGGGCTGTCGTTGGCAAGGCCCATGCCTTGGGCCAGCTCCTCGTGGATGCACGAGAGGCGCAGAAGGTCGGGGTGTTCGCCGCGAATGAGCGCTACGGCCTTGTCATAGCGCACACCGTCTGCGCCGAAGGTGCCGATCACGATGCAGAGCTGGTCTTTCGGTAGGTCGATGACCGTGCGGATCGAGGTTTCGTCGATGCCGGGCAGAAGCTCGCGCAGGCGTGTTTCATACCCTTGACGGTCAAGCTCGTTGAGGACAAGGACCACGTAATTCGGCTGGAAGGCGCTCTGGCGGATCGGCACCCCGGTCAGGGCGGTCAAACGACCTGCATAATCAGCAATAGCGGCGCTGTCCTTGATGCGTTGGGCGGTGGGAATTGAGGTGCCGAACTCGATCGACATTCGGATCGGCTGTTCCCAGCGGCGCAGACGTGAAATCGTTGTTTGGGCCCGCAGCGTTCCGGCATGGGCAACGTATTCGTCGAAAAGCGCGATCCGGACAAAGTTCTGCGCCAGCAACCGGTCGGTGAAGGGGGTGTCGGGCCCGCCGCCATCCGTGCGGATCAGGCCTTGGGCCAAGAGGCGATCCTGCAAGCGCTGGTAATAGGCGGCGAGGACGGCGCTTTCCGCAGAGATCACGGGTTCCGGTTCGGGCGCGGGGGCGCTCACAGGCGTGATCTGGCAGGCGGCAAGGAAGGCCGCCGCTGCCAGTGCCGCGAGGGGTTTTCCGTGACGCGCCCTGTTCGACATTACTTGCCGGTCGCTGTCCCGATTGTGTCGCCAGTGCCGGTGGCGCGGGCCTTGGCCGAGGCCAGCGTGTCGCGCAGATCGGCCATCAGGCGGCTCCGATCCAGCCGACTGTGATGCCAAGCATCAGGATCATCAGGAGGATGAAGGAAACAGACTTGAGAACGGTCGGCATCGGCGCCCCTTTAGCAACAGGAGGCAGATCGCTCACGGCCCTAGTCAACGTCGCGAGCGATGACAGGGCGATGGCGACCGCCGCAATCAGAAAAAGAAACAGGATCAGACTCGTCATTGGCCCGGCTCCGTTAATACATACAAAAGATATGTAAACGCTCACGAAAATGCGAGGGTTTGAGCGCGGATTTTTGCAGACCCGACAAGCGGGCCGCCCCTAACCGCGTGGCGGGCGCTGGGGCTTTCTGTCAGGATTGGCTCCAGCCGCTTTCGGGCCGGGCTTTCTTTGCCGCTGCGGCTTGAGGCGCGCGGTCTGCTCGCCCGCCCCGTCAAGGCCCAACTGCTCGCGCAGCACGCGCCGCTTGATCTCTTCGACCTCGCCCGCCTTCAGCTTGCCCAACTGGAACGGGCCATAGGAGACACGGATCAGCCGCGTCACCACAGCCCCCACTGCTTCCATCGCGCGGCGGATCTCGCGGTTCTTGCCTTCGCGCAGGCTGATCGTGAGCCAGGTGTTTGAGCCCTGCTCGCGGTCGAAAGTGACCTGCATCGGTTGGTATTGCACACCATCGACCTCGATCCCGCCGCGCAACTTAGCGAGGGCGGCATCGCCGATTGGGCCATAGACCCGCACGCGATAGCGGCGCAGCCAGCCGGTCGAGGGCAGCTCGAGCTTGCGCTTCAATTCGCCGTCGTTGGTCAGAAGGAGAAGCCCCTCGGACGTGAGGTCGAGCCGCCCCACCGCCATCACCCGCGGCATATCTGCGGGAAGGCTGTCGAACACGGTCTCGCGGTCCTTCTCGTCGCGGGTCGTGGTCACAAGGCCCGAGGGCTTGTGATAGAGCCAAAGCCGCGCCGGTTCTGGGTCCGAGACCATCTTGCCATCGACAACGATCCGATCCTTTTCGGTGACGTTGAGCGCGGGGCTCACGATCACCTTGCCGTTCACGCTCACGCGCCCCTCGGCGATCATGCGTTCGGCATCGCGGCGCGAGGCGATGCCCGCGCGGGAAAGGACTTTGGCGATGCGGTCGCCGGGTTTGGCTGTCTCTGTCATGGCCTCCGCCTACGCCCTGCGGCGGCGCGAAGCAAGGGGCTTGCCCGCGCGGGCGTGAGCGGGGAGAAAGGGCCATGACATTTCGCAGCTACATGGATCAGGCGCTGGAAGAGGCGCGGGCCGCCGCCGGTCGGGGCGAGGTGCCTGTCGGCGCGGTGATCGTCGCGCCCTCGGGCGAGGTCGTGGCGCGGGCGGGCAACCGGACCCGCGAATTGAACGACCCCACGGCCCATGCCGAAATCCTCGCCATCCGGGCCGCCTGTGCCGCTTTGGGCGACGAGCGGCTCGTGGGCCACGATCTCTATGTCACGCTCGAGCCTTGCCCGATGTGCGCCGCCGCCATCTCCTTTGCGCGGATCGGCCGCCTCTATTTCGGCGCCTCCGATCCCAAGTCGGGCGGCGTCCTGCAGGGGCCACGGGTTTTTGATCAGGCTCAATGTCATCACAAGCCAGAGATCTATGATGGATTGCAGGAGCGCGAATCGGAGGGGCTCTTGAAATCGTTTTTTCAGGATCGGAGATAGCCAGCTGCGATCCGGGGAGGGGTAGATGGCCAATAGAGAAGATCTTGCCGATTTCGTTAGAGAAGCTCTTGCCGCAGGCCATAGCCGCGACAAGATCGAAGCCGAGCTGACCGGCGCAGGCTGGTCAGGCGGCGAGGTGCGCGAGGCGCTCGAGGCCTATGCCGACACCGACTTTCTGCCGCCGGTGCCAAGGCCGCGTCGGATCGTTTCTGCGCGGGATTTCCTCGTCTATGCGCTGATTTTCGGCTCGCTTTTGATGTTCGCTTTCGCACTCGGCGGAATGAGTTTCATCGCCATCGACCTCGCCTTCGGAGAGATCGACGTCGATATGTACGACACCATTACCAAGGCCGAAGCGATCGAGAACGCCAACCGCGGGATGCGCGAGTTTCTGGCGGCGGTGATCGTCGCGGGGCCCGTCTATTTTTGGATGTCGTTCCGCGAGCTGCGCCGCCGCCGTGCCGATCCCGGCGTGGCGCGGTCTGCCATCCGCAAGTGGCTCACCTCGGTCGCCATGCTCGTCGCCTTTGCCGTTCTGGCGGGCGATCTTGTCTCGGCGCTGGGCGGGCTTCTGAACGGCGAGGCCTCGGCCGCCTTCATCCTCAAATGCGCGGTGGTCGCGGTGATCTCGGGCGGGGTGCTTCTCGTCTATATCCGCGATTTCCGCAACGACGGCGCCTAGATCACAATCGGCTCGAGCACCTCGGGCTCGATCACTTCGACCCCCGGAAGGCCGGCGCGCAAAGCGTCGGCCTTTTGCTCGAGCAGCGGGAAGGTGCGGTAGTGGCAGGGGATCACGGTTTTGAAGTCGAAGTATTTCTTCGCCGCAAAGGCCGCCCGCTTCATGTCCATCGTGAAATGCCCGCCCGCGGCGAGGATGCCGATGTCGGGATTGTGCAGCTCGCCCATCCAGCCCATGTCGGCCATGATGTCGGTATCGCCCGAGACATAGATCGTATGGCCTTCGCCCGCGATCATGTAGCCAGCTTCGGCGCCCGCATAGACAGGCCCATGCGGCCCCTCCAATGACGACGAGTGAACCGCATTGACCATCGTCACCGCGACCTTGCCGAGCCGGACCCCGGCGCGCTCCCCTTCGACCTGCCGGAGGCGGAGGTCCGCGCGTGCCTCGCGCGGGTCGCCGCCCTCGAGCGCACGTTCGAGAGGTTCCGGGCCACGGCGGTCACCCCGGCCGCGGTCGCGGCGCG
>JALRLK010000025.1 GCA_023254495.1 Marivivens sp. | reverse complement strand
GGCGAGATAGAGCATCGGTCCCACGACCGTCGGATGGCTCTTGGCCGCCTTGGCGAAATGGTCGCGGGCGGCCTCGCGGGTCTCGTCGAGCAGGTCGAGCCGGCCGGACAGGAGCAGGCCTTGCAGGCTGGCAGCGTCGGCTTCCAGACCAAGATGAAGTATGGCGCGCAAGTGGATGTTTTCCGTAAGATTCCGGGCCTTGAGAACGCCCAATTCGCGCGGCTCGGCGGTATTCACCGCAATACCTTCCTGAATTCCCCTACGCTTCTCGACGCGCAGATGCGCCTTAAGTCCAAGCCCAACATCCGCTTTGCCGGCCAAGTCACGGGCGTTGAGGGCTATGTCGAATCCGCGGCCATGGGCCTCTTGGCGGGCCGGATGGCCGCCGCCGAGATCCTCGGTCGCGACCTGCCGCCCGTGCCGCCCACCACGGCGATGGGTGCGCTGGTGACCCACATCACCGGCGGCGCGGTCGCCAAAACCTTCCAGCCGATGAACGTGAATTTCGGCCTCTTCCCGCCCCTTGAAGACGCCCGCAGCGGCCGCCGAGGCCGGAAAGACCGCTACAAAGGCTATACCGACCGCGCCAAGGCCGATTGGCAGGCGTGGCTCGCGCAAAGCCCGCTGGACGGTCTTTGATCGGGGCCGCTAGTCTGCGCCCATGATCACCCGCTTCGCGCCCTCGCCCACCGGCCCCCTGCACCTTGGCCACGCCTTCTCGGCGCTCGCGGCCTTTGACATGGCCCGAGCGGCGGGCGGGCAATTCCTCTTGCGGATCGAGGATATCGACCAGACCCGCGCGCGCCCGGAATGGGAGGCGCAGATCTACGACGATCTGCATTGGCTTGGCATCGACTGGCCGGAGCCTGTCATGCGGCAATCAACACGCGGCGCGGCCTATCAGGCGGTTCTGAAAGATCTGTTCCAGAACGGGTTTTTCTATGGCTGCGCCTGCAACCGGCGCGATATCCTTGCCGCCGCGTCCGCCCCGCAGGAAGGCGCCGAGCCGCCCGCTGGCCCCGATGGCATCCTTTATCCCGGCACCTGCAGAGGCACGGAAATCGCCCTCCTTCCCCCCGGCACCCCCAATGTCGCCCACCGTCTCGACATGGGCCAAGCGGCCATTGGCATCTATGCCTTCACCGAAACCGGCGAGGGACCGAACGGGGAAAGCGGCACGATCACCTTCACCGCAGAAGAGGCCGTTGCCCTTCTTGGCGATGTGGTTCTCGCCCGCAGGGATGGCTTTGTCGCCTATCACCTCGCGGTCGTCCTAGACGATGCAGCACAGGGGATCACCCATGTGGTGCGCGGGCAGGATTTGTTCGAAGCGACCCGCATTCACGTTGTTCTGCAAAGGCTTCTGGGCCTGCCGACGCCGATCTATCACCACCACCGCCTGATCCGAGACGAGGCGGGAAAGCGCCTAGCCAAGCGCGACGATGCCCGCGCCATCGCCAGATACCGCGAGGACGGGGCCAGCCCTGATGATATCCGCCGAATGGTCGGGCTTTAGATCGGGTCCGAGTTGATGGTCTCGGTGCCATCCTCGACGAGCGTATAGAAACACGAGCGCCGGTTGGTGTGGCAGGCGGGGCCTGTCTGGCGGACTTTCATCAAAAGGCAATCGCGGTCGCAATCGACGCGCAGCTCGACCAGTTCCTGAATATGCCCGCTGGTCTCGCCCTTGGCCCAAAGCTCTTGCCGCGAGCGCGACCAATAGGTGACGCGGCCCGTCTCGAGCGTTTTCGCGAGCGAGGTGGCGTTCATCCACGCCATCATCAAGACTTCGCCGTTCTCGGCATCCTGCGCGATTGCGGGGATCAGGCCATTGGCATCGAATATGAGCGTCGCCGGATCAAACCTAGAGCCAGACATCGGGCAAAACCTCTTTTGCATCCCTCGTGCCCGGCCTATGTAGGGCAGCGCAGGACAAAGGGCAAACCACGATGTCGACCGATACTGACCTCATCAAACTCTACTCGGCCCAGATCCTTACCCTTGGCGCCGATATGCCCCGCACCGCACGGCTCAAAGAGCCTGACGCTACCGTTCGCAAGCGCTCGCCCCTCTGTGGCTCGACTGTCACCGTAGATATCGTTCTGAAAGACGGGACGATCACCGACTATGGGCAAGACGTGAAGGCCTGTGCGCTGGGTCAGGCTGCGGCCTCGGTGATCGGATCGGTTGTGGTCGGTTTAACCCCCAAGGATATCCAGCGCGGCCGCGATCAGCTGGCCGCCATGCTCAAGGAAGGGGAGCCGGTTCCCACCGCACCTTTCGAAGGGTTGAAGGTTCTGGAACCCGCACGCGACTACAAAAACCGTCACGCCTCGATCCTTCTGACCTTCGACGCCATCCTTGAAGCTATCGTCACGGCACAGCGCCCATAAAAAACCGCCGCGCATCCGGGACGGGATGGCGGCGGCAGGCAGAAGCCGGTTCTTTGGGGCGCCGCACCGGTAGAGGCAAGGCCACCGGGGGATCAGGCTGAAAGCATCGCAATTTGGGACAGGGCGATGCGGGCGCTCCGAACTCAGGCTCCGGGCAGATCAGAAAAGCGACGGCAGCGTGAGGCTGACGTAAAGCAGCACGACGAGGGCAACAGCACCCAGCGCATCGACGATCAGGGTATCAGCGGAACGCTCGATCGCGGATTTGATTTCTTTGGCCATGTTGCTCACCTCGTCACTTGCTTGTTGCCTATTTGTTCTCATGTTCTTAACGGCAAGTAAAGAACTTTATGAGAACATTTGTGAACAATTAAGCAAATTGCGGCTTATGGTTCGCTAACCCACTGAAATCAAACGGATCGCTTTGTCCTGCTCCATGAGCCACAGAAGCGTCTTTGCCGCTTCGCCTCGTGGGCTGGTCAGGTTTGGGTCGTCATGCAGGAGCTTTCTCGCGTCTGCTTGGGCCGTTTGCATCAGCGGCGCCTGCCGTTCGAGGTCGGCGATGCGGAACCGCGGCAGGCCCGATTGCGCCGTGCCGATCACATCGCCTGCCCCGCGCATGGCGAGATCTTCCTCGGCGATGCGGAAGCCGTCCTCCGTCTCGCGCAGGATCTGCAGGCGGCGGCGGCCGCTCTCGGACAGCGGTTCCTGAAACATCAAAAGGCAGGTCGAGGCCGCAGAGCCGCGCCCGACCCTGCCCCGCAGCTGATGTAGCTGCGCCAGACCAAAGCTCTCGGCCCGTTCGATCACCATGATCGAGGCATTGGGCACATCGACCCCCACCTCGATCACCGTGGTTGCCACCAGAACGCCCGTCTTGCCCGCGGCAAAGGCCGCCATAGCGGCATCCTTCTCGGCGGGCGGCAGTTGCCCGTGGACAAGCCCCACCACCCCCTCGCCAAGCGCCGCCCTCAGGCGCTTGAACCGCTCTTCGGCAGCGGTCATGTCCGAGGTCTCGGATTCCTCGACCAGCGGGCAGACCCAATAGGCCTGTTTGCCCTCCTGCACCGCGCGGCGGAGCTTGCCGATCACCTCGTCCATACGGTCAACCGACACCAGAGCCGTCTGAACCGGCGTCCGCCCGGGGGGCTTTTCGTCAAGCACCGAGACATCCATATCGCCATATTGCGCGAGCTCGAGGCTGCGCGGGATCGGCGTGGCAGTCATCACCAAGACATCGACCGCCTTCCCCTTTGCGCCCAGCTCCATCCGCTGCGCCACGCCAAAGCGATGCTGTTCGTCGATCACCGCAAGGCGCAGATCATCGAACTCGACGTCCTTCTGAAATACCGCATGGGTTCCAACGAGAATGCCGATCTCGCCTGCAGCCAAAGCCGCCAGTTTCGCGGCACGTTCTGCCCCTTTGTCGCGCCCGGTCAGGATCTCGATCCGAACCCCGGCCTTGGCGGCGAGATCCTTCAACCCACCGAAATGCTGGCGGGCAAGAATCTCGGTCGGGGCCATCATGACCCCCTGCCCGCCGGCTTCGACCGCCCGCAAAAGCGCCATCAGCGCGACCAGTGTCTTGCCCGAACCCACATCGCCCTGCAAAAGCCGGTTCATCCGCGCCTCGCTCGCCATGTCGGCCGAGACCTCCTCAACAGCGCGGGTCTGGGCGCCGGTGGGCCTGTAAGGCAGCGCCGCCATAACCTTGGCCCCGAGCCGCCCGTCGCAGGCCGAAACCCGCCCCTTGCCGCGCCGGACGACCGCGCGGGCGAGCGAAAGTGTCAGCTGGTGGGCAAAGAACTCGTCGTAGGCGAGGCGCTGTCGGGCGGGCAGATGCGGCGAGAGGTCCGCCGTGGACTTCGGCGCGTGAACCTGCTTCAGCGCCACCCGCCAGTCGGGCCAGCCCTCGCGTGCTTTCAGCGCAGGATCAATCCATTCGGACAAGAGCGGCGCCATTCCCAAGGCGCTTCGCGACGCTTTGAAGATCAGCTTCTGGGTGATCCCCGCGGTCAGCGGATAGACCGGCTCGAAAAGCGGCATATCCTCCGCCTCTTCAAGCGGCAGGATATGATCGGGATGGGTCATCTGGGCGATCCCGTCGAAAAGCTCGACCTTGCCGGAAACGACACGCCGCTCGCCCACCGGCAGCAGCTTTTTCAGATACTCGGCGCGAGCGTGAAAAAACACGAGCTGAAACGACGTTTTGGCATCGTTCACCGTGATCCTATAGGGCCGCCCTTTGCCATGCGGTGGATAATGGCCCGCGACCGATACTTCTACGGTTGCCACCGCGGGAGGCACGACCTCATTGATCGAAGCGCGGCGGTGCCGGTCGATACCGCTGTAGGGCAATGTAAAAAGAAGATCGCGGGGTTTTTCGACGCCGAGGGCAACCATCAACTGAGCCGTTTTGGGCCCCACGCCGTCGAGAGCCTGAAGCCCCCCGAAGAGCGGCCAAAGGGCTTCGGGGCGGCCCTTCATGCCCCACCGATGAGCGAGAGCCAGTGGTCTTCATTGATCGTCTCGATGCCGAGCTCTTCGGCTTTCTTCGTCTTGGACCCAGCGCCCGGTCCGGCAACAAGAAGATCTGTTTTGGCGCTCACGCTGCCGGCGACCTTGGCGCCAAGCGCCTCGGCGCGGGCTTTGGCCTCTGCGCGGCTCATCTTTTTGAGTGTGCCGGTAAAGACAATGGTCTTGCCCGCAACAGGGCTGTTTTCGGCGACCACGCAGCGGCTTTCCTGAACATCGAGTTGTGCCACGAGCCAATCAATCGAGGCGCGCTCTGCCTCTTGCTGCATCGTCGTCACGAGAGAGGCCGCCATGACGCTTCCAACACCGTCGATGCCGATAAGATCGTCCCATTCGGGCCCCTCGCCCACACGCGCAGCAGTCATCGCGGCCTCGAAAGCGGGCCAGGTTTCATAATGGGTGGCAATCATCGCCGAACTGGTTTCCCCGAGGTGACGGATGCCGAGCGCAAAAAGGAGTTTGGCCAGCGGAATCTTGCGCCGGTCTTCGATGGCGGCAAAAAGTTTCTTGGCGCTTCGCTCGCCAAATCCATCGCGATTGGCGAGCTTGGAAAGGTTCGCCCGATCGCGCGCGGCGAGGGTGAAGATATCCGCGGGTTCGCGGATCGGCAGCAGATCATCGGCAAAAAACATCTCGATCTGCTTGGCGCCCAAGCCTTCGATATCAAAGGCGCCCCGGCTGACAAAATGCTTCAGCTTTTCAACCGCCTGCGCCGGACAGATCAGGCCGCCGATGCAGCGATGGACAGCATCGCCCGGCTCTCGCATGGCGACAGATCCGCATTCCGGGCAGGTTTGGGGGAAGGCATACGGGCGTGCCTCGGCAGGTCGTCTTGCAAGATCGACATCCTTGATCTTGGGGATCACGTCGCCCGCGCGATAAACCTGAACCCAATCCCCCACGCGGATATCCCGCCCCTCGCGGATCGGCCCGCCGTTGGAATCGCGACCGGCGATATAGTCTTCGTTATGAAGCGTGGCATTGGAGACAACCACCCCGCCGACAGTGATCGGCCGAAGCCGCGCGACAGGGCTTAAGGCGCCGGTGCGGCCCACCTGAATGTCGATCGCCTCGAGAACCGTCCAGGCAAGTTCGGCGGGAAACTTATGGGCGATGGCCCAGCGAGGCGTGGTCGAGCGGAAACCAAGCCGCTCTTGCAGGCGCAGATCGTCGACCTTGTAGACCACGCCGTCGATGTCATAGCCCAGCGATGCGCGGCGCGTTTCGATATCGCGGTAGTGTCGCGCCAGACCCTCTATGTCTTCAAACCTCTGGGTTAGCGGATTCGTCTGAAAGCCGAGATTGGCAAGACGGTCGATCGCCCCCTTTTGCGTGGGAGCGAGCGGCTCTGAGACCTCGCCCCAAGCATAGGCAAAGAACCGAAGCGGGCGGGCGCGGGTTATTTCCGCGTCCAGCTGGCGCAGACTACCGGCGGCAGCGTTGCGCGGGTTGGCGAAGGTCTTGCCGCCCGAGGCGTCCTGTCGGGCATTGAGCGCGGCGAAATCTGCGTGGCTCATATAGACCTCGCCCCGCACCTCCAAAATTGCTGGCGCGCCGGTGAGTGTTTGCGGGATATCCTTGATTGTCAGGGCGTTGGCGGTCACGTTTTCACCCACCTCGCCATCGCCGCGGGTGGCCGCCTGCACGAGCCGGCCGTTTTCATAGCGCAACGACAGCGACAGCCCGTCGATCTTGGGTTCGGCCGTATAGCCGAGTGGCGCATCGTCGGACAGACCAAGAAACCGGCGAATACGCTGGTCAAACTCGGCCACTTCCTTGTCGTCAAAAGCATTTTCGAGGCTGAGCATCCGAACGGCATGGCGGACTTTGCCAAAACCGTCCGAAACAGCCGAACCAACCTGTTCACTCGGGCTGTCAGCGCGTTTGAGGTCGGGAAACCGCTTCTCGATCTCCGCATTTCGCCGTTTCAGCGCGTCATAGGCGGCGTCGGAAATTTCCGGCGCATCCTCGGTGTGATAGGCGCGATTTGCCGCCGCAAGCGCACCGGCGAGGCGGGCCAATTCTGCTTCGGCTTGTATGACCGATAGCTGATCAACAGCCATATCAGCCGCAGCGCCCGATCCCTGTGACTTGTCTTGTTCCGTCTCGCGCACGTCGTCCCCGAAAGCCGCTGAACCCGTTCCAGACGACTCTTAGGCGGCGATACGACCCGCGTCCAGCCTCAGGCGCCCACGGCGATACGCTCTGCCTGACGCCCCCTCTCGGGATCGCGCAGGACATATCCGCGCCCCCAGACCGTTTCGATAAGGTTGTCCCCGCCCGTTGCCTCCGAGAGCTTCTTTCGAAGTTTGCAGATAAACACGTCGATAATCTTCAACTCAGGCTCGTCCATCCCGCCACAGAGATGGTTGAGGAACATCTCCTTTGTCAGCGTCGTGCCTTTTCGTAGGCTGAGAAGCTCGAGCATTTGATATTCCTTGCCGGTCAAATGCACGGGCATCCCACCGACATCGACGGTCTTGGCATCGAGATTGACCGAGATCCGGCCCGTGTTGATGATGGATTGGGAATGCCCTTTCGAGCGCCGGATGATCGCATGGATACGCGCGACCAGCTCGTCACGGTGAAACGGCTTGGTAATATAGTCATCCGCCCCAATGCCAAATACGCGCAGCTTGCTTTCCGTCCCGCTCTCGCTGGTCAGGATCAGGATCGGTGTTTCGACCCGCGCCATCCGCAGTTGCCGCAAAATCTCGTGCCCGCTCATATCCGGCAAATGAAGGTCAAGAAGGATCAGATCATAGTCATAGAGCTTGGCCAGATCGATCCCCTCTTCGCCAAGGTCCGTCGCATAGACGTTGAGATTGGCATGGGTCAGCATCATTTCGATGCTTTTCGATGTTGTCGGATCATCCTCCACCAACAAAATGCGCATATTCGGGCCTCCGCACAGTAACGTTGCGTTCAGGATAGAGCGACATTGGTGAATAACCCGTTAAAGTAGCGAACTTCTCCAGGTGAACCATCGATGGTTGTATATTTTTGGATGGCTGTTGTTTTTAGCGCATCTTCTCCGTGCTCGGCTACGGCACGCACCCACGCCATAAATTCGTCCTCGGATAGCCCGTAGGCCTCAAGCGCGTCTTCGATCTTGATCAGCCCATGCGCTACCGCTCTCACAACCGCGGCCTTTCTTGAGGCCACCCAGCGTTTTGTATCAACGGAAGGCAAATCAGAAAGGCTCATCAATGTTCCGTCAGGCAACCGCACCGAGCGCGACCCCTTTGCTTTCCATCGCTCTGCCCAATCTATTTCTAACTGGGTCGTCATCATCGACCACTAGCAAGCTAACATCGTCAAAATCGCTTATTTTTAGGGAATTATTATTAATTTTCATACCATGAATATAGGTATTGAACTTGCAA
>JALRLK010000107.1 GCA_023254495.1 Marivivens sp. | reverse complement strand
TGGCGGGATCGTTGCGCTGAATATGCCGCTCGATGCCGAAACCGCGCGCGAGATCACCGGGATCTTTACCGAGGTGGTCATTGCCCCCGGCGCGAGCGACGAAGCCAAGGAAATTTTCGCCGCCAAGAAGAACCTGCGCCTGCTGACAACCGATAGCCTGCCCAACCCGCAAGAGGCCGGCCTTGCGATCCGGCAGGTTTCGGGCGGCCTCCTCGTGCAGGACAAGGATAGCGGCCATGTCGATCTGGCTGACCTCAAGGTTGTCACCAAACTTGCCCCGACGCCTGAACAAATGGCCGACCTCCTCTTCGCCTGGAAGGTCGCCAAGCACGTCAAATCCAACGCCATCGTCTATGCCAAGGGCGGCGCGACCGTGGGCGTGGGGGCGGGCCAGATGAGCCGCCTCGATTCCGCGCTGATCGCCGCCAAGAAGGCCGAGCGTATGGCCGAGGCTCTGGGCCTGCCCGAGCCGCTGACCAAGGGTTCGGCCGTAGCCTCCGACGCCTTCTTCCCCTTCGCCGATGGCCTTCTCGAAGCCGCCGCTGCCGGGGCAACCTGTGTGATCCAGCCGGGCGGCTCGATGCGCGACGACGAGGTGATCGCCGCTGCCGACGAGGCGGGCATCGCGATGGTCTTTACCGGCATGCGCCACTTCCGCCACTGATGAGAAAGGACCACCTATGCGCCTGACCTTCTGGACCGGTTTTTGGGTGTTCCTCTTCGACCAGCTGTCGAAATATCTGGTCGTTCATACACTCGATCTTGCCAATGTTGGCAGTATGGAGGTGCTTCCACCCTTTCTCGTCTTTCGGATGGCTTGGAACACGGGCGTGAACTTCGGCCTACTGTCGGGGGCCGATATGCGCTGGGTCTTGGTTGCCGTGGCGGTGGTGATCACGGCTGCCGTTCTGATCTGGGTCCGTCGCGAGGGGGGCAACCGTTGGGCGCAGATCGGTGCCGGGCTATTGGCCGGCGGGGCGCTGGGCAATGTGATTGACCGGATCATCTATGGGGCGGTTGCCGATTTCCTCAATATGTCCTGTTGCGGCATCGACAATCCCTTTGCCTTCAACCTGGCGGATGCGGGGATCTTCCTCGGGGCGGTTCTTTTGGTGATCTTTAGCGGCAAGGATGAATCGCGCCCAGACCACAAGACCCCGTGACGAGGCTAGGGTCACGCGCTAAACAGGGGGCAGGCTACCCGAGGGGGGAAGGTATGCACGGAGCGAAAATCGCCCTGATGGCACTGATCGTTATGGCTGCTTGCAGTCGCGCGCCGAGCTCTGTCGACAAGGACGCTATCAATCAGGGCCCCGACGAGTTTTCGATCCTGCCCGCCCGTCCGCTTGAAATGCCCGAGAGCTATTCCTCCCTGCCTGCGCCAACGCCCGGCGGGACGAATATCACCGACCCCAATCCCGGAGCCGACGCGATTGCGGCCCTAGGCGGGCGTCCGTCAGCGGCGAGCGCTGGCGGCATATCGGCCTCTGACGCCGCCCTCGTGGCTGCGGTCTCCCGCTATGGCGTCCCGGCCGATATCCGGGCGGTTGTGGCCTCCGAGGATGCTCCGCTATTGAAGCGCGCAACCGATGGCGGCTTCATCGGCTTTATCACGCGCAGCTCCTATTTCAAGGTCTACGCCCAGCAGACGCTCGATGCCTTTGCCGAACTTTTCCGCTTCCGCGCGGCCGGTGTGCAAACCCCCTCAGCACCCCCCGCCAACTAGCGCCCACAGCATTTAATCCCTCGCAGAATCGGCGGGGGCCATGCTACTGGTAGTGGTATGGCCCAGACCGACCTCAAGATGCGCCCGCGCCCGATCATCCGGCAGCTGGACGATGCCGCCGTCAACCGGATCGCGGCGGGTGAGGTCGTGGAGCGGCCTGCCTCGGCGGTCAAAGAGCTTGTCGAAAACGCGCTCGATGCGGGGGCCACGCGCATCGAGGTGGTGATCGCCGATGGCGGCAAGACCCTGATCCGTGTGACAGACAACGGCTGCGGCATGGCGCCGGACGACCTTCCGCTGGCGCTCTCGCGCCATGCAACGTCGAAGATCGACGGCTCCGATCTTCTCGACATCCGCTTCTTCGGATTTCGCGGCGAGGCGCTGCCTTCGCTCGGCGCAGTCGGGCGGCTGACGATCACGAGCCGTGCCGAGGGAGAAGAGGCCGCCGTGATCGCGGTCACGGGCGGCCGGATCGAGCCGGTGCGCCCTGCGGCCCTTTCCGGCGGAACGGTGGTCGAGCTGCAAGACCTCTTCTTCGCCACGCCCGCGCGGCTCAAATTCCTGCGAACCGACAGGGCCGAGGCGCAGGCGGTGGCCGATGTGGTCCGCCGCCTTGCCATGGCCGAGCCGACCGTGGGCTTTATCCTGCGTGATGCATCGGGTGGCGAGGCCCGCGACGTGATCCGCCTCAACGCCGAGCAGGGCGATTTCTTCGGCGCGACCGAGGCGCGGCTGGCCGAAATTCTGGGCCGCGAATTCTCCGACAATGCCGTGCCGGTTGATGCCCTGCGCGAGGGCGTTCGCCTCACCGGCTATGCCGCCCTGCCGACCTATTCGCGCGGCTCGGCGGTGACGCAGTTTCTCTTCGTCAACGGCCGTCCTGTGCGCGACAAACTTTTGATCGGCGCACTCCGCGCGGCCTATATGGACGTTCTGAGCCGCGACCGGCATCCCGCCGCCGCACTTTTCATCACCTGCGATCCGCAGCTGGTCGACGTCAACGTGCACCCCGCGAAATCCGAAGTCCGGTTCCGCGATCCGGCGCTGGTGCGCGGCCTGATCGTCTCGGGCCTGCGCCACGCGCTTGCGGGCGCCGGCCACCGCGCCTCGACCACTGTTGGCGCGACCACGCTCGATGCCCTACGGCCCGAGCCCGCCTCGGCCCGCATCTACCAGATGGACCGCCCCTCGCAGCTGGGCCGCGCCGCCGCCTATCAGGCGCAGACCCCCGGCTTTGCCGAGATGACCGTCCCTTCGGCGCGGTTCGAGCCTGCGCCCGTTGAAGTTGAAGAGAGCGAAACGCTCCCCCTCGGTGCGGCGCGGACGCAGGTGCACGAGAACTACATCATCGCACAGACCGAAACCGGCATCGTCATCGTCGATCAGCACGCGGCGCACGAGCGGCTGGTCTATGAGCGGCTCAAGGCGCAATATGCCGAGAAAGGCATCGCCTCGCAGGCGCTTCTCATTCCCGATATCGTCGAAATGTCGCCCGCCGAAGCGGGGCGGCTTCTCGAACTGGCCGATGATCTGGCCCACCTGGGCCTCGTGATCGAGCCCTTCGGCGGCGGCGCGATTGCCGTGCGCGAAACGCCTGCGATGCTGGGCGAGGTGGATGCCAAGGGCCTTTTGCAGGACATTCTCGACGAGCTTTCCGACCTTGAGGAAAGCGGCAACCTGCGGTCGCGGATCGACGCGATCCTGAGCCGCGTGGCCTGTCATGGCTCGATCCGCTCGGGCCGGCGGATGCGAGCCGAAGAGATGAACGCGCTCTTGCGCGAGATGGAGGCGACTCCGCTTTCGGGCCAGTGCAACCACGGACGGCCGACCTATGTGGAGCTGAAACTTTCCGATATCGAGAGGCTTTTCGGGCGGACATGATCCAGATCGGCGATCAAAGCTATTCTTTCAGCGATCCCGTTGTGATCGTCGCGCTTGTCGGCGCGGGCGGGCTTCTTCTGTTGGTCCTGCTCCTTCTGTCGGTCATGCGCCGCGCGGGGCGCTCGGCAGAAGTGGCCGAAATCCTCGCCCAGCAGATGGGCGGCATGGCCCAGCGGGTGCAAGCCTTGTCGGACGGCCAGCATCAGCTTTTCGGTGGGCTCACCTCCGTTTCCGAGGCCCAAGCGCAGCAGCAAGCCAAGACGATTCAGCTTATGGAAAAGCGGCTTCAGGCGGTGACCGAGAGCCTCAATCAAAACCTCACAAGCTCGGCCCGCAACACGGCCCAGTCGCTCGGCGAATTGCAGCAGCGGCTCAAGACCATCGACAAGGCGCAGGAGAATATCACCAAGTTGTCGGGCGATGTTCTGTCGCTTCAGGACATCCTGTCCAACAAACAGACCCGCGGCGCCTTTGGCGAGATCCAGCTCAACGATATCGTCTCCAAGGCGCTCCCGTCCGATAGCTATTCCTTCCAGCATACGCTCTCGAACGGGCGGCGGGCCGATTGCCTGATCCACCTGCCCAACCCGCCGGGGCCGATCGTGATCGACAGCAAATTCCCGCTTGAACCCTACGAACGCCTCCGTGCCGCCAAGACCGAAAGCGATCTGGCCGCCGCCGCGCGCGAGCTGCGGGCCGCCATCAAGGGCCATATCAAGGCCATTTCCGAGCGCTACATCATCGAGGGCGAAACGGCGGATGGGGCGCTGATGTTTCTGCCGTCCGAGGCGGTCTATGCCGAGCTCCACGCCAATTTCGCCGAGCTGGTGCGCGAGGGCTTTGCTGCCCGCGTCTGGATCGTTTCGCCCACCACCTGCATGGCGACCCTGAATACCATGCGTGCGATCCTCAAAGACGCGCGGATGCGTGAACAGGCGGGCGCGATCCGCACGACATTGCGGCTTTTGCACCGCGATGTGGAGCTGGTGGCGGAGCGGGTCGACAAGCTGAATACCCACTTCGGGCAGGCGCGAGCCGATCTTGAAGGGATCAGCACTGCCGCCGAGCGGGCCGGCAAACGCGCAGCCAAGCTCGACAATTTCGACTTCGAGGAGCTGGCTCCGGCAAGCGACGGCCTTCCGCAACTGGGCCCCGAGGCCGCTGAATGAGGCGGATACTCGGGCCGGAGGATTTCCGGCAGATGCCTTGGGCCAACGGCAAAGGTATAACCACCGAATTGGCGCGCGAGGATCGGGATGGGCGGATGCTGTGGCGTCTGTCACGGGCGAGCGTGGTCGAGGATGGCCCGTTCTCGATCTTTCTGGGCGTCGAGCGGAATCTCACCGTGCTGACCGGCCCCGGTTTTGTCCTCACCGGACAGGGAATTTCCCTTGAGGCGCGGCCCTATAACCCGGTCGCTTTTGCGGGGGATATTCCAGTCGTTGCTTCGGGGGTTGTGGCCCCTTCGGAAGATTTCAATGTGATGACCGACCGGAGCCTGCCAAAACCGAGGGTCGAAGTGATCTTTGGTCGGCAGATGCTTGACCCAGATACCAGACGTCTTGCCATTTATTTGCCGGAGGTCGCTCGCCTTCTGATCTCCGACGAAGCGGTAGAGGTGGCTGAACTTCCTGCGATAGCCGTCTGGCTTCCTAGATCCTGAACAAGGGCTGAAGCATCCTCGGAATCATGCTGTTGAACTTCAGCGGCGCATCCGTAGCGGCAAGGCAGATGCAGGCCACGCCCGGTTCGGCGACCGGTTTATGCTCAAGATCCTCGGTCGCGACCTCGATATCGCCCACGCCGAAACGGTCGGTCTCGTCACGGAACGCGCCTTGCAGGACAAGCGTCAGCTCGGTCCCGCGGTGGCCGTGATCGGGCACTGCCGCGCCGCCGGGGATATAGAGAAGGCGCACGCTGGCATCGCTCGAGGAGGGCAGGATCATCTGCCGGACCCCGCCGCCGAGGCGCTTCCATCGGACGGCATCAACATCGCCGCCCACATAGTCCTGAAGTGGCAGCGGGAAGGTCGAAGGCGCCCGGCGGGTTGAGGGCGCACGAGGCTCGGGTGCCGCACCCCCGATTAGACGGAGGGTGGCGGCAAGGGCGTCGTCCGACAGGGCTTCGCCAGAGGCGCTGTCAAGAAGCTGGCCACCTACGGAATCAAAAGATCCGGCACGGGCGCGGCACTCGTCGCACATTGAAATATGGGTCGCGACAACAAGGCTGAACGCTTCGGGGAGCGTGCCGGCCGAATAGGCCATCAAGAGCGCGTCGGTGAGGTGATGGTTGATCAGGGACATTGAGGCTACTTCATTTCATGGCGCAAGCGGTCAAGCGCCAAACGGATACGGGATTTGATTGTGCCGAGCGGGAGGCCCGTTTCCTCGGCGAGTTCACGGTGGCTGAGGTCGCCGAAATAGGCGCGCTGAATCAGGTTTCGCTGTTTCTCGGGCAGAGCGGAAATGGCTTTGCTCAGCCTTTCGTTTTCCTGCTCAAGGGCGAGGGCGTCTTCCTGATCGGTCTCGGCTTCCGGCCCCCAGGGAAGGTCTTCGGGCTCGGGCCGACGTTCGCGACGGACGACGTCGATCCTTTTGTTTCGTGCGATCGTAAAGATCCAGGTCGAAGCACTGGCGCGGCTGGGATCAAACAGCGCGGCTTTGCGCCAGACCGTTGCCATGACCTCTTGGGCACAGTCCTCGGCCACATCGGCTGGGGTGCCGGACTTCATCAGAAAGCCTTTGATCCGCGGCGCGAAGTGTTGAAACAGCCGGGCAAATGCAACCTGATCCTGTCTGTCACGGATGGCCAAGATTTCGGCGGCCCATTGAGGCGACGCGCTCTCATCCTTTTTGGTCAATTGAACCTTCCCTGGCACGCGAACACATACATGATGCGTCGCACTATAGGCGCCCAAAGCCCCCTGTGCATCCGTTTTGCCAGTGATGTTCATCTGAATATTCATGGCCTATATACGCGGCATCATTGAGACTGGATCACCCGCGCTGGCCGTTTTGAGTCGTGTTTTCGGCAAATCCTGTCAGACTATTCGTTGGGTCGCTGCGATTTGCGCTGAGTCAAAGTGCGCCTCCGGCATCTGTACAAAATGCTCAAAGCTGTCGTTCGAATGAGGTCAAAATGCTCGATATCACTGCTGACAAGGTTGCTGAGGTCATTATCCTCGCCCGTGAGTTGGACCGAGCTGAGGCCGAGTTCGACGCCTTTATCGAGCGTCTGAATGTCGAAGAGCAGGCCTGTCTCGTTGCGATCTTCTGGATCGGGCGTGGAACCTATGAGCCCGAAGAGTTGCCCGACGCCATCGAGACCGCGCTCAACGAGGCGACGACGCCGACCGCCGAATACCTCAAAGGCTCACCGCATCTTGCCGATCACCTCGAGGCTGGTCTCGAGGCGCTTGGCATCGACAGTTCTGACGAAGAGGACGAGCTTTACCGCAGGTGATCGTCGAAGATCGCCCGCGCGCGGCCCCAGACGCCTGCATCTAGGTCATCCAGTGCCAGAAGATGCGGGAGAAGCTGACCTGCGAAATCCTCAGAGCTTTCCTTGGGAAGAAGCGACGGCAGATTGTCGATCGCTGTGACGTCAAGCACCGGATCATCGCAGACGCGCAGGGCCGGGCTTTCCCAATCGGTCACCCGATCATAGACCTTGATGGGCGAGAAATCGCTGTCGGGGTCGCAGGCGATATCGCCGATCACCCGAAGATCGCGCGGCGCCGTGAGCGCGGATTTCGGCACGAAGACAGGGGTGCCGGGGCGGGCAAGGATACAGTTGAGAAAGATGCCGTGGGCGAGGACCTCGGGGAAAGGTCCGCCGCTTTGGGTCTCGGCCATGTCCCATTTGGTGACCTTGAGTCCGACCTGCTCGCAAAGCTCGGCCGCGCCTGTGCCAACCCGGCCCAAAGCACCGATGACCAGCACATTCGGCCGTCCGGCCCCGATTTCCTTGGCGACATGGGCGACAAGAGCGTCCGAGTTCGGAAAGGTCGAAACCGGCGCCGCGATCCCGCCTTTGGCTTGAGCTGCCCAGCACAACGCTGTTACCGCCGCGCCTGCAAAGCCGGCCCAGTAGCCGAAGGCCGCCACACGGCGTCCGCTATCGTCGGTCAGATGCTCCAAATCGTAGAGTGCCCCGCCGCCTGCGCGGAACCGTTCCAAAAGAACCTTGCCCGCAGGCTGGCCCTTGTAAGCGTGTCCAAACATGATGTGGCGGTGTGGCAGGGGTGTGCCATCGTCGGGAAGCTCTTTGAGGCCAAAGATGATGGCGTCGCGTGGCGCGGTTCGCCAGCTTCCTTCCGGTGCGATCGCGGCTCCCGTTGCGCGGTAGCCATCGACCGAAATGGCCCTTTGGCTGCTCTCCTCGACGGTGACCTGGTAGCCAGCGGCCAAAAGCCTTTCGACACCTTCGGGCGTTGACCCGCAGCGTTCTTCGTGCGGGCGCTCTTCGGCGCGGACCCAGATATGCGTCATGCCTTTCTCCTAGAAATGCGTCCGCGCAGTGCGCCGGTCGTGGTCTTCGAGATGCGGGATCGCGTTGAACCCCGCAAGGATCGGCCCGACCGGGCTGACGTGAACGCGGTGCAGCGAAGTGTTGTAGATCGGGAGGGCGATATGGGCCATGCGGCGCGGGTCGAGTTCGAGTAGGTGCCGCACCATCATCGAGATAACCCCGCCTGACGTGATGCACAGGATGTTGCGCCCCGGTTGCACGGCCTCCTGCAAAACGCCTACCACCCTCTTTTCAAAATCGGCGAAGGTCTCGTTGCCCATGATCTCGGCCCGGTGCCAGGCCTCCATGACCTTTGGCATATGCTGCGCAAAGCCATCGCCATCGGGCATCGGGATGCCGTGGTTGTCCTCAAGTGCTTTGCCGAGGTTGAAATAGTCGAGCTCGTTCAGGCGCGTATCAATCTGGGGCGTCTTGTGCCCCATGCCCTCGGCGGTCTCGATATGGCGCCGCAGGCTGCCGCTGAGAACCAGATCAAACCCTTCGCCGCGCTGCGCGAGCCAGTCGCCGAGCCAAGCCGCCTGCTGATGGCCAAGGGGCGAGAGGCGATCATAGTCTTCTTCGGTCTTGGCCGAGGAATTGGCCTGGCCGTGCCGGACGAGGGTGATCGTGCCCATCTGATGCTCCTTGTTCGAGCCTCTGACCTAGGATGAAGAGGGGCAAATGACAACGAATTCATCCCCTGATTGGGCGATGTTAATGAATATCTCCCTATCCATGCGAGACTGTGCCCGTGGGGCCGCCCTTTCGGCGGCCGGACATTGCCCCTTGGGGTGCAAAACAGGAACGTATCAATGCGACAGCTGCTTCTCTCCACCGCTCTCACCTTTCTTTCGCCGGGGCGGGCCTGGCTGATGGCGCCGCGTTGATCCTCGGCAACGAACGGTATGACGATCTCGACCGCGTGAGCCGTGGCGACGATGTGCTTGAGGTGGGCGAGGGGCTCTTCGATCTGGGTTTCCAAGTCTTTGCGCTGGGTGATGGCGAGGCTGACAATACGGCCCGCGCACTGGCCGATTTTTCCGAGGCGGCGGCTGAAGCCGATGCCGTGGTCATTATTCTGACCGGGCATTTTGTGACCGATGGCGCAAGAAGCTGGCTTTTGACCACAGACGCCCGCGATCCGGGGCTGTTTTCGCTTGGAGGCACCGCTGTCTCGATTGAGAGCCTTCTGCGCCTCCTGTCGGCCGCGCCCGGCAGGGCCGTTCTGATGATCGGCAGCTTCGACGATGACGCCAGCCTGGATCCCTGGCTTTCCGAGGGGATCGGCGCGATCGAGATTCCCCAAGGCGTCATGGTAATCCGCGGCGAGCCGCGCGAGCTTGCCAATTTTGCCGAGGATTTCCTGATCGAGCCCGGCGCCGATATCGCAGCGGCGGCACGGGAAAATTCCTCGCTTGGCCTTTCGGGATTTGCCCCCCTTTCCTGGCGGATCAGTGCAGGCGCGTCGGAAAACGTGGTGGTTCGGCAGCCGGTTCAAACGCAACCGCAAACCCCGGCGCCGTTGCCGCAGCCAAACCTCTCGGACCCCAAGTCGATTGAAGATAACCTCGGCCTGACGCCTGATGCCCGCCGCGAGATTCAGCGCGATCTTACGATCCTTGATTACAAAACACGCGGTATCGACGGCATCTTTGGTCAGGGAACCCGCCGCGCCATTGCCAATTGGCAGCAGGTCAACGGCTATCCACAGACGACCTATCTTAGCGCCGATCAAATCCAGCGCCTTGACGCACAGGCGAGCGTTCGCGCCGCCGAACTTGAAGCCGAAGCTGAAC
>JALRLK010000069.1 GCA_023254495.1 Marivivens sp. | reverse complement strand
GCGCCATTGAAGCCGAGGCGCTGGGTGCCGACCAGATAGCCGCCCATGACGCCGATGATGTCGCCGATGCCCACAAGCACAGGCATCACAAGCGTCGCCGCAAGGACGCGTGGCAGGGTCAGGTATTTCATCGGGTGCGTTGAGAGCGTCACCAGCGCGTCAATCTGCTCGGTGACCTTCATCGTCGCGATTTCGGCGGCGACAGACGAGGTCACGCGGGCCGCGATCATCAGGCCCACGAGCACGGGGCCAAGCTCGCGCACCATGCCGATGGCGACTATCTGCGGCACCACGGCCTCGGCGTTGAACCGTGCGCCGCCAGCGTAGATTTGCAGCGCCAAAGCGCCGCCGGTGAAAATCGCGGTGAGGCCCACGACCGGCAGCGAGAAATAGCCGATCTGCAAAAGGCTCTGGCCCAGCTCCTTGGGATAGAAGGGCGGGCGGAAAAGGTGGCTCACCGTGCCGAGGGCGAACAGAACGAAGCGCCCGAGCGCCGCGAGCGACGACAGGACAGCAGCACCGATGGAGGCGAGAGCGCGGGTCATGCGCTATGATACCGCCGGTTATAGCGGCTGCCCAGAGAGGTCAGGATTTCATAGCCGATTGTTCCGGCGACGCTGGCCAGATCGTCGACGCTCTGGTTGGGGCCGATCATGGTGAGGGCGGAGGGGACTTCCTCGAGGTCGGTCACGTCGACGGTGATCGTGTCCATCGACACGCGCCCCACGAGCGGGCAGGGGGTATCGCCGGCCCAAAGCGCTCCTTTGTTGGACAAGGACCGCAAGAGCCCATCGGCATAGCCCGCGACGACCGAGGCGATGCGGGTCGGGTGGCGCGCTTGCCAGCTGTTGCCATAGCCCACGACCTCGCCCGCCTCGAGATGGCGCACCTGAGCCACGGGAAGATCGAGGCGCACCACGGGCCGCGCCGCCGCAAAGGGCTGGCCACCATAAAGGCCGATGCCGGGGCGGGTGATCTCGAAGTGATAGTCTTTGCCCAGAAGGATGCCGCCCGTGGCCGCGAAAGAGCGGGGAACGCCAGTTCCCTCGGTCATCCGGCGGAAGAGGTCGAGCTGATAGGCGTTCATCGGGTGATCGGGCTCGTCGGCGCAGGTCAGATGGCTCATCACCAGATCCGGCCCCTGCGCCAGCGCGATGCCCGCCACGGCCGACCACTCGTCCCATTCCATGCCGAGCCGGTTCATGCCGGTATCAAGCTGGATGCCGAAGGGGCGGCCCGGTAGCGCCTCGAAATGGCGGGTGAGCTGGTCGAGCGAATTCAGGACCGGCGTCAGCGCCAGATCGGCGATCATGTCGGTATCGCCCGACATATGCCCCGACAGGATATAGATGCTGGCATCCGGCCCGATGGCTTGCCGCAGATCGGCGCCTTCCTCGGCATAGGCCACGAAGAATTGCCGCGCCCCGGCCTTCAGAAGCGCCCGCCCGACGCGACCCGCGCCGAGGCCATAGGCATCGGCCTTGATCACGGCGCCCGTCGCGCAGGCGGTCATGCCATCGAGCACGCGCCAGTTGGCGGCGATGGCGTCAAGGTCGATGGTCAGCTTTCCGGTGCTCATGGCCGGTCTTTTGTCAGGGGGGAGGGGATGGGGCAAGGCCCGCCTTGGCCCAAGCGATCAGAATTCGCGGTCGCTGCCCTGTTGCCACGGTTTGACGAGATTGCCAAAGCGGGTGAATTGCGCCTCGAAGGCCAGTTCCACCGTGCCGATGGGCCCGTGACGCTGCTTGCCGATGATGACCTCGGCCTTGCCATGCAAGCGGTCCATCTCTTCCTGCCAGGCGGCCATCTTTTCCATCTCGTGATCGCCGGGCTTCTCGCGCTCTTTGTAATATTCCTCGCGGAACACAAACATCACCACGTCGGCGTCCTGCTCAATCGATCCTGACTCGCGCAAATCGGCAAGATTGGGGCGCTTGTCCTCACGCATTTCAACCGCGCGCGATAGCTGCGACAACGCCACAACCGGAACATTCAGGTCCTTGGCGATGGCCTTCAAGGTACGGCTGATATTAGAAATCTCCTGAACGCGGTTTTCAGACCGTACGCCAAGTTGTGGGGTCAATAATTGCAGATAATCGACCACAATCAATCCCAGTCCGGTGGTGCGTTTCAACCGGCGCGCACGGCTCGCCAATTGCGACACTGACAGTGACGGGGTGTCATCAATATAAAAGGGCGCTGATGAAATGGCGTTGCTGGCACTGACCAGCTGATCAAATTCCTGACTGTTCAGCTTGCCACGGCGAATCTGTTCCGAATCGACTTGGGCGCGTTCGGCCAATATCCGTGTTCCCAACTGTTCGGCCGCCATTTCCAGCGAGAAAAAAGCGACCGGTACCGCATTTTCGCCGGTGCGTGTCGTGGTCGCGGCATGAAAGGCGATATTGGTCGCCAACGCGGTTTTGCCCATTGCCGGGCGCCCGGCCAGAATGATCAAGTCGGACTTATGAAGCCCACCAAGCAGGTTGTTGAGGTCCGTCAAGCCGGTGCTTGTCCCCGATAGGTTGCCATCGCTTTTGCGTGCCATGTCGGCCTGCATAATGCTGCCGGTGATGATCGATTCAAAGCCGCGAAGGCCGGTGCTGACAGTGTCGGTCTCGGCAAGACGGAATAGCTGTGCCTCGGCGGTTTCGATTTGTTTTTGTGCCGGCACATCAACGTCTGGGCGGCTGGCGTCTTGGATCACCTGATCGCCGATGAGAATCAATTGTCGGCGAATATGCGCCTCATAGATGATCGACGCATAATCAGGCGCTTGGGTAATGCTGATCACACCATCGGCCAGTTCGGCCAAATAGGCACCAGTGCCGTCTTGGGTACTGTTATCCTGATCCGCAAAAAAGCTCTTCAACGTAACCGGATTGGCCAGTTGACCGCGTTCGATCAGGCGTAGCATGGTCGCATAAATGCGGCCATGAAGCGGGTCATAGAAATGATCAGCAATCAGCCGGTCATCGATACGTTCGACAACACTATTATCCAGCAAGATAGCGCCAAGCAAATTTTGCTCGGCTGGCAAGTTATGTGGCATATTGCGGCCGGGGCCGGTCTCACCGGTGCCGGGAAAAGCTTTGATATTTGAATTTTCATCTGCCATGGCGCCAGCATAGCCGAGGCCGCCATAATGTGCGACATGTTAACTGTGGGGATAACGGGGATAACCGCAAATCATATGGCGGCCCATTGTGACTTGCGTGCGCGATTTTGGCAAAACA
Source organism: Marivivens sp. (assembly GCA_023254495.1). Lineage (GTDB taxonomy): Bacteria > Pseudomonadota > Alphaproteobacteria > Rhodobacterales > Rhodobacteraceae > RFZI01. The sequence continues at coordinate 155 of JALRLK010000069.1, read as the reverse complement.
AAACCGGAGCCAAAGCTCCGGTTCGGTGTGGTTGTTATGGGCTTGGTGGGTTTGACAGGCTGGCAGGCCGGCCAAAATGTCGCGCCCGTTTATTGGTTGTCTTGGTCAGCGTCCGCTTCACCGGCATCATCAGAATCGGTGGCATCGACCGCCTC
>JALRLK010000026.1 GCA_023254495.1 Marivivens sp. | reverse complement strand
GGAGAGCTCCTGTACTGCGACGATTGCCTCACCCATGAGCGCCCGTGGTCGCGTGGCAGAGCGGCTTTGGCCTATGCGGGGGGCGGCAGAAAGCTGGTGCTTGCGCTCAAGTCCGGAGACAGGACAGAGATCGCCCGCGTTGTTGCGCCGCTATTGGCACGGGCCGGACGGCCGCTTTTGTGCTCCGACACTCTGATCGTGCCAATCCCGCTTCATTGGTCGCGCCGGATGGGCCGCCGCTATAATCAGGCGGCTTTGCTGGCTCTGGCGCTGAGCAGGCAGAGCGGGATTCCTGTCTGCCCTGATGCCCTAGTCCGGACCCGCCGAACCCGCCCGCTGGATTTCCCCGACCACGAGGCTCGATTCGCCCTTCTGGACGGCGCGATTGTCGCCAATGCCGCGCGTGCGGGCGCGTTGAAGCGCAGACCGATCCTTCTTGTCGACGACGTGATGACCTCGGGCGCCACATTTTCGGCGGCAACACGGGCCTGTTATGCGGCGGACGCAAGCGAGGTTTGCATCTTGGCACTAGCGAGAGCGGCAAAAGATGCCTAAATCGTCATGGAACGAAGATGGGGCGACCGCCGTGCCGAAAATCGAAATCTATACCTCGCATACCTGCGGCTATTGCCACGCAGCGAAGCGCCTTCTCGACAAGAAGGGTGCCAGCTATGAAGAGATCAACGTCGCCTTCGCGCCCGAGCGCCGGCCGGAGATGGTCGAACGTGCCGGTGGCCGCCGCACCGTTCCGCAGATTTTTATCGACGGCAAGCACGTCGGCGGTTGCGACGATCTCTATGAGCTTGATTTCGGGGGTGGGCTCGACGGCCTGCTCGCTTCGTGAAGGCGGCCCTGCTTCAGCTGAATTCGGGGGATGACCCCGAAGAGAACCTCAAGACCATTCGCGCCATGCTGCGCGAGGCGACCGCGAACGGCGCCGAGTTTGTCCTGACGCCCGAAGTGTCGAACTGTGTCTCGCAGGATCGTGCGCATCAGCGCGAGGTTTTGTCCTACGAAGAGGATGATCCGACGCTGGCGGGCCTTCGGGCCGAGGCGGCGGCGCTGGGCGTCTGGCTGGTGATCGGCTCGCTGGGGATCAAGACGCATGACGCGGATGGGCGCTTTGCCAACCGCTGTTTCGTGATCGCCCCCGATGGCGAGATCGCCGCGCGCTATGACAAGATCCATATGTTCGACGTCGATGTGACCGCGACCGAGACTTTCCGCGAATCCGCCGGCTATCGCCCCGGAGATCGTGCCGTTGTGATCGATACGCCCTTCGGCAAGATTGGCCTGTCGATCTGCTATGATATTCGTTTTGCCCATCTCTATCGCAGGCTTGCCAAGGCGGGGGCCGAGATCCTTCTCGTTCCAGCCGCCTTCTCGCCCGTGACCGGCGAGGCGCATTGGGAGCCCTTGTTGCGCGCCCGCGCCATTGAAAACGGCTGTTTCGTTCTGGCGGCGGCGCAAACCGGCGACCACCCGATAAGCAGCGGCAAGCCGCGTGTGACGTATGGCCACAGCATGTTAATCGGCCCTTGGGGGAACGTGATGGTTGACGCAGGCACCGAAACCGGCATCGTTTACGCCGACATTGATCTTGGTGAAGTTGCCCGCGCCCGAGGGCGTGTTCCTTCGCTGACCCACGACCGACCCTTCGAAGGCCCCTGATGAACAATCCCGTCAACAGTCTCGCCGTTTCGCTCTTTAGCGAGATCCTGACGGTCGATCAGCTGGCGCGGATGAACGTGGCCAAGGCGCTTCCCAAGGGGATGGAGCTTTCGCACTTTTCCGTTCTCAATCACCTTGCCCATGTGGGCGGAGAAAAGACGCCCGCGCAGCTGGCCAAAACCTTCCACCTTACCCGCGGGGCGATGACCAATACGCTTGGCAAGCTCGAATGGGCCGGCTGGGTGCATATCCGCCCCGATTGGGACGATGCGCGGCGCAAGCTCGTCTCGATCAGCCCCACCGGAATTGCCGCCCGCGATGCCGCCCTTGCCGCAATCACGCCGGTGATTGCCGAGGTGGTCGAGCAGATCGGCGCCGAAAAGGTGCGGCAGGCGCTTCCGGTCTTGCGCGAGATGCGCAAGCGGCTTCTGGACGCGGAAATCTAGGCCGCGGGTCGCAGCGAGGCGGTGACATAGTTCACCGAAAGATCGCGGTCGGACAGCTTCCAATCCCAGAGGATCGGATTGAACTGAAATCCCTTGCGGTCGACCGGGTCCATTCCTGCTTGGCGGATTAGATTGAAAAGCTCATCGGGCGTGATGAACTTTGCCCACTCATGCGTGCCCTTGGGCAGCCAGCGCATGACGTATTCCGCCCCTAGAATCGCCATCGCAAAGCTTTTCGGATTGCGGTTGATGGTCGAGCAGATGTGCAGCCCGCCGGGGCGGAGAAGATTGTGAACCGCCTTGAGATAGCCCAAAGGGTCGGCGACGTGCTCGATCACTTCCATGTTGAGCACCACGTCAAACTGCTCGCCTGCCTCGGCCATCGCCTCAGCGGTGGTGTGGCGATAGTCGATGTTGAGGCCCGATTGCTCGGCATGGAGCTTGGCGACAGGAATGTTTCTTGCGGCGGCATCGGCTCCGATCACGGTTGCGCCCAAACGGGCCATCGGCTCGCACAAAAGGCCGCCGCCGCAGCCGATATCGAGAAGGCGAAGTCCTGTGAATGGCGCATCTTCAGCAAGGTCGCGGCCGAACTCGGCGGCGATCTGTCGGGTGATATAGTCGAGGCGGCAGGGATTGAGCATATGCAACGGCTTGAACTTGCCGTTCAGATCCCACCATTCGGCGGCCATCGCCTCGAATTTTGCGATTTCAGCGGGGTCGACGGTATTTTGGGCGGAAGTTGTCATCTGGGCTACCGGGGTCATGGCAAGTCGCCACATCTGACTATATAGTTTAATCATGGACAAGGTCTTGGGACAAATCAGCGCCGCCGCGCACCTATATCCGCCGATTGATCCTTTCGATCAACGGATGCTGGATGTGGGTGATGGGCACCGTGTCTATGTCGAACAATGCGGCAATCCTGACGGTATCCCCGCGCTTGTCCTTCATGGCGGGCCGGGAGGCGGGTGTAGCCCGGCGATGCGTCGGTTCTTTGACCCCGATCGATACCGGGTGATCCTGTTCGATCAACGCGGCTGTGGCCGCTCGCGGCCCAGCGGTTCGGTCGAGGCGAACACAACCTGGCATCTGGTCGAGGATATCGAGCTTATCCGCAAGACGTTTGGGATCGAGAGATTTACCCTATTTGGCGGCAGTTGGGGCGCGGCGCTGGCGCTTATCTATGCTCAGGCGCATCCCGACCGGGTCCGGGCGATGATCTTGCGCGGAATCTTCCTGATGACCCAGCCCGAGCTTGATTGGTTCTACGGCGGCGGCGCGGGCAAGTTCTGGCCGGACCAGTGGCGGCATTTTTCCTCGCTCGTCCCGCCCGAAGAACAGGCGGACCTAATCGGGGCCTATCACAAGCGCCTCTTTGGAGATGACAGCCTGACAGCGACCCGGTTTGCCCGCGCCTGGACCCACTGGGAAAATGCACTGTCGTCGTTCGAGGCCGACGGTTCGGTTGGCGATAGCCCGGTCGACTTCGCGCGCATCTTTGCCCGCCTCGAGAACCACTATTTCGTCAACGGAGGCTTTCTCGACGAGCGAAGCCAGATCCTTTCGAATATGGACCGCATCGCTCATATCCCCGCCGAGATCATTCAGGGCCGATACGACATGATATGCCCGCCCGAGTCGGCCTATCGAGTCGCAAGACTATGGCCAGAAGCCCGACTCAGGACGGTATCCTTTGCAGGGCACGCCCTTTCGGAGCCCGGAATCTGTAAACAGCTGGTAGCTGCAACTGATCATTGTGCGAGCATTCGCGACAATCAGTGAGTTTTGCCAAACGAGGGCCTCAATTAAGCGCGATTTTGGGCCGATCCATCTAATGCTATGGCCGAGGAATACTCCACACAGGGGATCAAGATGAAGTTCACAATGCACGTAACAACGAGGCTCGCCCGCGGTGCGATCATCGCGATGACCTCTGTTGCGCTCTCGGGCCCAGCGCTGGCCGCGAAGGGTGGTAATGGAAACGGCAACGGGAACGGCGACAGCCGCGGCAATAGCGCGAACGCGCAGAGTGCCGAAAAAGGCAACAATGGCCGAGGCGCGATCGCGTCCGAGCTCAAAGGCCTGAACGCCGCTCACGCCAACATCAACGGCCTGATGAATGCCAACCCGAACAGCCAGGTTGGCCAGATCTACGCCTATCAGCAGGCGATCGCCGCTGCTCGAGAGGCTGGTGGAGATCTCGACTAGTGGGGCAACCTCTATGACGAATTGCTGCTGGTAGAAGATGTTGAGCAATACAACGCTGATGCCTACGTCAACGCTATCCTCGACCAAGGGATAATCATCGAATCTATCGAAGGGTGTGCAGACTATTTGACCAACCCTGACTGGGATGGCGTGCTCTCCGAAGAGGACAAATCCACTTGCAGCGCGGCATGCGCGGAGCAATTTCGGCTGTTGTAGGTCGGCGAGGTAGGCAATGAAGAGGCCTATGAGGCCGAGTTTGGCGGTGTTTACGACGCTGCGCTTCAAGAAGCCGAGACATATTATTCGGCTACACTTATTACCGATGGCCTGAGCGAAGACGCCCTCAACGAGTTCCTCCGTCTCATCGGCCTTCTAGAATAATTCCCTCGGGGGGCAGGGCCATCTGGCCTTGCCCCTTGCAGACTCGGGATTGCGCGCGTATATGCGCCTTGACAGCGGCGCCTTGGCTTCCACCCCCAAGGCTCCACCGGGAAAGACCAACGGGCCGCGAGCCCGTTTTTTTGTGCCCGAATTAAAGTTTGAAGAGACCATGACCGATCTAATCGCCAAAGCGGCCATCGACCGCCGCATCGCCGAAATCGTCGGCCCCGTGATCGAGGATCTGGGGTTCGAGCTGGTGCGTGTCCGTCTGATGACGGGCAAGGAATCGACGCTGCAGATCATGGCGCAGAAGCCGGACGGAACCATCGAGGTTGACGACTGCGGCGAGATCAGCACCGCCGTTTCCGCTGTGCTCGACGTCGAGGATCCGATTGTCGAGGCCTATACGCTTGAAGTCTCGAGCCCCGGCATCGACCGGCCGCTGACGCGGCTCAAGGATTTCCATCAGTGTGCCGGCTATGTCGCCAAGATCGAAACGACCGAGCTGATCGACGGCCGCCGCCGTTTCAAAGGCACGCTCGCCGGGACCGAGGGCGACGAGGTCTTGATCACGCTTGATGATCAGGCCGAAGAAATCACGATCGGGCTCAAGTTTGATTGGCTGTCGGATGCCAAGCTTGTGCTGACGGATGAATTGATCCGCGAGGTTCTGCGCGGACGGAAAGATGCGGGCCAGATCGACGAGGCCCAATTTGACGAAGTAGAGACCATCATTGATGGGGACGAGGAGTAAACCAAATGGCAATCACTTCAGCTAACCAGCTCGAGCTTTTGCAAACGGCCGAAGCCGTTGCGCGCGAGAAGTTGATCGACCCCGGCCTTGTGGTCGAGGCGATGGAAGAGTCGCTCGCCCGCGCCGCCAAGAGCCGCTACGGCGCCGAGATGGACATCCGCGTGTCGATCGACCGCAAGACCGGCAAGGCGACGTTCACCCGCGTTCGCACCGTTGTCGAAGATGATGCGGTTGAGAACTATCAGGCTGAGATGACCGTCGCGCAGGCCAAGCAATACATGGAAGATCCGGCCGTCGGCGACACTTTCGTCGAAGAGGTTCCCCCCGTCGAGCTTGGCCGGATTGCCGCCCAGTCGGCCAAGCAGGTGATCCTGCAGAAAGTCCGCGAAGCCGAGCGTGATCGCCAGTACGAAGAATTCAAAGACCGCGCCGGTTCGATCATCAACGCGCAGGTCAAGCGCGAGGAATATGGCAACGTCATCGTCGATGTGGGTGCCGGCGAAGCCATCCTGCGTCGCAACGAAAAGATCGGCCGCGAGGCCTATCGCCCCGGCGACCGTATCCGCTGCTATATCAAAGAGGTTCGCCGCGAGCCGCGCGGCCCGCAGATCTTCCTCTCGCGCACCGCGCCCGAGTTCATGGCCGAGCTTTTCAAGATGGAAGTGCCCGAGATCTACGAAGGCATCATCGAGATCAAGGCCGTAGCCCGCGATCCGGGCAGCCGTGCCAAGATCGCCGTTGTCTCCTATGACAACTCGATCGACCCCGTGGGTGCCTGCGTCGGTATGCGCGGCAGCCGCGTTCAGGCTGTGGTAAATGAGCTTCAGGGCGAGAAGATCGACATCATTCCGTGGAACGAGAATATCCCGACCTTCCTCGTCAACGCGCTCCAGCCGGCCGAGGTTTCCAAGGTCGTGCTCGACGAAGAGGCCGGCAAGATCGAGGTCGTGGTGCCGGAAGAGCAGCTGTCGCTCGCCATCGGCCGCCGTGGCCAGAATGTGCGCCTTGCCTCGCAGCTGACCGGCCTCGACATCGACATCATGACCGAAGAAGAGGAATCCAAGCGTCGTCAGGCCGAGTTCGAGAGCCGCACCAATCTCTTCATGGAAACGCTCGACCTTGACGAATTCTTCGCCCAGCTTCTGGTGGCCGAAGGCTTCACCAACCTCGAAGAGGTCGCCTATGTCGACGTTGACGAGCTTCTGGTGATCGACGGTGTCGACGAAGGCACCGCCGAAGAGCTTCAGGCTCGCGCCCGCGATTACCTCGAGGCCCAGAACAAGCGCGCGCTTGAGCACGCTATCGAGCTTGGAGCTCAGGAAAGCCTGATCAACTACGAAGGCCTGACCCCGCAGATGGTCGAAGCCTTGGCCGAGGATGGCGTTCTGACGCTCGAAGATTTCGCGACCTGCGCCGACTGGGAACTGGCCGGCGGCTGGACCACGGTGAAGGGCGAGCGGATCAAGGACGACGGCGTTCTTGAGAAGTTCGACGTCAGCCTCGAGGAAGCTCAGGACATGATCATGAACGCCCGCGTCATGCTGGGCTGGGTCGATCCTGCCGAGCTTGTCGGTGAAGGCGACGAGGGCGAGGAAGAAGAAGCCTGAGAATGCCAATGGAACGCGCGATGACACGCGGTGGCCGCGATAAATCAGGCGACGAGGCCGAGCGCCGGTGCATAGTCACCGGCGAGGCCAAGCCGAAAGAGGGTTTGATCCGCTTTGTGGTCGGCCCTGACGGCGTCGTTGTGCCCGACGTTCTGGGCAAGCTGCCCGGCCGCGGGATGTGGGTCACTGCCGATCGCGCGATCCTTGAGAAGGCGGGCAAGGGCCATTTTTCGCGCTCTGTGAAAACGCCGGTCACTATGCCCGAGGGCTTGGCCGACGAAGTTGAGCGGCAAATCGCCCGCCGCGTGATCGACCTGATCGCCATGGCGCGGAAGGCGGGCATCGCCGTCTGCGGCTTCGAGAAGGTGAAAAGCTGGTTGGCGGGCAATGAGCACGTTCGGGTTCTGTTGCAGGCCGATGATGGCTCTTCGCGCGGAAAAGCCAAGCTCTGGACCCCTGAAGGGGCCCGTTATTTCGACTGCCTGACCGCTCAGGAATTGGGTTTGGCATTTGGACGCCAAAGTGTGATACATGGCGCGCTCGCGACTGGCGGACTCAGCAACCGTGTTGTAGAGGAAGCCGCAAAGCTTAAGGGCTTGCGCGCAAACGACGGCGGCGATCCTGCTGCCGGAAAGGAAAAAGTAGCTAGATGACCGATAACGACGGCAAAAAGACCCTGGGTCTCGGCGGCTCCCGTCCGGGGAGCGTGAAGCAAAGCTTCAGCCATGGCCGGACCAAGAGCGTCGTGGTGGAAACCAAGCGCAAGCGCGTTGTGGTCCCCAAGCCCGGCGCCGCGGCCAAGCCCGCCGGATCTCCGGCGGCTCCTGTCGCGAGCGATCCCTCGAAGCGCCCCGCAGGCATTTCGGATGCCGAGCTTGAACGCCGGATGAAGGCGCTTGCTCTCGCCAAGGCGCGGGAGTCGGAAGAAGCCGCCCAGCGTGAGGCTGAGGAGCGTGAACGTTCGGAAGAGCGCGAGCGCCGCCGCGCCGAGGCGGAATCCAAGGAACGGGAAGACCGCGAGCGTGAAGAGAAGGCCCGCGCCAAGGCCGAAGAAGAAGAGCGCAAGCGGATCAAAGCCGAAGAGGCCAGTCGTCGCGCCGTGACCAGGGCTGCCGGCGAAGGCGAAATTGGCGAGGCTCGTGCCCCGTCTGCGCCGCGCAAGCCCGACCGTGAACGTGAAGCACGTGAAAAGGCGGCCAAGGTCAAGCCGGGGCGCGACGACGAAGGCCGTCGTGGCGGCAAGCTGACGCTGAACCAGGCGCTCACCGGTGGTGAGGGCGGCCGTCAGCGGTCGATGGCGGCGATGAAGCGCAAGCAAGAGCGTGCGCGCCAGAAAGCTATGGGCGGGATGCAAGAGCGCGAAAAGATCGTGCGCGACGTGCAAATCCCCGACGCGATCATTGTCTCCGAGCTCGCCAACCGGATGGCCGAGCGTGTGGCCGATGTGGTCAAGGCGCTGATGCAGAACGGCATCATGGCGACCCAGAACCAGGCGATCGACGCCGATACCGCCGAACTGATCGTCGAGGAATTCGGCCACCGCGTTCAGCGTGTGTCGGATGCCGACGTCGAGCAGGTGATCGACACGGTCGAGGACAAGGCCGACGATCTGCGTCCGCGCCCGCCGATCATCACCGTCATGGGCCACGTCGACCACGGCAAGACCTCGCTTCTCGACGCGATCCGCAAGACCAAGGTTGTTGCTGGTGAAGCCGGTGGCATCACCCAGCACATCGGCGCCTATCAGGTCACGACCGATAGCGGCCATGTTCTGTCGTTCCTCGACACGCCCGGCCACGCCGCCTTTACCTCGATGCGCGCTCGCGGTGCTCAGGTAACGGATATCGTAATTCTGGTCGTGGCTGCCGACGATGCGGTCATGCCGCAGACGGTTGAAGCCATTAACCACGCCAAGGCGGCCAAGGTTCCGATGATTGTCGCCATCAACAAATGCGACAAGCCCTCGGCCAACCCGCAGAAGGTCCGCACCGATCTTTTGCACCACGAGGTCGTGGTCGAAGAGATGGGCGGCGATGTGCAGACCGTCGAAGTTTCGGCGCTGACTGGTAAAGGCCTTGATACTCTCCTTGAGGCAATCGCGCTTCAGGCCGAGATCCTTGAACTCATGGCCAACCCGAATCGTGCCGCCCAAGGCGCCGTGATCGAGGCCCAGCTCGACGTGGGCCGCGGCCCGGTTGCGACCGTTCTCGTGCAGCACGGCACCCTTCGCCAAGGCGATATCTTCGTCGTTGGCGAGCAGTGGGGCAAGGTGCGTGCGCTGGTCGACGACAAGGGCGAGCGCGTCAAAGAGGCTGGCCCTTCGGTTCCGGTCGAGGTTCTCGGCCTCAACGGCACGCCCGAGGCGGGCGATGTTCTCAACGTTGTCGAGACCGAAGCGCAGGCCCGTGAGATCGCGACCTATCGCGAGAAAGCCGCCAAAGACAAACGCGCCGCTGCTGGTGCCGCGACCACGCTTGATCAGCTGATGGCCAAGCACAAGGCTGATCAGAGCGTCTCCGAGCTGCCGATTGTGGTGAAGGCCGACGTTCAGGGCTCGGCCGAGGCTATCGTTCAGGCGATGGAGAAGATCGGCAACGACGAAGTTCGCGTCCGCGTGATCCACTCGGGCGTTGGCGCGATCACCGAGACCGATATCGGCCTTGCCGAAGCGTCGGGTTGTCCGGTCATCGGCTTCAACGTTCGTGCCAATGCTTCGGCCCGCAACAGCGCCAACCAGAAAGGCGTCGAGATCCGCTACTATTCGGTCATCTACGATCTTGTGGATGATGTGAAGAAAGCGGCATCGGGCCTTCTCTCGGCCGAAGTGCGCGAGAAGTTCATCGGCTATGCGACGATCAAAGAGGTCTTCAAGGTTTCCAACGTCGGCAAGGTTGCCGGTTGCCTGGTCACCGAAGGTGTTGCCCGCCGCTCGGCTGGCGTGCGCCTCCTGCGCGACGATGTGGTTATCCACGAAGGCACACTCAAGACGCTCAAGCGCTTCAAGGACGAGGTGGCCGAGGTCATCTCCGGTCAGGAATGCGGTATGGCCTTCGAGAATTACGACGACATCCGCCCCGGCGACGTTATCGAGATTTTCGAGCGCGAAGAGATCGAGCGTTCGCTCTGATAGAAACAGAAAAGGCCAGCCGCGAGGCTGGCCTTTTTCTTTCCGCCGGTGCCTTTTGACTAGGCAGCCTTGTTGGCCGGTTTGCCTTCATAGGTCTGATCACCGACACGGATGACGATAGTTCCGTTGTCGAGCTGACGAACGAACTGCCGCTGAATGGCAACACAAGTTCCGATAACGATCGTTCTCAGCATACAACTTCCCCCAAAGCGGCATCTGACGTTGCACAAGTCATAACCGATTTTGGAAACAACAACTAGAATTGCTGTTAACCGTCTCGCTATCGAAAGATATCAGAGCCAATCTCTAAGGATGGGGATCAGCGGGATGTCTGCTGGTGGCATCGGGAAATTCTTAAGGTCTTGCGCCTTTACCCATTTCAGCGTCTGCCCCTCTTTTGACTGCGGGGCGCCGTTCCAGCGGCGGCAGGCGAAGAGTGGCATCAGAAGGTGGAAATCTTCATAGGCATGGCTCGCGAAGGTGAGGGGCGCAAGGCAGGATGACCATGTGTCGATGCCCAATTCCTCATGTAGCTCGCGAATCAGGGCTTCTTCCGGCGTTTCGCCTGCCTCGACCTTGCCGCCTGGGAATTCCCACAGGCCAGCCATGGATTTCCCCTCGGGCCGCTGGGCCAGCAGGACGCGCCCATCGGGATCGATGAGCGCGACTGCCGAGACAAGGACAACCTTCTTTGTCACGAGCGATAATCGGCGTTGATGTCGATGTAGCCGTGGGTCAGATCACAGGTCCAGACCTTGGCTTTGCCTGCGCCGATGCCAAGATCGACGCCGATCACCAGTTCCTGCTGCTTCATGTAGGCGCTGGTCGCATCCTCGGAATAGCTCGGCGCGCGCCAGCCATTTTCGGCCACGACGATATCGCCAAACCGGATCGACAGGCGATCTCGGTCGGCTGTGGCGCCGGATTTGCCAACGGCCATGACGATCCGGCCCCAGTTGGCGTCTTCACCGGCGATGGCTGTTTTCACCAAGGGAGAGTTGGCGATGGCGAGGCCTACTGTCTTGGCGTCGGCATCGTTGGCCGCGCCGCTGACCTGAACCTCGACAAGTTTGGTAGCCCCTTCCCCGTCGCGGACCACCAGCAGCGCGAGATCGAGCATCACCTGATCAAGCGCCGCGGCGAAGGCGGCGTTGTGGGTGGCATCGGCCCCCGAGGCGCCGGTTGCACCGACGATCACGGTATCGGAGGTGGAAGTATCGCTATCGACGGTGATGCAGTTGAAGGTGCGGTCGGCAAAGGTCGAGACCATCGCCTGCAACGACGCGTGGCCGATCTTGGCGTCGGTGAAAATGTAGACGAGCATGGTCGCCATATCCGGCGCGATCATCCCCGAGCCCTTGGCGATGCCCGAGATGGTCACTGGCTTGCCGTCAACATCGACCACGGCGAACGATCCTTTGGGGAAGGTATCGGTCGTCATGATCGCCTTGGCGGCGGCGCTAATGCCGTCGTCGGAGAGGCTGGATCCCAGCTCGTTCAACTTGTCGATGACCCGGTCATGCGGCAGAGGCTCGCCGATGACGCCGGTCGACGAGGTGAAGATGCGGGCCGGGTTGATCCCGAAAGCCTTGCCCGCGGCCGCAGTGATCGCCTCGACCGAAGCGATGCCGTTGCGCCCCGTAAAAGCGTTGGAATTGCCAGAATTCACAAGGATCGCCGCCTTGCCAGCGGCCGCGCCGCCGGTTTTGGCCTGACAATCAAGAACCGCGGCAGATCGGGTGGCCGACTTGGTATAGACACCTGCGATGGTGCTGCCTTCGGCCAGCTCGGCCAGCATGACATCGGTGCGGTCCTTGTATTTGATCCCCGCCGCGGCGGTGGCGAAACGCACGCCGGCAACCTTGGGGAGATCGGGAAATGATGCGGGGGCAAGCGGCGAGACTGGGGGCATCGAGGGTTACTCCGTCAGAAGGTCGATGTTCTTGAGGATGGCTGGATCAAAAGCGCCCGGCTCGGGCCGCGTGATCGCGGCACCGGCGGTCAGGTCTTCAAGGGCCTTGGCGATAGCTTCCTGCTGAATCTGTGCGGAAAGCTCGTCGCGCACCTGATCAAGGATCGGCGCCTCTTTCTGGCGTTTGTCGTTAAGGATGATGACGTGCCAGCCGAATTGGGTCTGAACCGGCTCGGAAATCTGTCCAACCTCGAGCGCGATAACGGCGGCCTCGAATTCCGGCACCATCATGCCGACGCCGAACCACCCCAGATCCCCGCCATTTGGGCCGCTCGGGCCGGTCGAGATCTCTTTTGCCGTTTCGGCAAAATCCGCGCCGCCCTCAAGGCGGGCGATCACAGCCTCTGCCTCTTCGCGGGTATCCACGAGGATATGCGCGGCGCTATATTCCTCTTCCGCCGCGGCGTTGGCGAAACGGGCGTTATAGGCGGCCTCGAGCGCCTCGTCGGTGATGGCCTGATTGGTCAGCCGGTCGATCACTTCAGCAGCCATCAAAGAGCGCTTCTGCGTGGCAAGAAGGAGCGCGATCTGGGCGGTCGGCTCGCCAAGCTGGGCTGCGAGAAGCTGCTGCTGGACAAGCTGATCGAGAACGCCTTCCCAGAGAACATCGTCAGGAAGCTGCTGATACTGCGAGGGAAGTTGGGCGCGGGTGACGATCATCTCGCCAAGCGTGATGTCGACCCCGTTGACGGTGGCGATCACGGTATCACGGCCCGCATCCTGTGCGGCTGCGGCGGTTACGGTGAAAGCGACGATGCCCGCCGCGAGTTTTGTTGCAGTTTTCAGCACGTTTTGCTCCCCTTGAAGCCCGTGCGGGCCTCGCAGCGTTGACACTCCATAGCCCGCCCCTTACATCCGTTTAAGGCTCCGAGGGGGCCACACAGACCCCTGTTTAGGCCTTAGGTCCGGGGGCGACAAGCGACCTCCTCATTCAACGGCAACAACTGGCCCGGAGACGCGGGCGCGGAGAGAATATGTTGGGCATCGGCACGCTCGCCAAAAAGGTCTTTGGCACCCCGAACGACCGCAAGATCAAGGCGACCCGCCCGATCATCGACAAGATCAACGCGCTTGAGCCCAAGTTTCAGGCGCTGAGCGACGAGGGCCTCAAGGACAGGACCCGCGAATTGGCCGAACGCGCCAAGGGTGGCGAGTCGCTCGATAAGCTCTTGCCCGAGGCATTTGCCAACTGCCGTGAAGGCGCCCGCCGTGCGCTGGGCCTGCGGGCCTTTGATGTTCAGCTGATGGGCGGCATCTTTCTGCATGAAGGCAATATCAGCGAGATGAAGACTGGCGAGGGCAAGACCCTTGTCGCGACCTTCCCGGCCTATCTCAATGCGCTCACCGGCAACGGTGTGCACGTCGTCACCGTGAACGATTATCTCGCCCGCCGCGACGCGGAATGGATGGGCAAGGTTTTTGCAGCGCTTGGTATGACCACCGGCGTTGTCTATCCGCAGCAGCCCGAGGCCGAGAAGAAGGCCGCCTACGGTTGTGACGTGACCTATGCCACCAACAACGAGCTGGGCTTTGACTATCTGCGCGACAACATGAAATCCGAACTCGCGCAGATGAACCAGCGCGAGCATCACTTCGCCATCGTCGACGAGGTCGACTCGATCCTTGTCGACGAGGCCCGCACGCCGCTGATCATTTCCGGCCCGGCGCAGGATCGCAGCGAGCTTTACAAGACGATCGACAGGATCATCCCGCTCTTGCAGGACAGCCACTTCACGCTCGACGAAAAGTCGCGCAACGTGACCTATACCGACGAGGGCAACGATTTCCTTGAGGAGTCGCTGTCGGCAGAAGGCATCCTGCCCGAGGGGCAAACGCTTTACGACCCCGAAAGCACGACCATCGTGCACCACGTCAATCAGGGCCTGCGCGCGCACAAGCTGTTCCAGAAGGACAAGGACTATATCGTTCGCGATGGTCAGGTCGTTCTGATCGACGAATTCACCGGCCGCATGATGGCCGGCCGCCGCCTTTCCGATGGCCTGCATCAGGCGATCGAGGCCAAGGAAGGTTGCGCTATCCAGCCCGAGAACGTGACCCTCGCCAGCGTTACTTTCCAGAACTATTTCCGCCTTTACGACAAGCTCGCCGGTATGACCGGCACGGCGCTGACAGAGGCTGAGGAATTCATGGAAATCTACAAGCTTGGCGTTGTAGAGGTTCCGACAAACCGGCCTATCTCGCGCAAGGACGAGCACGATCAGGTCTATCGCACCGCACGCGAAAAGTATGACGGCATCGTCAAGATGATCAAGGAAGCCCATGAAAAGGGCCAGCCGATCCTTGTCGGCACCACCTCGATCGAAAAATCGGAATTCCTCAGCGAGCTTCTGAAGAAGGAAGGCGTTGCCCACAACGTCCTTAACGCGCGTCAGCACGAGCAAGAGGCGCAGATCGTCGCCGATGCCGGCAAGCTCGGCGCTGTGACCATCGCCACCAACATGGCGGGCCGCGGGACCGACATCAAATTGGGCGGGAACGTCGAGTTCAAGATCATTGAAGCCATCGCCGCCGATCCCGAAGGCGATCACGCCGCGATCCGCGCCCAGATCGAAGAGGCGCACAAGGCCGACGAAGAGGCCGTGAAGGCCGCGGGCGGCCTTTTCGTCCTCGGCACAGAGCGCCACGAAAGCCGCCGCATCGACAACCAGCTGCGCGGCCGGTCGGGCCGTCAGGGCGATCCGGGGCGTTCGGCCTTCTACCTTTCTCTCGATGACGATCTGATGCGGATCTTCGGCTCAGAGCGGCTGGACAGCGTTCTGTCGAAACTCGGCATGAAAGAAGGCGAGGCCATCGTTCACCCTTGGGTCAACAAATCGCTCGAACGGGCGCAGGCCAAGGTCGAGGGCCGCAACTTCGATATCCGCAAGCAGCTTTTGAAATTCGACGACGTGATGAACGATCAGCGCAAAGTGATCTTCAGCCAGCGCCGCGAGATCATGGAAGCGCAAGAGCTTGAAGAGATCGTCCGCGATATGCGCCATCAGGTGGTCGATGATCTTGTCGACGATTTCATCCCCCAGCGCAGCTATGCCGACCAGTGGGACCTAGAAGGCCTTGCCGCCGCCGTGACCCAGCGCCTTGGCGTCACCGCGCCCGTAGCCGACTGGGCCGCCGAAGAGGGTGTTGATCATTCCGACATCCGCGAGCGGCTGTGCGAAGCCTCGGACACGCTCATGGCCGAAAAGACCGAAGCCTTCGGGGCCGACTCCATGCGGTCGATCGAAAAGCAGATCCTGCTGCAGACCATCGACACCAAATGGCGCGAGCATCTTCTGACGCTCGAACATTTGCGGTCGGTCGTCGGCTTCCGCGGCTATGCCCAGCGCGATCCGCTGAACGAATACAAGACCGAAAGCTTCCAGCTCTTCGAAAGCCTGCTTGATGGCCTGCGTTCCGACGTGACGCAGAAGCTCTCGCAGATCCGGCCGATGACGCAGGAAGAGCAGCAGGCGATGATGCAGCAAATCGTCGATCAGCAGCGCCGTCTGCAGCAAGCCGCAGCGCAGGCCTCGGCCCCCGCAGCAGCCGCTGGCGCCGCTGCGGCCACCGCTGCCGCCGCGAAGCCGGGCTTTGATGAGAACAACCCCGAGACTTGGGGCAATCCGGGCCGGAACGACCTTTGCCCCTGTGGTTCGGGCAACAAGTTCAAGCATTGCCACGGTAAACTTTAAAAAACAATAAAAACAACATGTTAGGAATTTAATCACTGACCTATCTTGTTGTACAATTGTTAGGCAAAACGCAGTTTAGGCTGGGGTGTTTGGCAATTGTTAGGCAAAATCGATGGCGAATATGCTGAGAAGTTGATGGACGGCAACGTTCTGTTGACGACGCGGAATGGCATATTTCAGGTGCGGCTCTACAAAGGAAACCGCCAGTATATCTACAAGTCACTCAAGACCCGTGATGTGAACAAGGCTCGTGAACTGGCTGTTCGTGCCTACTATGAACTTGAGTTCCGCAAAGAGCAGAACCTACCCGTTCAGCAGAAGCGGTTTGGCGAAGTCATAGACGAGTACATCAAGCTGCGGAGAAGTCAGTTCCAACGCGGAACGTACGGTCAAGGCAACAAGGCCAATCAGCAACAAACCAGTGAAGCCATGCTGAGGCAGATCATCCGCGTCAGTAAGTTTTGGCGGGAATACTGTGGCAACAAGCCCGTCGACTTCATCGATGACGCGCTACTGCGCGACTACATTGACTGGCGTCGTGACTACTATCTGCGGATGCCCAAGGACAAAGTCCCCCGCAACGCCAAGCAGAACCCTGCTGACAAGACGTTGGAGTGGGAAAGCACCTTTGCCCTCACCCTCCTCAAATACGCCCAGGAACGCGGCTACAGGGGCGCTAAGGCACTGCCAAAGTTCCGCCACGTGGCCAAGCGCGGCAAGACACGTCCAGCCTTCTCAATTGAGCAGTATCGTAAATTGATCCGTGGAACGCGGCGCTGGAAGAACGAAGCAACTGGCAATCCGCAGTGGCGCTACACACGTGAGCTCCTGCACGACTATGTGCTGCTTTTAGCTAACAGCGGTATCCGTGTAGGCGAGGCCAACAACCTGCGTGAAACAGATCTAGTAGAGCTCAAGGACGACAACGGACGCCCTCTCTACGGATTCAATGTGAACGGAAAGACAGGGAGGCGGCTTGTTGTCCTACGAGCAAACGCTCGTGGCTACGTGGACCGCGTCCTTGCTCGCAATCGCGAATGGGAAGACCGCTGGGCTGTCGCAGAGGCCAATGATGCTAAGGCACATAACAGGAAGACCACCAAGCACGGTGGTTGGCTCTTCCGCATGGCAGACGGCAACAAGATCATCACGCTCATTGACCAGTTCAACGAGGCGCTGCGTCGTGAAGGTCTAAGCCACAGCACAGATGGCGAGAAGTACAGCCTTTATAGTCTACGACACGTCTACGCGGTGCAGATGCTTCGAAGAGACCAGGTCAATGTCTTCGACATAGCCCGCAACATGGGAACCAGCGTCCAGATCATCGAAGACTACTACGGCAAAGACGCTACAAGCTTGGCGCTTGCCACAAGACTAGGGGACTAGCACTTAAAAAATTTTTTAATTATCGAGAAATTTTTCCAGCCCAGATACAATCATTTTGATGTATTCACTTGAACCAAGATCACCGCGATAAACGTTTCTATCTTCTGGAGTTGGATCTTGCAGGTAATACTGGTTGCGTGGAGGGAAATATTTAAGCATGATGTATTGGTTGAAACCACCCTCTCCATGACCAAAACCATTCAAATGACCATCAGGATTTGCCAGCTCAAGAAATGGCATGAAATCTGGGTTATTCCACAATGCGCCAGCATGAGACCTTAGATGCATAGAATAGTTCCAATCGATTTCACTAACATTTTCTAGCATACTATAAGGGTCTTGATGGTAACAACTATCACGATACCATATCTCATTAGGACAGGCGTAATCAAACACGCGATCTGGCTTGATCCACTCACGAGCGGTAACCTCGATTAGATCTCGCACTGTGCGTCCGTGAGACGCAAAACTGACTTCGTACAAGTTTAAATCGATATCATCCAAAATTAAAGCAATTTGGTCTAGCTTTTGTGTAGTCATAGCCATGTAACCAAGCGCATGAGAAGCACGAATGCCATCTAAAACAAATCCCTCTGGTGAACTGGTTTTTGCAACTTGGCCAGCGACAAAGATACCTTCATTGATGTAGTCGTTATCCTTGAAATACATCCCCATGTGGACGAGGGCGAGGGCATAATCCGCAGCGGAATTCATGCATTCGTCATGCATCCTGCCGTCTGGTTTCATATTAGGGCCGCGAAATTCGCGACATTGCTCGTAGCCTGGTTTGTAGAGACGAGCTGGGTCAGACTGTGAAATATAATCCCACCACTCTCGAAATTTCTGATCTAATTCTGGAGTTGTACCCCAATAATTGGCAAACCGTGTATAAACGTACACAATTTTATTCAGGTTAAACATATAACTTGTATCGGCATTTTCAGCGGATGCTGTTGAGGACCATGAACCTTCTGCACTAAAAGCTCTATTTTCAGTCCATAAAGGAATCCAGGTCGCAAAAAACTTATTTAAAAACCTACTATTTCTTCCACTAGTAATAAAATCATAGTGTGCGGCATCAACCAAAGGCCCCAAGCAGCCGTCTATCAGTTGCATTGCTAGAGAATTGTTATTTTCGCGTTCTCGTTCCCAATTCACCCTTTTAAAAGCATCGTACATCAAAAAGAGGCCTTGGCACTTTTCCGATAGAACGACTTTTGAAAAATCGGGGCTGTACGAAACCGCACCGTATCTATTCCGAAAATGCTTTCTATAATCATCCAAGTTAAAAGATGGCCACGATCCCTCAGGAAAATCGTATTGTGGGGCGTAATTGACCAGCTTTGCCCTTGGATGAACATATACTGGCAGATCTGCGATTGCCGCACTTAGATCCGTAAACTCATTTTCACTGAGCGTCCCATCATAAGTAAGCCCGCGATCTGTGTAGAATTGACCAAGGACCCCCTGGCTCTTTGGCCCCCAGCTGCCGTCTACGCTGATTTGGTATCCCAGCCGCGAAAGCATGCCTTGTGCATCACGAGCAGTGCCTTCTGCTAAGAGTGATGTGGGGAGTACAATGAATAGGGCTTTGGCAAGAAGGCGGAACATCATAAACCTCAGCTTTCTCAATCCTCTACACGCTGAATGATGTACATGTTTAGATTGCCTGACCCTCTATGCATGTGCCGCCGTTTCGCTTCATACCATCGACGGTATTCTTCGTACTTTGGATTGTTATACATTAGACCAGAAAACCTAACAAACGCTTCATTATAAATCATCTCCAACGGATCGTGTAGTACATCACGATTAAGTTCGAGTAAACAATCCTTGCCATTTGCTTGGTTTACATTCGGATATGTAGCCCACTGCATGTAGCGATGATTTAGCTCTGGATTCATTAGAATTTTTGCGGAGTAATTTACAATATCTTCAGGCGTTGTTCCATGATTTCGCCCACGCATTTGATATACGTCAATACCAAGATCCTCAACATATTCCGCAAGTTCAACTATATATTGAGATGTTTGTGCCATATATCCAACGCCGCTCTGGCAACGGGTGGCATCGTGCGTTGCGCCGTCTTCGTTAGCAACATCAATAACAACTTGCATTACATATAGGGCTTCATTAATGTAGTCAGAATTTTTGAAATACATCCCTGCCAGTGCTAAATTGGCACCATAACCAAGATTCCCATTTGAACAGTCAGTATTCCAATGCATAGCGTTTGTTCTCTGTTCACTCCAGCCACCACGGAAGGAGGTGCCTGGGTCTTTTAAGAACCATGTTGTATCGAAGCATTTACCGAAATATCTTGTTCTAACAGTGCCACACAACTCACTATCAGCTTTTTCATACCAACGATATACTGCGGAATCCATTTCAGGGGTAACACCGTAATAACTTGCAAAATTAAAATATAACCTGAACGCATAGTTATTAACTGCAATTTGTGTGTTAGCCTGGCAGTTTCCGTTATCCGTCCAGCCTTTTGCCGTAAAGGCATAATTTTCAGACCAAAGCGGAATTAATGTTTCAAATAGGTACTTTAGGTGCGGAGAATTTCGTCCATGGCGGGGGATTTCATCAAGAATTTTAGTTTGCAGTCTACCAATGCATTTACCAATATTATTGAGAAATGCTTCGTCTTCATACCTTAACCCTTTCCAGGCTTTTGATAGA
>JALRLK010000195.1 GCA_023254495.1 Marivivens sp. | reverse complement strand
CCGTCGCGTCAGGTCGATACCGTTGACGATATTGCCCCACTGGTCCGAGCCGCCCATCTGCAAAAGGCAACCATAGCGGCGGTTGAGCTCCAGAAAGTCATAGGCCTGCAGGATCATATAGTTGAACTCGAGGAACGAGAGCGACTGCTCGCGATCGAGCCGCGACTTGACGCTCTCGAACGACAGCATCCGGTTGATCGAGAAATGCCGCCCGATATCGCGCAGGAAATCGAGATAGTTCAGCCCATCGAGCCACTCGGCATTGTTGAGCATGAGCGCGCCCGAAGGGCTCTCGTCATAGCGGATGTAGGTCGAAAAGACCTTTTTGATCCCGGCGATATTGTCGTCGATCTGTTCGGCCGACAGAAGCGGGCGCTCATCAGCGCGGAACGAGGGATCGCCAACCTTGGTGGTGCCGCCGCCCATCAGGGTGATTGGCTTGTGGCCGGTCTTCTGCAGCCAGCGCAGCATCATGATCTGAATGAGGCTGCCCACATGAAGCGATTTCGCCGTCGCATCAAAGCCGATATAGGCCGGAACGACACCCTTCACCAAAACCTTGTCAAGGCCCTGATAATCCGTGCAATCGGCCAGAAAGCCACGGGTCATCATCACGGCCATGAAATCCGATTTGGGATGGTAGGTCATCGTCTTGTCCTTAAGGTTTAGGCGAGGCACTCTATAGGCGAGGCAGGGAATAAGGGGAAGCCAATGTTGAAGGCGGGTGCAATTCTGTCCGCGGGCGCGTTCTGGTGGCCCGGTGCGCCTGCCATTACTGCCGCGAGCCTCCTCACCGACGGCGAGACCATCCTCGAGATCGGCGAGACCGTCACCCGCCCCCTTAGCCAAGCCGAGTCGAAGCGCCTCGCGGCTTCCGGCCCGGAGGCCGCCGAAACTTTCGAGACCGTCCTGGCCGAGGCTCTTTCCCGACTTCCCTCCGAAATTGCCGGGATCGCCGGCGCCGAAATGATGGGGCAGGGCGGCGCAATCCCCGATTTCAACGGCGCGGTCCTGGCCGAAGTTCTCGCCCGCCCCATTGCCAGCGATTTCGCTGCCGCCGATCTACGGCTGGGCGGGGCAGGCGGCCCTCTGGGCGCCTCGCTCGCCCAAGCCCTCGCGCGGATGGCCCCAGAGAAAGGCCCCCTCCTCTTTCTCGAGATCGACAGCGCCGCCACCCGCGCCACCTATGCCGACCCTGCGCTCAAAGTCGACAAGGACAGTGCTCTCCTCGCCTTCAAGGCCGGCCCCGGCCTTCCATCCTTAACCGATACCGGCACTGGAGGCAGCGCCGACGAAGCCGCGCTCGACCTCCTCCTCGCCGATCCCCTTTTCCTGAGCCTCGCCCCGAAATCGGCCAAGCCCGAGGCCTTCGCCGCCTACTTCGACCACCTCGAAACGCTCGCCCCCGAAAATGCAGAGGCCACGGCCCTCGCCGCCACAGCCCTCTCGCTGGTCACGGGCCTGGTCCTTTTGCCCAAAGCCCCCCACCGCGCCCTCGTCTTTGGCCCCGGCCGCCACGATCCCCGCCTTCTTGCCGCCCTGACCGAAGCCCTCGACTGCGCGGCGCAACCCGCCGAAGAGGCGGGCCTCCCCGGCGACGCTCTCAACGCCCTCGCGGCCGCCCACCTCGCCGTGCGCGCAACCCGCGGCCTGCCCACGTCCTTTCCAGGCACAACAGGCGTCAAAACAGCCGTGGGCGGGGCGAGCCTATCCCGCCCCGGTCAAATCGGCTGATCTTCTTTTGGCCTGAAATACTCCGGGGGAGGCCCGAAGGGCCGGGGGCAGCGCCCCCTTACCCCGGCAGGTGAATGCGGAACCGCTCCCGGATCGCCGCGTCGGTGGCCGGATCAAACCACGCCGGCGCCCGCTCGGAAAGAATGCGCTCTTTCATCGCTGTTGCCCGCTCGATGAGATCAGGTTTGCCCTTTTCCGCCCACTCCTTGGGCGAGGTGCGGTCTCCCATGGTCGGATAGACGTGATCCTGCTCCATCCGGCTCAGCGTCGCCTCGGTGCCAAGGTAATGGCCCGAGCCCCCCAGACAGACCTCTTTCATCTGTTCGAGCGCCAAGGTCTCGTCATCCACCTCGATCCCGCGCACGCAACGCAGCGCCTGACCGATGATATCGTTCCCGAGGATCAGGCTCTCATGACAGAAACCCAGAAGCGAGGCGTGCATCCCCGCCGCCTCATAGGCCATATTGAGGCCCGACAGCCCTGCCAAGACGTTCGAGCACATCTGCTCCCATCCCGCCTGCATATCCGGCAGCTTCGAATCCGAAGCCCCCGCTGCGGCCCCGCCCGGTAGGCCATAGAACTGGTGCATTTGCGCGGCACCCGAGGTCAAAAGCGCCTGCTCGCCCGAACCCATGGTCATCGCGCCCGTCCGCAGATCGAGCCCGAAAGGCCAGGTCCCGAATATCGCCGGATGCCCCGGCTTGATCGCGTTGACATAGACAACACCGGCAAGGCACTCGGCCACGGCCTGGGTAATCGCGCCCGCAATCGTCGAAGGCGCGGTCGCGCCCGCCATGCCCGCCGAGAGCAGAAGGATCGGCATGCCGCCCGCGATCAGGTTTTCCATGACGCGGCACGACTCGGTCGCGAATTTCATCGGCGGCACAACGAAACAGTTCGAGTTCGACACGAAGGGTCGCGCCCGCCACGCCTCTTCGCCGCCCGCGATCATGTGCAGCATCTCAAGAGCGTCGGCGGTGAAATCGGGGTCGGTGAAGGAGACACCGACGTGCTTTGATGTCCCGGCACAGCAGGCATAGATCGAGTTGAGGTCCATCTCGCGGTTATCAAGGATATCGCGGCAGACCATCGCCCGCTGGAAGAAATGGATATTGTCGAGCCGGTCGGTGATCCGCGCCGCATCGTGCAAGTCCTGCACCGTCGACTCGCGATAGTTGCGGCCCGAGGGATCGACCATGTTCACGGCGGCACCGGCGGTGCCGTAGTGGACACGGGTGCCCGAGAGGAGAAGGTCGTGCTTTGGATCACGGCCAAAAAGCGTGATATCGCGGCCCGCGACGGCCAACATATCCTCGACCAGCGCTCGCGGAAACCGGATGCGTCCGTCATTGCCCAGAACAGCGCCCGCGCCGGTCAGGATCTCGATACCCGAGGGCGGTGCATCGGCAAGGCCGATCTCTTCGAGCGCCCGGAGCGCGGTCTCGTGAATCCGCAGCACCTGCGCGTCGGTCAGCGGCTTGAACGTGCCGCCCGACATCCCCGCTCGGATCGGACGCTTGGAATCGGAAAGGGGCGCTGCACGGGCCGCAGTGCGGGCGGCGCGGCCGCCGGAACGGGCAGGGCGAGACGCGCGGGCGGCGTCCGGAGAGGTCTGGTCGGTCATGATGGTCCTGTAGGTAGAAAGGGAAAGGGGAAGGCTGAACAAGCCCTCAGGGGCGGCCCCGTGCCGCCCGCCCGCGCCGCGCACCGATGGTGCGCAGGATCAGTGTGATCTTGCTCGCCGGTGACATCCGCGAGCACCTCCCGTTTCTGCGATCGTCGCAAGCGCACTGGTCGTCGGAAACGGGCAGGGAATCTTTTCTGTTTGCGACCGCGTGTCGCTTTTGAGCAGGGCCGTGATGGCCCTGCATCAGATCGACCTCAGGCCGCCTTGCGAGCGGCAAAAGCAAGGACTCGCCCAAGGGCCGTGCAAAAATCCTCGTCGGCCACGGTCATGGCGACGCGGATATGCCCCGCCGCCGCTGCGCCAAAGCTCTCGCCGGGCATGACCGCGATCTTTTCCTCGTCGAGAAGGGCGTTGGCAAAGTCGTTGCCGCTCATCCCTGTGGCCCGGATATCGAGCATCACATACATCGCGCCTTGCGGCGGCGTGGCCTTGACCACGTTCTGCCCGGCCAGAAGCTCAAGCGCGATGAGGTGGCGGCGGTGGAAGGGGGCGGCCACTTCGATCTCGGGCGCTTTGCCGAGGCTGAGCGCATAGGTCGCCGCTTCCTGCACGAAACCGGCCACGCCATAGTTGGTATGGGTCGCGAGGTTCGTCAGATGCGCGATGGCCTCTTCGGGGCCGACAATCCAGCCGATCCGGCTGCCGGTCATGGCATGGCTTTTCGACATGGAGCCCACAAGGAGCGTCCGCTCGGCCATCCCCGGCAGGGCGCGGGGGCTGATATGCTCGCCTTCCCAGACCTGCACGTCATAGACCTCGTCGGTGATGAGCCACAGATCGCGCGCCTTGCAGACCTCGGCAATCGCCTCGAGCGTTGCGCGGGAATAGACGGCGCCGGTGGGATTGTTGGGTGAGTTGATGAGAAGCGATTTGGCGCCCGTGGCTCGGGCTGCGGCGTCGATCGCCTCGGCGCGGGGCTGGAAGCCGTCTTCCGACCGGGCCTCGATGGCGACGGGAACCCCGCCCACGGCGCGGATCGTGCCGGGGTAGGTGGTGTAATAGGGGTCGATGTAGAGAGCCGTATCGCCCTCTTCGAGGACCGCGTGATGGGCGGCAAAGAGGCCGGCCTGGCCGCCCGCGGTGATGAGAACGTTGTCGATCCCAGTCGGGACGCCGGTGCGCTCTTCGACCCGCTTGGCGACCGCGGCCCGCATGGCATTGGTGCCCGGCACCAGCGCATAGCCAGTGTGGCCTGCGCGGGCGGCGCGGTCCATCGCGTCGAGGATATTGGGCGCGGTGCGGATGTCGTGTTCACCGATCGTCAGCTCGATGACCTTTTCGCCCTTGGCGATCATGCGGCGGGCGCGGATGAAAACCTCCCACCCGTCTGAGCCGCCGCCCGTGATGTTCGTGAGTCTGTGTGATAGTTTCATGCGCCGAGGCAGACACCGCCATTGCGGCGCTGTCAACACCCCGAAGGTCAGACTTGGCGGAGGACACGAGGGCCGGCACCGCCTTTGGCGGCCTTGTCGGCAGGGTTGTGCAGGGCGCAGCTCTCGAGGCTGAGACAGCCACAACCGATGCAGCCGTCGAGCCTGTCGCGCAGGTTTTGCAGATGGGCAATGCGGGCGTCGATCTTTTTGCGGAAATCGTCCGAAATGCGGGTCCAGTCAGCTTTGGACGGGGCGCGGTGCGCGTGCAGGTCGGCCATATAGCCGGCAATATCCGACAGCACGAACCCCATCGACTGGGCGATCATCACGAAGGAGAGGCGGCGGATATCGGCCCGGCCATAGCGGCGGTGGCCGCCCGCGTTTCGCACTGGATGCAGGATGCCGTGGGTCTCGTAGAAGCGGATGGCCGAGACGGCAAGGCCGGTGCGGTCGGCCAGATCGCCGATGGTCAGTCCGCCGGAGGGAGAGGGGGCCATGAAAATTCCTCTTGATCTAAAGTGAACTTGAGAAATTAAAACCCGAGTCGCCTCAGAAGAAAAGGAGAAGGCGATGAAAGTGGCAGTGAGGGGCCCGAGGGACCAGCGGCTCATCAAGCGGGATGGTCTGGGCTGGAGCGCCGATGGTGGGCTCTGGATCGAAAACGCGGGGGATGAGCGCCGGGTGCGCCGGATTATTGGTCGGCGGTTGAAAGGATAGGAAGATGGCGAGACTGGAACATCTGAATGTGACCGTGCGAGACCCAGATGCCACGGCGGCGATGCTGGTCGAGATTTTTGGCTGGCGGCTGCGCTAGCAAGGTGCGGCGATCCACGGGGGGCGCAGCGTTCATGTGGGCGGGGCCGATAGCTATCTGGCGGTTTATGCCGGTTTGGGCGCGCAGGTGGCGGCTGGCAACAGCTATGGCCTGCGCGGTGGGCTCAATCATATCGGGATTGTGGTCGATGACCTCGACGCGGTGGAGGCGCGTGTGAAGGCTCAGGGATACGAGCCTGTGAACCACGCCGATTATGAGCCGGGACGGCGGTTCTATTTCCGCGAGGAGAATGGGATCGAGATTGAAGTGGTGAGCTAGGGTTGAGGGGGCATGGGGGCTCTGGCCCCGGCCCTTCGGGCCTCCCCCGGAGTATTTTGAGCCAAAAGAAAGGCTGGACGCTGGGAAGGGGGGCGTGATAGGCAGGCGCCATGAAGAGCCCGTGCATTATTATCTGCTGCATTATTCCCTGCTGACATTCGTCGCGGGCCGCTCTTTCACGTTTCCCTTCTAACGTTAAGTTGCTAAGCCCGCGGGCGAAAACCCCGTGTGAGGACCCATGACGACGATCCGTCTGCGCAACTCGAAAAGCCGCAAGGTCGAGGAGTTTCATCCCATCGATCCTGAAAACGTGCGGATGTATGTCTGCGGGCCGACGGTTTATGACCGGGCGCATCTGGGCAATGCGCGGCCGGTTCTGGTGTTTGACGTGCTCTATCGGCTGTTGCGCCATGTTTATGGCGAGGGTCACGTCACCTATGTGCGCAATTTCACGGATGTGGATGACAAGATCAACGCCGAGGCGCAGCGGCGCAAGGGGCTGGGGGATTCGCGCAGCCTTGAGGCGCTGATCGCCGAGCGGACCGAGGAGACTATTTCGTGGTATCACGCGGATATGGATGCGCTTGGGGCGCTTCGGCCGGATCAGGAGCCGCGGGCGACCGCGTTCATCGGCCAGATGATCGCGATGATCGGGGATCTGATCGCCAAGGGCCATGCCTATGAGAAGGAGGGGCATGTGCTCTTCCGGGTGCGGTCCTATCAGAACTATGGCGTGCTCTCGGGGCGGTCAGTCGATGACATGATCGCCGGCGCGCGGGTCGAGGTGGCGCCGTTCAAGGAAGACCCGATGGATTTCGTTCTGTGGAAGCCGTCGGACGAGGACCTGCCGGGCTGGGACAGCCCCTGGGGCCGCGGGCGGCCGGGCTGGCATATCGAATGCTCGGCCATGAGCTATGAGCTATTGGGGGCGAGTTTCGATATTCATGGGGGCGGGATCGACCTTCAGTTTCCGCACCACGAGAACGAGATCGCCCAGTCGGCCTGCGCGCACCCCGAGGCGGGGTTTGCCAACTATTGGGTGCATAACGAGATGCTGCAGGTTGAGGGCAAGAAGATGTCCAAGTCCTTGGGCAATTTCTTTACCGTGCGGGATTTGTTGGATCAGGGCGTGCCGGGCGAGGTGATCCGGTTTGTGATGCTGGGGACGCATTACGGCAAGCCGATGGATTGGACGGAAAGGAAGCGGGAAGAGGCCAACAATACCCTCAGGTATTGGATGGACCTTACATGGGAACTTGAACCGACCAATTTAGGCTCGTTCCAACCAGAACAAAAGTTACTGGACGCTTTGGGTGATGATATGAACACCCACCTTGCTCTCACTTATCTTCGTGCTTTGCATCACCAACCGCAGAAACTATTGGATAATGCGAGGTTCCTAGGGTTCTTGTCGGACAGGGCGCGAGAAGCAGAGCGCGACTTCAGAAATACATTTCGTGGCGGCTTCGGCAGCGGTCCATCAGTGGATTTGTCGGCACTGGCATTGAAGTTGGACGAGCTTCGAAATGTTGCCAAAGAGTCCAAGAATTTCTCTGCGGTGGACGCCCTGAAATCGTCTCTTATTGATGCGGGCGTGGAAGTTCAGATGACAAAGACAGGTGTTGAGTTGCGGCCTACGCCGAACTTCGACCCCTCCAAGCTGGAGGCGCTGAAATGAGCCGTGATCGTCTAACTCTCTTCGACACCACCCTCCGCGACGGGCAGCAGACCCAAGGGGTGCAGTTCTCGACCGCCGAGAAGCAGCGTATCGCGATGTCGCTAGATGCGCTAGGCGTCGACTATATCGAAGGCGGCTGGCCGGGGGCGAACCCGACCGACAGCGATTTCTTCGCCGCCGCGCCCAAGACGGGCGCGACCATGACCGCTTTCGGCATGACCAAGCGCTCGGGCCGATCGGCGGGCAATGACGATGTCTTGGCGGCGGTTCTGAATGCCGGAACGCCGGCAGTCTGCCTTGTCGGCAAGACACATGATTTCCATGTGACGACCGCGCTCGGCATCCCGCTTGAGGAAAACATCGACAATATCCGCGCCTCCTTTGCCCATGTCGTGGCGCAGGGGCGCGAGGCGCTGTTTGACGCCGAGCATTTCTTTGATGGCTACAAGGCCAATCCGGGCTATGCGCTCGAGGCGGTTCATGCGGCCTTTGCGGCTGGCGCCCGGTGGATCGTTCTGTGCGACACCAACGGCGGGACGCTGCCGGGCGAGGTGCGCGAGATCGTCTCCGAAGTGATCGCGACCGGCATTCCGGGCGAGAGGCTCGGGATCCATTGCCACGACGATACCGGCCACGCGGTTGCCAACAGCCTTGCCGCTGTCGAGGCCGGCGCGCGGCAGATCCAAGGCACGCTCAACGGCCTTGGCGAGCGTTGCGGCAACGCCAATCTCACTTCGATCATCCCGACGCTTCTCCTCAAGGAGCCCTATCGGAGCATGGTCGAGACGGGGATCACCGACGAGGCGCTGAAGGATCTCAAGCGCGTCAGCCGGATGCTCGACGATGTGCTCAACCGCGTGCCGGTCAAGCAGGCGCCCTATGTCGGCGCCTCGGCCTTCGCGCATAAGGCGGGGCTGCACGCCTCGGCCATCGCCAAGGATCCCACGACCTACGAACACATCGACCCTGCGCTGGTAGGCAACACGCGGATCGTGCCCATGTCCAATCAGGCGGGGCAGTCGAACCTGCGCCAGCGGCTGGCGCAGGCGGGGATCGAGGTCGAGGCTGGCGATCCGGCCATGGCCCGCATCCTTGACCGGATCAAGGAAATGGAGGCCCGCGGCTATTCCTATGACACCGCGCAGGCGAGCTTCGAGCTTCTGGCGCGGCAGGAGCTTGGCATCATGCCGCATTTCTTCGAGGTCGAGCGCTATCGCGTTGTCTCGGAGCGGCGGCGCAATGCCAAGGGCGAGGTTGTGTCGGTCTCCGAGGCGGTGGTGACGGTCTGGATCGGCGGCGAAAAGATCACCTCGTTCTTTGAGAATGATCACAGCGATGAGGAACAGGATGCCGGCCCCGTCAACGCGCTGAGCCGCGCCTTGGCGAGCGATCTCGGTCGCTATCAGGCCTATATCGCGGACCTCAAACTGGTCGACTTCAAGGTGCGGATCACCAATGGCGGCACCGAAGCGGTCACGCGGGTCATCATCGACAGCGAGGACGGGCAGGGGCGGCGTTGGGCGACCGTGGGCGTCAGCGCCAATATCGTCGACGCCTCGTTCGACGCGCTGATCGACGCGATCAACTGGAAGCTCGTCCGCGACGGCGCGCCGCACTGATGAGCCTCGGGCCTCTGGCAGAGCTGGTCGAACGCGGCGATCCCGATCGCTTTCTCGCCGCCATGGCCGCGCCACCCAAGGCGCGGGAGGTTCTCATGGCGCTTTATGCGGTCAACATCGAGGTGGCCCGCGCCCCTTGGGCCTCGCAAGAGCCGCTGATCGCGCGGATGCGGCTGCAGTGGTGGCGCGATGCGCTGGATGCGCTGGAGGCGGGTCAGCCGGTGCAGGGGGGCGAGGCGGCGATGGCTCTGTCGGCTCTGAAAAATCTCGATTTCGCCGCGCTTCAGGGGATCGTTGAGGCTCGCGAGTGGGATATCGAGCCGGGAGAGTTCGCGAGCGAGACTGAATTTTCCAACCACATCGACGCGGCCTCCGGCAATCTGATGTGGGCCGCGGCCAAGGCGCTCGGCACTTCCGCGGATCTTGAGCCTGCGCTGCGCGATATTGCCTATGCTTCGGGCGTCGCGCGGTGGTTACAGGCGGTGCCAGCCCTGAAATCGGCGGGGCTAAAGCCGCTCGTGGATGAAAGCGGATCAGCGCTTCAACGCATGGCCCAAGAGGCGCAGGCGAAGCTCCGGTCGCGTAGAGGCACCGACCTTGGCATCGCCATCCACGCCGCCCGCGAAGCATGGCGTGCGCCCGCCATCCTCAGACTTGCCGCCGAAGAGCCAGAGCGGATCCTGTCGGGCGGGCTTCACACATCCGAGTTCCGCCGCCGCGGCAGCCTTCTGGCGCGGGTCTGGCTCGGCCGCTGGTAACGGGGCCGTAAGACGGGGTTACTTGGCCGAGGGCCGCAGGGTCAGCCAGATCAGGGCGCTTCCCGCAAGGGCGAGGAAGGGGATCATGGCAAGGTTCACAGCCGTCCAGCCTTCGATCGGTGAGCTGCCCGAACAGTTCATCAACCCGCCCGAGACCAGCGAGGCGATGGTCACCGAGCCGAAAACCACCATGTCGTTAAAGCCCTGAATCCGGCCGCGCTCGTGCGGGGCGTGGTTGTTCGACAGCATCGTGGTCGCGCCGATGAAGCCAAAATTCCAGCCGATGCCGAGCAGGATGAGGCCCGCATAGAAGCTGATCAAGGAGGGCGCGGCATTCGCATAGGCCAGTTCGACTCCAGTGAGCGAAGACAGCCCTGCGCCGGCAAGGATCAAAAGGCCCAGTTTCATGATCCGGCTGGTGCCGTAGCGGGCGACGAGATGGCCGGTGAAGAAAGAGGGAATATACATCGCCAGAACGTGGGCCGAGACGATATCGGCGGCGGTATTCTTCTCATAGCCGCACCCCACGACCGCGAGAGGGGTCGAGGTCATCACAAGGTTCATCAGCGCGTAGGAGACCATCGCCACGATGATCGACACGATGATCTTGGGTTCACCCAGCATCTCGCGCAGGCTGCGGGCCTTTGGGGCGTCACGCAGGTCCGATTTGCTCGGCAAAGGCAGCTTGAGGAAGCCGAACAGGAACAGACCGAAGATATTGATGCCGATGATCGTCAGATAGCTGCCGAGGAAGGGGACGACATAGGCATCCATCACCAGCTTGTTCAGCTGTGGCCCAAAAAGTGCCGAAACCAGCCCACCCGCCATGACATAGGAGATTGCCTTGGGCCGGAAATCGGCCGAAGCCGTATCGGCGGCGGCAAAGCGGAAGAACCCTTGAGCCGACATATAGATGCCGGTGAGGTAGGAGCCGATGAGGAAGATGCCGAACGAGCCGTAGTAGAGCCCTGCCGCGCTGACTGCGCTGCCGATGGCGGCCGCGATCGCGCCGATGTAGAAGCCGAACTTTCGGCCCCGTTGCTGCATCAACGGCGAGAGCCACGGCGCGGTGGTCATTGATCCAAAGACGATGGCCGAGATAGGCAATGTGGCGAAACAGGGGTTGCCGCCCAGCATCCCGCCGGCAAGGCCGCCGATGGTAAAGATCATCGGCATCTGGGCTCCGAGGATCGCCTGCGCGATGACAAGAACCGCTACGTTGCGCCGGGCAAGCCTGTCGTCGACGAGGGCGGAGGGGTGGAGCGTGCTCATTCTTGTCTCGTCAGTGCGGCTGCGGGGCGATCAGGTGTGCAAAAGAGCCGCAAACTGACCCATTCACAAGCCCCATCGGCCCCAGATCCGCCCCTTCAGCGTCCTGTGCGACAAAGAGCGGCGGGCCATCGGCACGGAGTGTCGTCGCGTAGTGGAATTCATGGGCAGACCAAGCGCCAAGGAAGGGGCCGGTGCTGGCGTGAACCGAGCGATAGCCGAGGTGCAAGCGGCGGGCCGCGAAAGACGTTTCGAGGTCGAGAAGCCCCGCCATCTCGTGCTGGATGCCCTCTCCATCAGTCATCGATTGACCGAGCACCATGTAGCCCCCGCATTCGCCATAGATCGGAACGCCGCGCGCGGCGGCATTGCGGAGCGAGCCGAGGAAGCGCTGATTTGATGCAATCCGGCCCGCGTGCAATTCAGGATAACCGCCGGGCAGAAAGATAAACTCCGCCTCCGGCGCCGCCTCGTCCGCGAGGGGAGAGAAGGTCTGGATCGTCGCGCCGCTGCGCTGCCAGTCGGCAAGAAGGTGGGGGTAGGCGAAGGCAAAGGCCTGATCCGAGGCAATGGCGATAGACGATGCGGGGGCAGGAATGGGCGCAAGCTGGGGCACAGGCGTCAGGGGCGCTGCAAGCGCCAATAGCGCGTCGGGGTTGATCCCTGCCTCAACGCGGTCGGCGGCGGCATCGAGAAAAGCGTCGAGATCGGGCCGCTCGCCCGCTTGGACCAGT
Organism: Marivivens sp.; assembly: GCA_023254495.1. Classification (GTDB taxonomy): domain Bacteria; phylum Pseudomonadota; class Alphaproteobacteria; order Rhodobacterales; family Rhodobacteraceae; genus RFZI01. The sequence goes on along the minus strand of JALRLK010000195.1, from coordinate 8,649 downwards.
CCAAGATGGCGCGAAGGCTGCGACAGCGCCCTGTCACGCCGGATCGCGCCGAGGACGGGCAGGCCAAGGGGCGCAATCGCGCGGGCGAGCATCGTCTCATGCCGCTCTGATCCGGTGGCGTTGAGGACGACCCCTGCGATCCTCACGGCGGGATCAAAGCCTGCAAAGCCCTGAACCAAGGGAGCGACCGAGCCCGCGAGCCGCGAGGCATCCACCACGAGGACGACCGGCAGGCCCAAGATACGCGCAAGGTCGGCAGTTGCGCCTTTGCCGTCCGGAGGGGCGCCGTCAAAGAGGCCCATCGCGCCTTCGATCAGGAGCGTCCCGTCGCCCGAGGCCAAGGCCCGGATGCGATCCGACGTCATCGCCCAGGCGTCGAGGTTGGGGCAGGGATGCCCGCAGGCGGCCTCGTGAAACCGTGGGTCGATATAGTCGGGCCCGGATTTCGCGCCGCGCACGTTGATCCCGCGGCGGGCCAATGCGCGCAAAAGGCCGAGAGTGATCGTCGTCTTGCCCGATCCCGACGAAGGGGCCGCGAGGATCAGGCCGGGCATTCTCAGGCGCTCTCGGCGGGCTTGCCGCGGCCCAAGGGGTCGAGATTGCGCGGCGCCTCGCCGCGGGCCATGCCCTGCCAGTCGAGCACCTGCCGCATCAGGACCGAGCGGCCGACGCAGACGATGGCTGGCGGCGCAAGGCCAGAGGCGGCGAGGTCGGCTTCCAGAGCGCCGAGTGTTGTCTCAAGGACCCGCTGTCGCGGGGTGGTCGCGTCAGACACCACGGCGACCGGCTCCGAGGAGGGCCGTCCGGCGTCCAGAAGTGCGCCGGAAATCTGGCCGATGTGCTTCATTCCCATATAGATCACGAGAACCTGGCTCGAGCGGCTGATCGAGGCCCAGTCGAGCGTATTGGGTGTCTCGCCCGATTGGTCGTGGCCAGTGATGAACGTGACCGATTGGTTCACATCGCGATGGGTGACGGGGATGCCCGCATAGGCAAGGCCGCCGATCCCGGCGCTGATGCCGGGGATGATCCGCACCGGAACGCAATGCTGCACGAGCGTCTGCGCCTCTTCGCCGCCGCGGCCGAAAACAAACGGGTCGCCCCCTTTGAGCCGCAAGACGCGCTTGCCTGCCCGCGCCAGATCGACGAGGCGAAGCGAAATGTCGCGCTGGATGGAGGAAGGTTTGCCGCCGCGTTTGCCGGCATAGATCTTTTCGGCCCGAGGCGCCCATTCAAGGATGCGCTCATCTACAAGTGCGTCGTAGATCACCACCTCGGCCTGCCGCAGCGCATTGAGGGCGTGCAGGGTCAATAGCCCCGGATCACCGGGGCCTGCGCCACAAAGCCAAACCCAGCCGGGTTCAAGCTCCGGCCAGTCACTTGCAGGAAGAGAGGGCGATTCCGTCATGCCCCGTTTATGCGTAAACAGACGGTTCGGGGAAAGATGGCAAACGACACCTGAATCGAGATTGGCGTCAGAAGGGTGCGGGTGTAGTCTTTGGGGATGGATCACAACCCCGCCACGACCCTTCGAAAAGGCTGGACCACCGGCGCCTGCGCGACCGCGGCGGCGAAGGTCGCCTTGCTGAAGTTGTGGGGCGGGGAATGGATCGACGAGGTCGAGATTACTCTGCCCAAGGGCGAACGCCCCCGCTTTGTAGTGGCGCATCGGGCCGAGGGGGAGGCTTGGGCCGAGGCTGGCATCATCAAGGACGCGGGCGATGATCCCGATGTGACCCACGGTGCGCTGATCGTGGTGCGGGCCGAGGCCTCGGGTGGCGGCGTTATTTTCAAGGCGGGCAAGGGTGTGGGCACGGTGACCAAGCCGGGCCTGCCCATTGCGGTTGGTGAGCCTGCAATCAACCCCGTTCCAAGGGCCATGATGGATGAAGCGGTGGCGGAAGTGGCCGGTGCGACAGGTCATGCCCCGAATGCCATTCTGACCATCTCGGTTCCCGGCGGCGAAGCTCTTGCCGCCAAGACGTGGAACCCGCGCCTCGGCATAGTCGGCGGCCTGTCGATCCTCGGCACCACCGGCATCGTGCGGCCCTTTTCCTGCGCGGCCTGGATCGCCTCGATCCATCGGGGAATCGATGTGGCGCGGGCAGAAGGGCTGACCCATGTTGCCGGATCGACAGGGGCAACCAGCGAGAAGGTGGTCAAAGAGCTCCACAACCTGCCCGATGGCGCGCTTCTCGATATGGGGGATTTCCTTGGCGGCGTGGTGAAATACCTCGCCAAACATCCCGTCGAACGTCTGACCATCGCTGGCGGCATAGGCAAGTTGACCAAAGCCGCGCAGGGGGCTGTCGATCTTCACTCAGGGCGCAGTCAGGTGGATTTCGCAGCGCTGGCCAGTCGGATGGATGAGCCGCGATTGGCAACAGCAAATACCGCCCTCGAGGCCTTCGAGATTTGCCCTTCGATGGCCGGGGCCGTGGCCTCCGATGCCTGGGCGCGGATCGCGGCGCAGTTGCCGGAGACGGCGGTCGACGTTGTCGTGATCGACCGCGCCGGCAATATTCTGGCGAGGGCGGGGCAATGAGTGTCCTTCTCCTCGCAGGGACTACCGAGGGCCGCCATATTGCCGCTGCAATGGCTGAGGAAGGGATGGCGGGCCATGCTTCTATCGCGGGTGTGACGGAAGACCCCGCACCGCTCGCCCTACCAACGCGGATCGGCGGGTTCGGCGGTGCAGAGGGCTTTGAAGCCTTCCTGCTCGATCAGGGCATTCGCGCCGTTGTCGATGCCACCCATCCCTATGCCGCACGCATTACCGGCCGCACCGCCAAGCTGTGTGCTGCACGCGGAACGCCCTATCTTCATGTGCTTCGGGATCCGTGGACGGAGCAAGAGGGCGACGATTGGCTTCACGTCGGCAACGTCGACGAGGCCGTAGAGGCGATCCCGCAGGGCGCTTGTGTTTTCCTTGCGACCGGCCGCCAGACGCTGGCCGAGTTTGCCGGTCTCGAGGGCCATCGCGTGATTTGCCGCGTGATCGATCCGCCGCGCGAACCCTTTCCGTTCGACGGTGGTGAATACCTTATCGGGCGCCCCTCTCCTCACGCAGAGGATGAAGCGGCCCTCCTTTCGGCCCTTGGGGTCGATGTGGTCGTCACGAAGAATTCCGGCGGGCCGGGCCGCGGCAAACTCGATGCCGCGCGATCGCTTGGCATCGCTGTTGTGATGATCGCCCGCCCGCCGATGCCCGAGGCGGAACGGGTCGCGACGCCCGAAGAGGCGCTCGACTGGATTCGCGCCCTTTGAACATCGGCCGGATCATCGAGTCGGCAAGCTGTGTCGCCGAAGGCGCCGACTGGCTGGCCGCGCGCGAGCCGCGTTTTGCCGAGGCGTTGGAGCTTTGCGGGCCATTGACGCTCCGCCGAAGGCCGGACGGATTCGAGGCGCCGCTTTCAGCCATCGTCGGCCAGCAGGTGAGCATCGCCTCGGCGGCGGCGATCTGGAAGCGGTTGGACGAGGCAGGATTGACCGACGCGGACGCCGTGGCCGCCGCCGCTCCGGAATCCCTGCGGGCGGCGGGGCTGTCGCGCCCGAAGATTGCCTATGCCCAAGGGTTGGCGCGGTCGGGCGTTGATTTTGTGGGGCTTAGAACGCGACCCGACCAGGAGGTGATCGCCACCCTGACGGCAATCAAAGGCATCGGCGTCTGGACGGCTGAAATCTATGCGATGTTCGCCCTCGGCCGCGCCGATGTCTTTGCCGCGGGCGATCTGGCCTTGCAGGAAGCGGCGCGGGTTCTCTTTGAATTGCCAGAGCGCCTAAGCCCCTCGCAGCTTCGCACGATGGCATTGGACTGGTCGCTGTGGGGGGCGGTTGCGGCGCGGCTTCTCTGGGCCTACTACAGGGCGATCAAACAACGGGAAGGCATCCGATGACACGAGCACTGACGGCGGAACGGCGCGAGCCTCTTTCGGGCGAGTTGCGCTCGGCGGTGATCTTTCTGCATGGCTATGGCGCGAACGGCGCCGACCTCATCGGCTTGGCCGATCCTCTGGCCGAGCATATGCCCGATACGCTCTTCATCGCACCTGATGCGCCGGAAAATTGCGCCGGATCTCCCTTTGGTTATCAGTGGTTTCCGATCCCGTGGATCGACGGGTCAAGCGAAGAGGAAAGCGAGGCGGGGCTTTATCGCGCGGCCGATGATCTGAATGCCTTTCTCGATGGCGTCATGGTCGACGAGGATCTTTTGCCGGAACAGGTCATGGTCTTCGGGTTCTCGCAGGGCACGATGATGGCGCTGCATGTCCTGCCGCGCCGCGAGGATGCGGTGGCGGGGATCTGCGCTTTCTCGGGTCGGCTCCTCCAGCCCGAGCTCTTGGCCGACGAGGTGCAATGCAGCCCGCCGGTCCTTCTGGTGCATGGCGATGCCGACGAGGTGGTGCCGATCCAATCCTTGCCGCAGGCGGCCGAGGGGCTGCAGGCGGCGGGCTGGGAAGAGGTCTATGCCCATGTGATGAAAGGCACCGGCCACGGTATCGCGCCCGACGGGCTTTCGGTGGCGCTGGCCTTCATGCGCGACCGGCTCGGCTACGCCTGATCTTCGTCACGCTGTCGTTACTTTGCTACGCCAGCTTTGCCCTTGCGAACCACGAGATGATGTAGGGCTTGCCAGAGGGCAAACGCCAGATATAGTGGGCGCACGGCAGGAGCGGGGCTCCCGCTCTGATGCCAGTGAGGCAGGCAGGGCGAGGAACGAGTCACTATGGATGGCGCCGATTTCAGGACCGAATTTGTCAGGGATCCCGCATCGCTCCGCTCGCACCCTGCTCTTGTGCTGAATGCCGATTTCCGCCCCTTGTCCTACTATCCCTTGTCGCTCTGGCCTTGGCAGGAGGCGATCAAGGCGGCTTGGCTCGACAGGGTGGATATCGTCGCCGAATATGACGAGGTGGTGAGAAGCCCCTCGACGGTGATCAGGATACCCTCTGTCGTTGTCCTGAAAGACTATATCAAACCTCAAAAGCGCGTGGCCTTCACGCGCTTTAATCTTTTTCTGAGGGACGAGTTCTGTTGCCAGTATTGCGGCTCGAAGGGCGATCTGACCTTTGATCACGTCGTGCCCCGCGCCCGCGGCGGCGTGACAAGCTGGGAAAATGTTGTGGCCGCCTGCGCGCCTTGCAATCTGGCGAAGGGCTCGAAGAGCCTGCATCGCTCTGGGCTCACCTTGCGCAAACCGCCGCGTCAGCCCTCGTCGGAAGAGCTTCGGAACTATGGCCGCAAGTTCCCCCCCAACCACCTGCATGAAAGCTGGGTCGACTATCTCTATTGGGATGCCGAGCTCGAAGCCTGAAATGGCGGCGTTTCATCTATAATCCGCTTGGTGCTAGACTTGTGGCGCACAGCCAGCTAAAAGGCGCGCAATTGCGGCGTTAGCGCTAACGAAATCTCCAGATAGGGCGGAGAGAAAAATGGTTTCGCGTGTCATTCAGGTCGAGGATTTCGACCTCGTTATTTTCGGCTGTACCGGCGATCTTGCACGGCGCAAGATCCTGCCGGGTCTGTTTCGCCGCTTCCTCGGCGGACAGATGCCTGAGAATGCGCGGATTATCGGCGCGGCGCGGTCCGAGATGGACGACGCTGGGTTCCGGGCGCTCGTCGCCGAGGCCATAGCCGAATTTGGTGGTCGAGAAGCGAAGGAAGAGGCCGCTATCGCGCGTTTTCTTGACCGCTTGCGCTATGTGGCGATCGACGCCAAGGGCGATGGCGGCTGGACCGACCTTGCCGCCCTTATGCGTGATGGCGTGGTTCGCGCCTTCTATTTCTCGGTGGCGCCGGCCCTCTTTGGGGATTTGGCCGAGCGGCTGCACAAACATGGGATCACCAACGCCGAAAGCCGGGTCGTCGTCGAAAAACCGTTTGGCCGTGATCTCTCGTCTGCCAAAGCCTTGAATGCCACGCTTGCACTGCATTTCGACGAAAAACAGATCTATCGGATCGACCACTATCTTGGCAAAGAGACCGTTCAGAACCTGATGGCGGTTCGCTTTGGCAACGTTCTCTTCGAACCGCTCTGGAACAATCACTACGTCGATCACATCCAGATCACTGTCGCGGAAACCGTTGGTGTGGAAGGGCGCGGCGCCTATTATGACACCTCGGGCGCCATGCGGGACATGGTCCAGAACCATCTGATGCAGCTTCTGTGCCTCATTGCCATGGAACCGCCGAGCATGTTCGACGCCGACGCCGTGCGCGACGAAAAGCTGAAAGTGATCCGCGCCCTGCAACCGGTCGACCCGCATCATATCGTGCGCGGCCAATATGACGCCGGCGCGAAGGGCGAGAGCTATCGCTCGGACGTCGAGAACAGCAAATCCCACACCGAGAGCTTGGTCGCCATGAAGTGCTATATCGCCAACTGGCGTTGGGCAGGTGTGCCGTTCTACCTGCGGACCGGCAAGCGGATGAAGGCGCGCAGCTCTGAAATTGCCGTCGTCTTTCAGGATCTGGGCCATTCGATCTTTCAAGGCGACGTAGCGCGGCACCGAAATATCCTCTCGATCCGGCTTCAGCCCAACGAAGGCATGGACCTTCAGGTGACGATCAAGGAACCGGGACCGGGCGGTATGCGCCTGATCGACGTGCCGCTCGACATGAGCTTTGCCGAGGCGCTCGGGCCCGAGGCCGAGGAAGTTCCGGATGCTTATGAGCGGCTCATCATGGATGTGATCCGCGGCAACCAGACCCTCTTCATGCGGGGCGACGAGGTCGAGGCGGCCTGGGCCTGGACCGATCCCATCATTGATGGCTGGGTGCGGCGCAATGACGTCCCCAAACATTATGAGTCTGGCTCTGCGGGGCCGGAAGATGCCATGATGCTGATGCATCGCGACGGCCGCCGCTGGCGCGATATCAAAGGCTAAAGATGGAGACTGCGCGGTGAATCTCATTACCTATCCCGACAGCGAGATGATGATGATGGACCTTGCCAATGTTTTGGCGGGGGAGCTTGAAAGAGCGCTGATCGGCGAAGACCGGGCGACGCTTGCAGTGACCGGCGGGGAAACGCCGGGCCCGATGTTTGACACCCTATGCGCGGCCGATCTTGAGTGGGTTCGTGTGGATGTGATGCTGACCGACGAGCGGTGGGTGCCTGAAACCTCCGAGCGATCCAATACGCGGCTGGTAAAAGAGCGCCTGCTCGTCAATCGGGCGGCGGCGGCAAATTACCTGCCGCTCTATGCCCCGATCGAAGAGCCCGAACACGCCTTGGAAGGGCTGGAGCTTGCTATCGCGCCAAAACTTCCGATTTCCGTGCTCATTCTCGGAATGGGCGCGGATATGCACACCGCCTCGCTGTTTCCGGGGTCAAACGATCTAGCCGCGGCCTTGCACGGTGAGCGGATCCTCTACGCCGCCCGCGCCGAAGGCATCCCCGAGCCCCGCGTGACCCTTTCGGCACGGGTGCTGAACGGGGCGATTGCCAAGCATCTCGTGATCGTGGGCAACAACAAGCTCAAGGCGCTGGAGCGGGCCAAGACCCTGCCCCCGGAAGAAGCGCCGATCGCGGCTTTTTTGTCGGGGCTGACGGTTCACTGGGCGGAAAGCTGATCTATGTGGGATGATCTGAGAGCGCATCACGCGCGCACCGGCCGCCGCCGGTTCGAGACACTTTTCGACGACCGTCGCGCCAAGGATTTCTCGGTGCGCGTTGGCGATATGCTCTTCGATTTTTCCAAGACGAATATTGACGCGGAAGCGCGGGCACTGCTGATCGGCCTTCTCGAACAGGCCAAGGTCGCCGAGCGGCGCGAGGCGATGTTCTCGGGCAAGGCGATCAACGAGACCGAGGGTCGGGCTGTGCTGCATTCGGCCCTGCGCAATCTCGATGGCGGGCCGGTGAGGGTCGACGGGCAGGATGTGATGCCCGAAGTCCGCGCTACTTTGAAACGCATGGAGACCTTTGCCGAGAAGGTACGTTCCGGCGCCTTCAAAGGGCAGGGCGGGGCGATCACGGATGTGATCAACATCGGCATCGGCGGGTCGGACCTTGGGCCCGCCATGGCTGTGCGTGCGCTCTCGCCCTATCACGACGGTCCGCGCTGCCACTTCGTCTCCAACGTCGATCCCGGCGATATCGCCGATGTGCTGCGCCGCTGCGATCCGGCGACGACGCTGGTGATCGTCGCCTCAAAGACCTTCACGACGATCGAGACCATGACCAACGCCCATACGGCGCGGGCCTGGATGTCGGAGGCGGTGCAGGATCCGGCGGCCCAGTTCGTGGCGCTCTCGACATCGAAGAGCAGGACGGAAGCCTTTGGAATCCCTTCCGAACGCGTGTTCGGTTTCGCTGATTGGGTGGGCGGGCGCTATTCCGTCTGGGGGCCGATCGGCTTGTCGCTGATGATCGCCATTGGGCCTGACGGCTTCCGCGCCTTCCTGCGCGGCGGACAAGAGATGGACCGCCACTTCCGCGCCGCCGACTGGCATGAGAACTTGCCCGCGCTTCTGGCGCTCGTCGGCATCTGGCACGCGCAGGTATGTGGCTACGCCACCCGCGCGGTCTTGCCCTACGACAACCGTTTGGGGCGACTTCCGGCCTATCTCCAGCAGCTTGAGATGGAATCAAACGGCAAGCGGGTCAGCATGGGTGGCGCAGACCTGACTGTGCAAAGCGGCCCC
>JALRLK010000178.1 GCA_023254495.1 Marivivens sp. | reverse complement strand
CAATCCGGCGATCTATGACGATCTGGTGACTCGCTGTAGCAGCGGACGCTTGGTCGATTGCGCCGCGGCCTTCGAGGCATCCATCAAGGATCTCGGCGCGTCGAACCTCGGCGCGAAGGATTTGGATGCCACCCTCGGCCTGATCGCCGCCGCTGCGTTGCATACCGCCCAAACCAAGCCGCAGACCGCCCGCCGCATGGCCGCAATTCTGCGCTAGGCGGCCAAGATCGCCGGTGATCCGGTCCAGGCGCGCGACATCCTGATCGTCGCCGAACTGGTCGAGAACGGCCGTGCAAAAGAGGTCTTGAGCCGGATTTTCCCCGCAAGCCCGTCCTAGCGGGTTTCGGTCATCGCCGGATAGTCGACATAGCCTTCCGGCCCCGGAGAATAGAACGTCGGGCGGTTGTAGGGCGTCAACTCCGCGCCGACCCGAAGGCGTTGGGGTAGATCGGGGTTGGAGATGAAATAGCGGCCAAAGGCGACCGCATCGGCATGGCCCGCTGCCACCATTTCCTCGGCGCTGTCGCCCTTGAAATTGCCTGCCGTGATCAGAACCCCGTTCCAGAGCGGCCGGAAGAGAACAGCCGCGGAGGGCAGGCCCTGATGATCCACATCCTTCTGCCCCGCCCCAGAGGCGCGGGGCTCGAGAAGATGCAGATAGGCCAGACCCAGCTTGTTCAGCTCACCCACCAGATAGGAATAGAGCGGCATCGGCTCCTCCTCGCCACTATCGTTGGCGATGCCGAACGGAGAGAGGCGGATGCCCACCTTGCTTGCACCAAGCGCCGCCGAAAGAGCCTGGGCAATCTCGATCACCAGGCAGCAGCGGTTCTCGATCGAGCCGCCGTAGCGATCCGTGCGCTGGTTGGTACGGGCTTGCAGAAACTGCTCAAGGAGATAGCCGTTGGCGGCATGGATCTCGACCCCGTCGAAGCCTGCCGCGACGGCGTTTTTGCCGGCGGCGACATAGCTCTGGATCAGCCCGCCAATCTCTTCGGTCGTGAAAGCGCGCGGTGTTTCCGCGGGCACGCGCGTCCGGTCGGAAAGCGTCACCTCAAGGCTCGGCGCGATCGCCGAGGGCGCCCAAGGCGCGCCTGCGTCTGGCTGATAGGAAGAATGCGATATCCGCCCCATGTGCCAAAGCTGCATGAACGCAAGGCCCCCCTTGGCACGGATCGCCTTCGAGACCCGCTGCCAACCAGCGATCTGCTCGGGCGTGTAGATCCCAGGCGTATCCGGCCCACCCCGAGCCGCCTCGGAGATCTGGGTGGCCTCGGTGATGATCAGCCCCCCCTCGCTCGCCCGCTGGCCATAATATTCGACCATCAGATCCGTCGGCGCATAGGCCGGCGCCACCGCCCGCATCCGCGTCAGCGGCGCCATGACAACGCGATGCTGAAGGGTGCTGGGGCCGATTTTCAGGGGCGAGAAGAGCTTTGGCATGGAGGTTTTCCGATGTCGAGGTTGTTTGCCTCAACATAGGAACGGGACCGCGAAAGAAAAACAAGCCGAGGGGGCGTCGGAAGGTCGCGGATGAAAAATGGTGCCCCCAGAGAGACTCGAACTCCCGACACACTGATTACAAATCAGTTGCTGTCAATTTTAGTGGTTTCAAAGGATTTGGCTTTTGGCCTATATTTTATGGGTATTTTAGGCCTGTCGTACTCCTCTATTACACGCTATTCTTCGCTAAGTCCCGTCATTTTGTCTCGCTGAGCGTCTCGCTGAACATGCCAACGCTCGCTGCGGCGCTTGTCGCTCCAAATAGGGTTAAGCAGTGAAGCCAGTGTAGCAGTTCTATGGCAACTTATAACAAAGGCCTAAGCTACTGGTTTACAACGCAGATTACGGGTGAATTGGGAATGGCCCCCGATACTGCGTTGGCACTGCGTAAAGTCTATGGAAACCGCTTCACTGTCTTCACTGTCTTCACTGTCTTCACTTGGGGGATCCTCTGGTCGCTGCCATCCACCGGCGGCTAGACCGCGCTAGGGGCCGAGCTTGACCGGCTGGCGCGCGCCAAACCCGTGCCGAGCAAATGGGCATTACCCAGCACTCATCAAGGTCTAGATCGCCAAGCGCCTCGGCTGAGGCACCCGAAAACGACCCAACGCCACGTCGCCTCTGGGCAAGACCGCCAGGGCGCCCAGCTCCGAAGGTGCTGCGACCACCAATTGCCGGGGCGCGCGACACGATGTCCGAGATCACCTACCGCAGAGGCGTCGTCATGGTCGTCCTAGCAGCCCTACTATGGTCAACTATGGGCCTCCTGATCCGTCTGATCGGGGATGCCGGCACCTGGCAGATCCTGTTCTGGCGTTCGGTTGGCATGGTGCCGGTCCTGTTCGTCTTTATCGCCTGGCGCTCGGGCGGGCGCCCCTTCCGTGCTGTCAGAAAGGCCGGCGTAGCCGGGGCGATCGGCGGTTTCGGCCTCGTCTTCGCCTTCGCCGGCGCGATCTACGCCTACCAAGAGACTACCGTCGCCAACGCCGCCTTCCTGTTCGCGGCCTCCCCCCTGATCACCGCCGCACTCGGCTTGCCGATCCTAAAGGAGCCAGTGCGTCGCGCAACCTGGGTCGCCATAGCGGTTGCCCTTGTCGGAATTGCATTGATGGTAAGCGAGGGGTTGGCGGCGGGGGCAATGGCCGGAAACGTTGCGGCCCTTGCCTCAGCTTTCGGCTTTGCCGCCTTTACCATCACCCTCCGCTGGGGCCGCCTGGGCGATATGCTGCCCGCGGTCGTGCTCGGCGGCAGTTTCGCCATCGTGGTCGCCTGGATCGTGATCACTTTGAACGGCGAGACGGTCCGCGTCAGCGCTACAGATGCCAGCATCGCCGTCGGCATGGGGGTGGTAATGCTGGGCTTTGGTATGATGATATACACGCTCGGCAGCCGCGCGGTGCCCGCTGCCGATCTGGCCTTGCTGACGATGGTCGAAGTCCTCTGCGCGCCGATCTGGGTCTGGGTCCTTCTAGGCGAAACAACGGGTCCGGGGACCATGATTGGCGGGGCTGTCCTGCTGTCAGCACTTGCCTTCAATGCCCTTACAGGCCTAAGGCACCGACCGCCAATTGTCGTCTGACACGTGGCACAGGACGGGGTCGAGATCGAAGCCGGGCAACCAGTAATGACCGAACTGCCAAGATTACCTCCAACAAAGAAGCGTGAGGCACTAAGCTGCATGGTAGCTTAAATAAGACGCGAAAGAGGGTCGACCATGATGAAGTATCTTTTGCTTTTGCTGGTCTTGGTATGTGGACTTTTTCTTCTACTCGGCGTTGGCGACGACTGTGGTGACAACGGTTATCGAGAGGAAGGTCAGTGTGTTTATGAATAAGTTTGATGAAATAACACAAAGCTATCACCGTAACTGTCTATCGGTTGAACAAGCTGTCCGTTAGCCAATATTTTACCTCATGCTAAAAAACTTAGATTAAGTCCCAACAACAATTCTGTAACGGAGCGCCGTTGTGCCGACTCAACCTGTCTTTGAAATGGTGATCCGTGGTGGCCGCGTGGTTCTGCCCGAAGCTACGGTCGCACTGGATATTGGCATCCTTAACGGTCGCATCTCAGCAATCGGACCTGACCTAGCGCCCGGAGTCCAAGAGGTTTCGGCAAATGGTCGGATAGTGTTGCCAGGAGGCGTGGACACTCATTGTCACATGGACCAGCAACCATGGGAGGGTAAGTCCACCGCTGATGACTTCAACACAGGAACGCTTTCGGCGCTCTGCGGCGGAACAACAACAGTCGTGCCATTCGCGATGCAGATGCGCGGGCAGTCGCTACGCGCCATCGTCGAGGACTATCATGAAAGGGCGCGCCCAAAAGCGCACATCGATTACGGTATCCACCTGATCGTTGGCGATCCATCACCACAAGTTTTGCGTGACGAGGTCCCGACGTTAATTGAGGAAGGCTGCAGCTCGATCAAGATTTACCTGACCTATGACGGGCTCAGGCTTGATGACTATGAAGTTCTCAATGTGCTGGACCTCGCTCGATCACAAGGCGCAATGGTCATGGTCCACGCCGAAAACGATGCTTGCATCCGCTGGCTGACGGAGAAATTCGTTGCATCACGTAAGACACAACTTCGATACCATGAGAAAGCCCATTCCCCGATCGGTGACCGGGAGGCGACCCATCGCGCCATTAGTCTATCCGAATTGATTGAAACGCCAATCTTGATAAGTCACGTGGCTGCGGCTGGGGCTGTCGAGGAAATCCGCCGCGCAAAGGCTCGGGGCTTGCCAATCTATGCTGAAACCTGTCCTCAATATCTGTTCCTCTCTGCAGAAGACATCGACACGCATGACCTGTCTGGTGCCAAATGCGTATGCACTCCTCCGCCGCGTGACAAATCCAACCAACCCGAGATATGGCGAGGTGTCCTGGATGGGACTTTGGACATCGTAACCTCAGATCATTCACCATGGAACTATGCCGATAAGATCAGCGAAGGACCTGATACCCCCTTCAACCGCATCCCAAATGGAATTCCGGGGATCGAAACCCGACTACCACTGATGTTCTCAGCCGGTGTAAATGGAGGCCGGATGTCGCTGCAAAAGTTCGCTGAATTAACGGCGACAGGACCAGCGAAATTGTTTGGTCTTTACCCACAGAAGGGGGTTATCGCCGTCGGCTCAGATGCTGATCTCGTTATCTGGGATACAGAACGCGAATTAGTAATACAGAATGAACTCCTGCACCATGCTACTGACTATACACCCTATGAGGGTCAGGCTCTACGAGGCTGGCCATCGGTTACCATTTCACGCGGGGAGGTGGTCTATGCGGATGGAAAAGTTTTCTCAAAACAAGGACGTGGCCAATTTATTGTTCGCAGCCGCCCATTCGTTCCACAACAGGCCCCGTCGTCGACTCTCGCGTCGTAACCAAAACGTATCTAACCGATACTGAAGTTTCCTCAAAAACGTAGGCACGGAACGTCTGTGAAGAAGTTTCTTTTCGGGACGATCACAATACTAAGCGGACTGGGCTACTTTGTCCTAGTGCAAGACAGGCTCCTTCCAGAAGAAGAGCGCTGGTGCAAAGAGTTCAGACCACAACTATCTCGGCAAGAGTGCGGCGAGGAGTTTGGGTATTGATGTAATGCATCCGGCGGAAGCTGGCGCATGCAGCTGCCACCAACTCTCTTGAGCTACCACTTCTACCTGCCCGACTTAGGCGATCATCTACCGGACAAGTCACCTGAAGGTTTCCAAAAAACAGGGCAACTACCTAACTTAGAAGCGGCGACCAAAGGGAACCTATAGCAGGGTGATCTTCTTAATCCACTCAAGACGACAACTTAGCTACTAGATCATCCATCTCTGCTATTCGATTATACAACTGATCCGCCATGCAACGCACTGGCGCTCTCGACAACTCCCTGTCAGCCATGATGAAGCTAAGTTCGCCTTTTGCTTCGCAAGCCGACCAAAGGTCATTGACCCAGTCGAGCAGTTTCTCTTCAAGGGCTAGTTGGTCTTCCTCTGGTGTGTAACTAAGCACAATTTCATAAAGTTCTTGTGCGAGTAGCATCATTTCCGAAAGCTCTGCGTCTTTGCACAGAAGTTCTTCGGAATTTGAGCTAGGTTGTTTGCAGCTAGTGGCTTGGAGCGTCTCATAGTAGTATGGTCCAAGAGGTGTCACTATGGTCCGCAGTGTCCCACTCACACAGGGCTTTCTTTGTTCAATCGGTGTGTCCTCGCCCTCCTGCCGATAGTAACCCCAACACCTTAGCATCGGATACTTCAGCCAAACCATTTCATCTGGAGCCACACCAAAAGTAAGCATTTCTATGGCACCATGGGGATACCCCCGAGCCACGGCCATTTTCGCTACCGCCTCATTGCAATCAGGCACAATTTCGCGGGTCTCACCAAGGAAGCATGAGTGAAATCCAAGTCGTGCACCAAGCATGAGTTCTGAAGTTTTTGCCGACGGGAATAGTATTGAGGCGCAGGAGGAGGAACATCGATCAATGACATAGAGTTTTACATTGCCATGCGTCTCAATCACGTCAGAAAGCTGAAACGCAGCTTTGATATTGCCCCCATCACTTGAAACGAATGCTAAGACTTCCGTTCCTGTGGTTGGTTCAAGCAAAGTTGCTAAACGCTCCGCATCTCCGTCTTCGATGTTGCCCTGAAGCAGGAAAGCGGTTTGGCTTTGGTCTTTTAGGAACTGACGGGCATCGGTAATTTGCATCGCCTCGACGGATATGGCCATCAGAAGAAGGCAGCAGGCACTGACTAAGAGTTTGGAATAATTATAAATTGAGCAAGTCAACTTGGAGCGGCCTTATCTAGAGGCAAGGTCTAGTTGGCAATGCTCCTCAGACCTCAGTGATAAATTAACGAACAAGATTTTTGCTGCCGGCTCAACAGTCTTCTACTAAGGTCTTTGAAGGATCGATCATCAAACGGAGAACGCGATGGTAGCGTACGTCTGCAAACAATGCGGTATGAGCATCGGAACAATGACCTGTGGGAAGTGCGGGAAAGAGCTGCGGCACTCTTCACTTGAAAAAGCAGATGGCAGCACCGTTCACATCTCTGAATGCCCAGACGGCCATGGGAAAGTTAAGTCACCAATGTGCTGCGGACAGGACATGACCTGCCCGATCTAACCGCTAGGCAGCATCCGACTATGACAGCTGTCGTAGCGGCATCTGTCGAAGTCGGAGGCAGCTAGTATCAAACCAAAATTTATGATACTGTTCGGTCGAGGAGATAGCTTATCTCCTCGAAAAACCCTCCCAGAAACTACTAGGCCGAGCAGTAAAGGCCTTTCTTTGCCTTGTCGGGATCGCTTAGCGGCTAGACCGCGCGCTGGAGGCCGAACTCGACCGGCTGGCGTCAGCCAACCCTGCGCACCAAGAAGCGCGCTCTACCGGGCAGGTTTAGGGCTTGCGAAGCCCTAGCCCTTTGTCCAATTCTCCGAGTCGCAGAAGACAAGGGCGCAGCCCTTGATCGTCAAACCGTTGCCCGTGAAGGAGACTGTCCCGCGGAACTTCATGAACTCGGGCATGTCCGGGTGGCGCATGTTCGGGCCGGTCCAAGTGTGGTCTTCATTCTCGGTCATGCCGTTGCACATCTCGAACCCATCAGAGATGCGCGTGCAAAAGAGCTGGCCTTCTTGGATGACAACGTTAATTTCCTGCGGGCCATCTTTACCTGGGCGGATGTAAGTATCGGCACCGGCGGCAGCCGCCGAAAGGGCCAACGATACGGCCAAAAGACCGACTGCGATATTGAACTTCATCTGAAACTCCCTTACGAAACCGGTCATTTTTCTCGCCGGAACATATGAAGATTAGAATGTTTATATGCCTTAATACAACTGAACAAATGTCCCAACGCTAGATCCCGGCCGGATTCTCGATGTCGCGGTCTATTTCCTTGAGGTCCGAGTAACGGTCGCCGATCCGGTGATGCGGGCGACCGCATGTGGAAGCCCCCAGGGCGACGACCAGTTCGTCATGGCCGGGCGCGTCCGGCACGGCGAATTGTACGGTCAGGTAATGCGACCGCCTACCACTGTCGTGCTTGTCCATCAGCGGAATCTGGATCTGGGTATTGGCCGGCCCCCGCGAGTTGGTGAAGCCGAGGTAGGTCTTGGCGCCTACGGCCTCGCGGTAGAAATTGCCAAACCTCAGGGTGTGAATCAGGGCCGAGCCATGCTCAAGCTCGCAAGCCGTGCCGCAAAGTGCCGCTTTACCATAGGCCTCGATCGCAGCTCCAGAGCCGGCAAGGGCGATCAGCCGGTCGGTTAGCATCTTGCCCAGAGCCGGTGCAATGCGGCGAATCTCGGGCTGCAGGTCTTCGAC
This sequence comes from Marivivens sp., assembly GCA_023254495.1. GTDB lineage: Bacteria > Pseudomonadota > Alphaproteobacteria > Rhodobacterales > Rhodobacteraceae > RFZI01. The sequence continues at coordinate 4,963 of JALRLK010000178.1, read as the reverse complement.
AAAGCCGCGCCCGTGCCAGGGGTTGGACAGCACCGCCGCGACCCCGATCATCCGCAAAGGCAGGGTGCAGGCGCGGCCGCCGTCGGACATGATGGTTTCGTCGTAGGTCACAACCTTGCGCAATTCGGGAAGCGACATGGGCCGTCCTTTCTGTTTCGGGCTTAGGGCGCGCTGACCTGTCGTACCGAGCCGGTGGTTTCGTTTCCATGGTAAATGCCAAAGGTCCCGTTGCGGAAATCAGCGGCAAAGCGCGCGAGCATCTTGGCCTCGGCGTCATTGGCGATGGCCACGCCGGGCAGTGCCGCGAGCGGCAGAACGCAATAGCCTTGGGGAACCTCCCCGGCGACGCAACCGTGGTAATAGATTGCGTGGCAGCCGAGCTTGCGATCGTCGAAGGCGGCATAGACGAAGTCGATCTCGGGCCGGAGACCCTGGGCAACAAGCGCCGACAAGAGCCCGCCGAGCGAGGGCGACGGGCCTTGGGCCCAGGGCAGCGAAAGGTGCCCGTCGTCGCCGATTTTCAAAAGCACGCCGCCGGCTCTAGTGAGCAATGCACCAATGCGGCTGCTGTTCGCGGCGGCGGCGGCTTCCACCAGACTGCGCTCCAGGCCAAGGGAAAAGTAGTTGCCGCGAAAATAGCCCAAGGGGTCGCCCTCGTTCGTGGAGAAGGCTTCGATCCTGCCGATGAGCACGAGATGGTCGCCTGCGTCGACCAGCGTGTGCCGGGCGCAGGCGAACTGGGCCAGGGCGCCCGCTAGAAGCGGAACGCCGGCATGCCCAGGCGTCCAATCGCATTGCCGAAACTTGTCGGGAACTCGTGAAGAGAAAAGTCCCGACAGGTCCCTCTGGTTTTCCGAAAGAACATTCACGGCAAAATGCGGCGAGGTGGCGAAGACCTCGCAGGAATGAGCGGATTTCGCCAGACAGACGAGCAGCAGAGGCGGATCGAGCGAGACCGAAGTGAAGCTATTGGCGGTAAACCCGCGCGGCGTGTTGTCGGCCTGCCGCGTGGTGATGACGGTGACGCCGGTAGCAAAGTTGCCGAAGGCATTTCGGAGCGCACGGGGATCGATCTTGGGTGATGAAACGGCCTGATCGGCCAGAAACTCGGACAGGAAGTCCATTACGGGCCGGTTCACTGCGACTGGGTCTTCGGCCAGGGCCATGTGACGCAGGCCCTTGAGGACAACCAGGCGCGCACCGGCGATTTCGGCGGCGATGGCGGCGCTCATCTCGGGGCCATTGCCGTAATCCTGATCGGCGGTCAGCACTAGCGCCGGGCATGCGATGGGCGGCGTAGGGGAAGTGATCTCGTCGATGCCCTCGGCAAGTATACTGTATAGGTCGGGATAGATCCGGGGATCGTTGGCCAGAACCCAGGCGCGGGTCAGGTCCATCAGATCGGGGCGGGCCGCTTCGGTGTACCAGCGCAGCAGGGCGGCTTCGACAGTGGCGGCGGGGCCAGCCGCTCGGGCCTTATGCACGCGCGCCACGATGGCGGCCTGCGCCTCGGGGCTGCGGCGATGGGGCGAGTGCAGGATCACCAGGGCGTGAGTCCGGGCCGGATGATCCTGTGCAAAGCGCCGCGCCACCATTCCGCCCAGCGAAAATCCGACAATTGCGGCCGCGCCAATTCCCAGATGGTCGAGCAAATCCGTCAACTGGTTCGAAAGGTCGCGCAGGACCGGCGTTCGCTTCGGCGGCTGGCTTTCTCCATGGCCGACAAGATCGTAAGTGATCACCCGGAAGCGCCGGGCGAGGTCCGGCACCATCCATTGCCAAACCGCCCGGTTAAGCCCCAGGCCATGGATCAGCACCACGGCTGGCGCCGTTTCAGGGCCAGCAAGATGATAGGCTGTGCCCAGCGGGTCGCGCAGTGTCATGCGCCGACCTCAGGGTGATAGGCGATCACCTCGATCTCGACACGGACATCCACCAGAAATTCGCTGACCAAGGCCGAGCGCGCCGGGGGTGCCTCGGGGAAATAGCTGCCGTAGACTACGTTGAAGCCTGGAAAATCGGCACGGTCCTTTAGCCAGACCATGGTCTTTACCACTTCCTCCCGCGTGCAGCCGGCCGAGGCCAACGTAATGGTGATCTCGTCCAGAACGGCACGGGTCTGCTCCTCGATCGTGCCCCAGGTCATGACCTTGCCATCTTGCATCGGCACCTGGCCCGTTAGGAAAACCAGATCGCCTGCCCGCACCGCCCGCGACAGCGACAACCGACGGCCATCGATTACCAGGGGCGCTCCAAAAACGCGTTTGGACATGGGTTCTCTCCCTTGGTGCCGACTCTTGCAATATGGCGCGCCGAAATCTTTCGCTTTTTCGTCACAATACGGCGAAAAAGCGAAAGTCTACTTGCCAATTCGCCCCCACGAATTGATGGGGGACGGAGGAGGACGCATGGACACCATCAGAACCTGCCAGATGCTGATTGACGGTGCCTGGGTTGATGCCGCGGACGGCGGCGCCTTCGACAGCCCGTCTCCTATCACCGGCAAGCCCTGGGCGCGTATTCCGGAGGCGACAGCGGCGGATGTCGATCGGGCAGTGCGGGCGGCAGACCGGGCCTTCACCACCGGGCCCTGGGCAGCCATGACACCCAGCCAGCGCGGCAAATGCCTGCGCCGTCTGGGGGACCTTCTGGCCGAGCGGTCCGAAGATCTGGGCCGAACCGAAACCATCGACACCGGCAAAATGCTGAAGGAAACCCGCTGGCAGGCCAAATACATCGCCGATTTCTTCCATTTCTATGCAGGTGCTGCCGACAAGATTTCGGGCGACGTTCTTCCAATAGATAAGCCCGACCTTCTGGTCTTCACCAACCGCGAACCCTTGGGCGTGGTGGCGGCGGTTGTGCCCTGGAACAGCCAGCTGTTCCTGGTGGCCGTCAAAATCGGCCCGGCGTTGGCGGCAGGCAATACGGTGGTGCTGAAGGCATCCGAACATGCATCGGTCGCCATGCTGGACTTCGGCAGGCTGATCGAGGAAGCGGGCTTTCCGCCCGGTGTAGTAAACATTGTAACCGGCCATGAGGAGGTGGGCCGCGCCCTGACCAGCCATCCGCTGGTGGCGCGCATCTCTTTCACGGGCGGGCCGAATGCGGCCCGCGCCGTTGTGCACAATTCGGCCGAGAATTTTGCCGAGGTTTCGCTGGAACTGGGCGGCAAGTCGCCCTTCGTTGTCTTCGAGGACGCCGATATCGAGAGCGCGGTCAATGGCTCGGTCGCTGGGATTTTCGGGGCGACGGGGCAAAGCTGCGTGGCAGGATCGCGGCTGATCATCCATGAGAGTGTGGCCGAGGCTTTCCTGGACAGGATGGTGGTGCTGGCAAAAGCCATCCGGATCGGCGATCCCCTGGCTGAGGATACCCAGATGGGGCCGCTGTGCACCGAAGGCCAGTTGCGCCATGTCCAGACCCAAGTGGCCCTGGCGGAAAGCCAGGGTGGCAAAGTTCTGGTCGGCGGTCGCCAGCCGGCGGGACTGGGCGGCACCTATTATGAGCCCACCATCATCGACTGCCCCTCGCCCGAACTGACCATCGTCGATACCGAATTGTTCGGCCCCGTCTTGTCGGTTCTGCGCTTCAGAACGGAAGAGGAGGCGCTTGCCCTGGCCAATGGGTCGTCCCATGGCCTGGCCGCCGGCATCTTTACCCGCAACGGCGCGCGACAAATGCGGGTGGCCAAGGCGATTCGCTCGGGCATCGTCTGGGTCAACACCTATCGCGTGGTCTCGCCCATCGCAGCGTTTGGTGGGGTCAAGGGATCGGGTTATGGCCGGGAAAGCGGATTTCAGGCGATGTATGACTACACGCGGCCCAAGACGATCTGGGTCAACACCAGTGATGCGCCGATGGCGAACCCCTTTGTCATGCGCTGACAGGAGAACGACATGAAATTCCAACTTGCCATCAACATGGAGCGGATGGACGACAGCCTGCCCATGACCGAGGTCGCCCGCCACACGCTGGAGATGGTCCAGCTGGCCGATGCGGGAGGCTTCAACATCGTCTGGGCGGCCGAACATCACGCGCTGGAAATGACCATCGCCCCCAACCCCTTCTCGATCCTCAGCTGGTGGGCCAACCACACGAGTCGCATCCGCCTGGGCACGGCCGTGATCGCGGCGCCCTATTGGCACCCGATAAAGGCGGCGGGCGAGGCGGCCTTTGTCGACCTCATTTCGGGCGGGCGGCTGGAGTTTGGCATAGGTTCCGGCGCCTATCAGCGCGAGTTCGACCGGATGCGCCCCGGCCTGAAGCAAACCGACGCCTGGAAATATATGCAGGAAATGCTGCCGGTGATCCGTGCACTTTGGAAAGGCGATACAGAACACAACGGTACGTTCTGGTCCTTCCCGATGTCGACCTCTGTGCCCAAGCCCCTGCAGGCTGAGGTGCCAGTCTGGGTCGCCGCCCGCGCGCCCATCACCTATGAATACGCGGTCAAGCACGGCTGCAACATCCAGTCCTGGCCCCTAACCCGCGGGATGGAGGAGGCGGAAATCTACATGGGCCGCATGGCCGAGGCCTTGGCCAACAACCCCGGAAAGCAGCGCCCGACCATGGCCATGATGCGCCACACCGCGCTTTATGACCGGAAAGAGGACTGGATGGTGCCGGTCCGCGCGGCGCAGCGGCAACTGAGCCAGTTCGAGAACCTGTTCAAGAACCTGGGCGACGTGGAAAACGGCTTCCCCATGGCCACTCCCTTCGACCAGCTGGGCAATAGGGCGGAATATGATCCGCAGATGCTGCACACCAACCTTATGTTCGGCACGCCGGACGAGGTGATTGAAAAGCTGAAACTTTACCAGGCTTTGGGTGTCGACGAGTTCATCTATTATGCCTCGCTCGGCCTTGGGTTGAAGGAACAGAAACGCTCGATGGAGCTGTTCTGCAAACACGTCATCCCCGCCTTCAGCTGACGTTTCCGACTCCCATGTCAAGGTTGCCC
>JALRLK010000068.1 GCA_023254495.1 Marivivens sp. | reverse complement strand
ATTGAGAGCGGTGCAGATGTCCGTTATGTTGGATCCGCATGCCCACGTACTGTGTGGAGCGATACCGATCGCGAGTGGTTGGAAGCCAAAGGCGTACAAGTGCAGTTTCGTGCATCGCTTGAGCAGGATTTGGCGGCGATGTGATCGCCGAGGCGGTCGAGGGGCTGAATACACTCATTGATTTCCGCTATCAGCAGCATTTCTTCGCCCAGAACGGCCAGCCCGGCATGGGCTCGAGCCGCACCGGCGCAAGCGGGGACGATATCATCCTGCGCGTGCCCGTCGGCACCGAGATCATCGACGAGGACGAAGAGACCCTGATCGCCGATCTGACCGAGGTGGGCCAGCGGATCGTTCTCGCCAAGGGCGGCAATGGCGGTTGGGGCAACCTGCATTTCAAATCCGCCACCAACCAAGCCCCCCGCCGCGCCAATCCGGGGCAGGAAGCGGTCGAGCGGACAATCTGGCTGCGGCTCAAGCTGATTGCCGATGTGGGGCTTCTGGGGATGCCCAACGCCGGCAAATCGACCTTCCTCGCCGCCACCTCGAACGCGCGGCCGAAGATTGCCGATTATCCGTTTACAACGCTCGTGCCCAATCTCGGCGTCGTCGGTGTCGATAACGTGGAATTCGTCGTGGCCGATATTCCGGGCCTCATTGAAGGCGCCTCTGAGGGCAGGGGGCTTGGCGATATGTTCCTCGGCCATGTCGAGCGCTGCGCCGTGCTTCTGCACCTGATCGACGGAACCTCGGGCGATCCGGTGAACGATATGGAAACCATCATCGGCGAGTTGGAGGCCTATGGCGGCGATCTGGCCGACAAGCCGCGCATCACGGTGCTCAACAAGATCGACACGCTCGATGCCGAAGAGCGCGAATTCCTCAAGGAAGAGCTGGAAGAGGCGACCGATGGGCCGGTCATGCTCATGTCCGGCGTCTCGGGCGAGGGCGTGACCGATGTCTTGCGCGCGCTCCGTTCGAAGATCGACGAAGACCGCCTGCGCCACCGTGCCGCCCCCGAGGAGGATGCGCCGTGGCAACCCTGAGTGCCGCCAAACGCCTCGTGGTCAAAATCGGCTCGGCGCTCCTTGTGGACCGAGCCAGCGGCAAACTTCGTCAGGATTGGCTCGAGGCGCTCGCAGCCGATGTGGCCCGCATCCGGGCGCGCGGCACGCAGGTGATCCTCGTCTCTTCGGGATCCATCGCTTTGGGGCGGGGCGTTTTGGGCCTGCCCAAGGGCGAGCTGGCTCTTGAGCAGTCGCAGGCAGCCGCCTCCGTAGGCCAAATCCGGCTGGCGCGGGCTTACGAAGAGGTGCTCGCACCGCATGGGATCGTCGCGGGGCAAGTCCTTGTGACGCTCGAGGATTCCGCCGACCGCCGCCGTTATCTCAACAGCCGTGCGACCTTTGAGACCCTGCTCAATCTCGGCGTGACGCCCATCGTCAACGAGAATGACACCGTTGCCACGGATGAAATCCGCTATGGCGACAACGACCGTCTTGCGGCGCAGGTTGCGGTGACGACTGGCGCCGACCAGCTGATCCTTCTATCGGATGTCGATGGCTTCTATTCCGGCAACCCGAATATCGACCCCGAGGCCAAGCGCTTTGACCTGATCGAAAAGATCACGCCCGAGATCGAGGCGATGGCGGGCGATGGGGTCTCTGGCCTGTCGAAAGGCGGGATGATCACCAAGCTCATGGCCGCCAAGGTCGCCACAGATGCGGGCTGCGCCATGGCGATCACGCTCGGCTCGCCGCTGCATCCCCTTAAGGCGCTGGAAGAGGGGGCCGCCGCCACATGGTTTACCGCCCATGGCGACCCGCAAGCTGCCCGCAAACGCTGGATCGCGGCGATGAAGCCACGGGGCGAGGTGCAGGTGGATGACGGGGCGTTCAAGGCGCTGAAAGACGGCAAGAGCCTTCTGCCTGCCGGCGTCCGCGCCATTAACGGCAGCTTCGGCCGCGGCGATCCAGTGGCGATTGTCTCGACCAGCGGCGCGCGGCTCGGCCTTGGCCTCACCCGCTATACCGCCGCCGAGGCGCGTCAAATCATGGGCCGCCGCAGCGCTGACATCGAAGCGCTTCTGGGCTACAAGGGGCGCGCAGCGCTCATCCACCGCGACGATATGGTTATCTGACCCGCCAGAGAGACGGACAAGCCGATGAAAGACTTTGAGGATATCGACGCCCTAATGGCCGATATCGGCGCACGCGCCCGCGCGGCGGCGGCCGAGTTGGCCTATACCAGTGCCGAGCGCAAACACGCGGCCTTGATCGGCGCGGCGGACGAGGTCTGGAGGCGGCGCGACGAGATTATCGACGCCAATGCCGAAGACCTTGTTTATGGGGAAGAAAAAGGCATCAGCCCGGCGATGATGGACCGCCTGATGCTCGACGAGGCGCGTATCCGCGGCATCCGCGACGGGCTTCGCGCTGTGGCCGAGCAGAAGGATCCCGTTGGCGCGGTGATCGCCGAATGGGATATGCCCTCGGGGCTTCATATCCAACGGGTTCGGACGCCATTGGGCGTGATCGGCGTCATCTATGAAAGCCGCCCCAATGTGACGGCCGACGCCGGTGCGCTCTGCCTCAAGGCCGGCAACGCCGTGATCCTGCGCGGCGGCTCGGAGAGTTTCCTTTCCTCGACAATCATCCACGACTGCCTTGTGACCGGCCTCAAACAGGCGGGGCTTCCGGCTGACGCGATCCAACTGGTCCCGACCCGCGACCGCGAAGCCGTCTCGGCCATGCTCAAGGCGGTCGAGTATATTGATGTAATCGTGCCCCGCGGCGGCAAAGGCCTTGTGGGCCTTGTCCAGCGCGAGGCGCGGGTGCCGGTTTTCGCGCATCTTGAAGGCATCTGCCACGTCTACGCCGACCGTGACGCCGATCTCGAGAAGGCGCGGCGCGTGGTCTTGAACGCCAAGACCCGCCGCACCGGCATCTGTGGCGCGGCGGAATGCCTGCTGATCGACTGGCAATTCCATACCAAGCACGGCGCGGTTCTGGTCGAAGACCTCGTGAAGGCCGGTGTCGAGGTGCGCACCGAAGGCGAGCTTCTGAAAGTGCCGGGAACGGTCAAGGCCGCGCCCGACGATTTCGGGCGTGAATTCCTCGACATGATCATCGCCGCCAAACTGGTTGATGGCGTCGATGAAGCCGTCGCCCATATCCGCCGCTATGGCTCGAACCACACCGAAAGCATCCTCACCGAGAATGACGCCACCGCCGCGCGGTTCTTTGAGCGGCTCGACAGCGCGATCCTGATGCGCAACGCCTCGACCCAGTTCGCCGATGGCGGCGAGTTCGGCATGGGGGCCGAGATCGGCATCGCCACGGGCAAGCTCCATGCACGCGGACCGGTCGGGGCCGAGCAGCTCACGAGCTTCAAATATCTGGTCACCGGCGACGGCACCTGCCGAAAATAGTCACAGAGTGAGGGTGAGCTGCCCGTCAGTCTGGTCAACGACAAGCTGTCGGCCGGAGCCGCCAAGCATCATGGCCAATGCCGCGAATTGAATACGGCCTGAGTCGAGGGAAAGAGGCTCTTTGCCTTGCTGCAGAGGGAAAAGCATTCTGGTTACAAGGTGGAGATTGCGCAGAGACATTTGCTGCAGCAACTGCAGATTCAATTAGAAACCGGATTAAAACTATTTTGCAGATGGCTGCAGTTTTGCAGTACTACTCATCGTTGCCAGTTGTAAAAGTTGGACGTATGGCAGGCCAGTTT
>JALRLK010000198.1 GCA_023254495.1 Marivivens sp. | reverse complement strand
CCTCCGAACGGCACGACTCCCCATCCAGATGGCGAGCGCGGACCCGGTGACGAGGGCGCACGCGGTCGGCCGCGACGGTTTCCACGCGATCTACGCGGTCTTCCGACGCGAGCGGTTGATGTCGACCGGCGTTGCCTCCATCACATCGCGGCCAAAGAGGATCTCGCACATTTCCATGACGTCCTCGGCGTTGCGGCCAGAGGTGGTCATGCCCATGAAGGTCTTGTCGGAATTTTTCATCGACGAATAGGTGATGTGCAGATGCCGGTGGCTCACGCAGATATCCATCGGCTCGACGATGTGATGCGCGCTCGAATGCAGCGCGGGCGACATATGCGCGAGCTTGTGGAACATATTGAGGTCGGCAATCGTAGGCCAACGGCGCACGTCCTCAAGATCGCGCAGGAAGGGCGCGCCGGTCATCGGCACGAAGATCGAATGTTTGCCGCCGAAGGGCAGGCTGCGTTCGGGATTGCGGGCGCGGTAGGTGAAGCCCGAGGGGATCGTCGAGATCAACTCGCGCACCAACCCACGGTCGAGATGGACGCGATCCCCTCGCACATCCGCCCCGGCGCGGCGCCAGTCCGCGAGCGCGATCTCGTCACGAAAGACAACGCCCACATCCTCGAGGATCCCCATCGAGGCCGCGTCGATGCGGGCGATCTGGCCCTCGTCCATCGGCTCGCAAAGTGGCAGGTTGCGCTCGAGCGCGGGCAGCATCGAGAAATCCGGCGCCGAGCGCTTGGCCCGTCGGGCCGCGCGGCCGCCGCCGCGATGGGGCTGGTCGTCGAGGTTGGTCATGGTGCCTCCCGCTGTCGCCTTGAGAAAATCTCAGGGTCGAGCGGAAAAAGCTGCTGGCCGCGACATCTAGGCGTCAGAACGCGCCAGCACGTTCCAGAAAGCGATGGCGGCGGGGCTTAGGCGCGCGTCTTCCCGGCGGATGATGTGCAGCTCGCGCCGGCTGATCGGATCGGTCGGGGCGATGAACCTCAGCTCGGCGGTTTCGGCCGGAACGGCGCTTTTCGGCAGGATCGTAGCCCCCAATCCCGCACGGACGAACGACAGAAGGGCGCTTGTGTTGCGGGCCTCGATCTGGCTTCGGGCCATCTGGATGGCAACTTCGGTATGTTCGACCAGTCTGCCAAGCGGATTGGCGATGAAAGGTTCAAGCCGCAGGAGCCCCCAGCTTGGCGCGCCACTCGACGCATCGATCGCGCCGCCTGCTGCACAGACGATGCCGAGCTGATCGCGCTGGACCGGGATGCCTCCGGTCTGTTCGCCGGGGCGGGCCGAAAAGATGCCAACATCGGCCTCGCCCAGCATAACCCTGAGCCGAACGGCCTGACTGCCCTCATCGCTGATCTCGAGCCTGACTTCGGGCCGATCACGGTGGAACGCTTCGATGGCTTTGGGCAGAATGCTTGTCGTGGCCGAGGGCACGGCGGCAATGCGGACGGTGCCCGCAAGCGAGGTGGCGTGCCGTTCAATGGCGTCGACGCTGCGGTCATAGGCATCGGTCGCGCGGACGCTTTCCTCGAGCACCCGCTCGCCCAAGGGGGTCAGGCGGTTCTTGCGGTCGGTTTCGAAGAGCGGAGCGCCAAGTTCCGCCTCGAGTTGCGAAAGAGACATGGAAATGGCCGAGGGGGTGCGCCCGAGGATATCGGCGGCTCCGGCCAAACTACCTTGTTCAGCGACAATCCTGAATGTCTTCAGGAGTTCGAGGCGCATTTCAGCGATCCTTGAGTAAACTTCAGCAGTTCAAGATTGCCTGAAAACCTGTCGAGGGTCTAGGACAGTTCGAGGAGGATCTCATGCCGCAAACCAATTCCATCTATGTCGCGGGCGAATGGCGCCAAGGCGCTGCGACCGTCGAAAACCGCAACCCGTCGGACCTGTCTGATCTGATCGGCGATTATGGTCAGGCGAGCGCCGCCAACCTTGACGACGCGCTGGCCGCCGCCCGAGCGGCGCAGCCGATCTGGGCGCGGGCAGGGGTGCAAAAGCGGCACGATGTGCTGATGGCGATCGGCACCGAACTGATGGCGCGGGCCGAAGAGATCGGGAGGCTTCTGTCGCGCGAAGAGGGCAAGCCCTTGGCCGAGGGCAAGGGCGAGGTCTATCGCGCGGGTCAGTTCTTCACCTATTACGCCGCCGAGGCGCTACGCCTTCACGGCGATCTGGCCGAAAGCGTCCGCCCCGGCATCGAGATCGACGTGCGGCGCGAGCCGGTGGGCTTGGTCGCCATTGTGAGCCCGTGGAATTTCCCCGTGGCGACGCCCGCGTGGAAGATTGCCCCCGCGCTTGCCTATGGCAATGCGGTGGTCTGGAAGCCCGCAAACCTCACGCCGGCTTCGGCCGTGGCCCTGACCGAGATCATCGCTCGTCAGGATATCCCCAAGGGTCTGTTCAATCTCGTCCCCGGCCCCGGTGCCGCGGTGGGCCAGCGGCTAGTCGAAAGCCCCGTTGTCGATGCGATCAGCTTCACGGGCTCTGTCCCCGTCGGCCGCCAGATCGCGGCCTCGGCCATTTCGCATATGCCCAAGCTGCAGATGGAAATGGGCTCGAAAAACCCCTTCCTCGTGATGGACGATGCCGACCTCGATCTGGCCGTCGCCCATGCCGCAAGCGCGGCCTTCGGCGGGACGGGCCAGAAATGCACCGCCGCCTCGCGGCTGATCGTGCATGAGAAGGTCCATGATGCTTTCGTCGACAAGCTCACCAAGGCCGCCAAGGCCTTTGTCGTCGGCCATGCGCTTGAAGATGGCACCCAGATCGGCCCCGTGGTTAGCGCGAGCCAACTTGCGCAGAACCTCGACTATATCGCGGTGGGGCAGGCCGAAGGGGCCGAGCTTCTCTGCGGCGGCGAGCGGCTCGAGCGCAAGACCGAGGGCTATTACATGGCCCCAGCCGTTTTCGCCGGAACCCGCAACGAGATGCGGATCAACCGCGAGGAAATGTTTGCGCCGATCACCTGCGTGATGAAAGCGGGCAGCTATGACGAAGCGCTCGCCATCGCCAGCGACAGCGAGTTTGGCCTCACTGCCGGCATCATGACCCGCTCGCTCGCCCGCGCTTCGCATTTCCGCGCCAATATGCGGGCCGGGACGGTGATGGTGAACCTGCCGACCGCCGGCACCGATTATCATGTGCCCTTCGGCGGGCGCGGGGCTTCGTCCTATGGCCCGCGCGAGCAGGGGCGCTATGCGGCCGAGTTCTATACCACGGTCAAGACGGCCTATGTCGCCGCAGGAGCGCCGGAATGACCCCGCTGATCGACGGTCTGCAATATGCGAACTGGTCGGAGAAGATCTTTCGCCAGATTCGCGCGGGCGGCGTCGATGCGGTGCATGTGACCATCACCTACCACGAGAGTTTTCGTGAAACGGTGCTCAACATCGAGCGCTGGAACCGCTGGTTCGAGCGCTATCCGGATCTGATCTTTCAGGGCTTTACCCCCGCCGACATCGAGATCGCCCGGCAGACGGGCCGCACAGCGATCTTCTTCGGCTCGCAAAACCCCTCCTGCATCGAGGATGATATCGGCCTCGTCGAAGTCCTCCACCGGCTGGGGATGCGCTTCATGCAACTCACCTATAACAACCAGTCGCTGCTTGCGACCGGCTGTTACGAGGCCGAGGATGGGGGCCTGAGCCGCATGGGCCGCGAGGTCGTGCGCGAGATGAACCGGGTGGGTATGGTCGTCGACATGAGCCATTCCGGCGACCGCTCGACACTCGAAGCTATAGAACATTCCACCCGCCCGATCGCCATCACCCACGCCAACCCTGCAAGCTGGCATCCCGCGCGGCGCAACAAGTCCGATATTGTTCTGAAGGCGCTTGCCGAGAGCGGCGGGATGCTGGGCCTGTCGCTCTATCCGCATCACCTGAAGGGCGGGAGCCAGTGCAGCCTTGCAGAGTTTTGCGACATGGCCGCCCGCGCCGTTGACGTGATGGGGGCCGGAAATGTCGGGATCGGCAGCGATCTCTGTCAGGATCAGCCCGACAGTATCGTCGAATGGATGCGGGTGGGCCGCTGGACCAAGGCCATCGACTATGGAGAAGGCAGCGCCGATGCGCCGGGCTTTCCGCCGATGCCCGACTGGTTCGGTGACAACCGCGATTTCCGAAACATCGCCGAGGGCCTGAAGAACC
>JALRLK010000188.1 GCA_023254495.1 Marivivens sp. | reverse complement strand
CGGCCTGCGAAGCCATCTCCTCGCGGAAGGGCGCGGCGGGATCCGGTGCCAGCACCGGCCGGTCCCCGACGCGACGGATCGCCTCCGGCGTGAGGCCCGAGTACCCGTCGGCGCCCACCGGACAGATCGCGAGGCCGATCACCTCATAGCCATGCGCCAGAAGGTCTTGGGCAAGGTGATAGCCGATGAAACCGGCCGAGCCTGTGATGAGCGCCTTGGGCATGGGGTCTCCTATCTGCGGGCCATCATGGCGAGGCGGATCAGCGTGCGCTCGACCAGCGCCTGCTGCGGCACGTTGGCGGTGGAACGAAGCTGAAGGTCGGTGTCGGTCAGGAGTGTCAGCGCTTTCTCAAGCCTGTCGCGGCCCCAATTCCCCGCCTGTCGCACAATCGCATCCCGGCGCGGGCCGAAAACCGGCGGGCGCAGGCGGCCGACGCCGGCCGAAGGGCCGCCGGGATCGGAGGCGGCGCTGTGGAGCGTGCGGAAATGGCGGGTCGCGCCGATGCAGAGGGTCACGGGGTTGACCCCTTGGGCATAGAGGCGCTGGAGGATCGGGGCGATATCGGTCACGCGGGCTTCGGCCACGACCGAGAGCACGTCATCGAGATCGGCCTCGGTCGATTGCGGCTTGCAGGCGTCGATATCGGCAACGCTCACCGGCTCGGCATCGCCACGCTTGTAGAGCGAGAGCTTTTCGATCGTCTGGCGGAAATCGCCGGGTTCAAGAAGGCGCGAGAGGGCCATGATCGCGCCCTCGGCATCGCGGTCGATGTTCTGGACGCCAGCTTTCGAAAGAATGTCGTTGATCTCGTCACGGCTTGGCGGATCAACGTAGATGCCGATGGCGAAGGTATTCGGGTGCGCCTCGAATACCTTGCGCAGAGGCGATTTGGCGTTGAGTTGCCCTGCTGTCACAACGATCTGCGCATCACCCTCGCGCCAGCCCTTTAGGGCATCCTCGAAGAGGCCGGAGAGCCCGTCGGTTGCCTCTTCGGCAAAGGCCACGCGGGGGCCGGGGAAAAAGCCTTGGGCCTTAATCGCATCGTCGAGGAGGGCGGGATCCTTACGCAGATCGGTAGCCGCAATGCGCGTCAGGCGCATCTCGGCCTCGCCTTCGGGGCCGACAAGGCCAAGGATCACTTGTTGCCGCCGCTCGGCCACGCGCATCGCATCGGCCCCGTAGATCAGAACGCCAGCGCGTTTTGGATCGGGCTTCTTGAAATACCCGGCGGCCTCTCTTGGCGAGAGCTTCATTGCGCCGCCAGCGCCGCCATCAGGCGGGCCATGATCTGATCGGCAAGAAGAACGGCAAGCCGCTCTTCGGCATCGGCCTCTGCCGCCTCGGTGGCGACCGTTGTGCCAGTTGTCGAATAGCCGGTGAAGCCGCTGACCGAGCCGCTGGTGATTGTCGTCCCATCGGCGGCACGCAGGGAATAGTCGGAACTGCCCAACAGGTTGATCCGCGTCGAACCTCTGCCCTTGGCGACAGCGACCGAGACCCTTCTGATCGAAATCGTCGTGACAAGCGTATAGAGGGCAGCGTCATTTGGGCCGAGGCGGCGCAAAAGCTGATCGCGCAGGCGGAAGCTGGCCTCATTCGCGGGCGCTCGAATGTCGGTCGCGCCATGCAGCGCGCTCATCCCGCCGCCCGGCCCATAGACCGGCACGAAACCGCAGCCCGCCAATGCCGCCAACCCCAAAAGGGCAAGGCGGCGAGGCAGGCGGCGGGTGGCTTTAGATGACAAGGTTCACGATCCGGCCGGGGACGACGATGATCTTTTTCGGCGCGGCCCCGTCCAGCGCCCTGACCACAGCCTGATCTGCCAGAACCAGCTTTTCAACCTCTTCCTTCGGCAGATCCTTGGGCACGACGATCTCGCCGCGCCGCTTGCCATTGACCTGGATCGGCAGGGTCACTGTATCGTCAATCAACATCGCCGGATCGGCCACCGGCCATTTCGCGGCGGTGACAAGGCCTTGGCCGCCAAGGATCGTCCACATCTCTTCCGAAAGGTGCGGCGTCATCGGCGACATGAGTTGCGCGAGCGCGGTAGCGGCGGCTTTCTTGGCCGTGCCGCCCGCGTTCGATTTCTGCAGCGTGTTGGTGAAAGCATAGAGCTTGGCGATGGCGGCGTTGAAGCCGAAGGATTCAACCCCCTTCGTCACCTCGTCGATAGTCTTGTGCATCGTCCGCAAAAGCTCGTCGTCGCCCTCGCCTTTGCCTTCGGGCATCTCCGAAATCTCAAAGACGACGCGATAGACGCGAGCGAGGTGCTTCGACGTGGCCTCGGCGCCCGAGGCGGTCCATTCCACGTCGCGTTCGGGCGGGCTGTCGGAGAGGACAAACCAGCGGGCAGTATCGGCGCCAAACTCGCGCACGATATTGACCGGATCGACCACGTTGTTCTTAGACTTCGACATCTTGGCCGACGGCACGATCTCGACCTCGGCGCCGCCCTTCTTGAGGAAGCCGCGCCCGTCGCGCAGCTCGACCTCTTCAGGATAGTGATAGACCGGACGGCCATCGTCGCTTGTCGTCTTGTAGATCGCGTGGGTCACCATGCCTTGGGTGAAGAGGGCATCGAAGGGCTCGATCGCTTTCTTCGGCAGGTGGCCGGTGATCTGCATCGCGCGGGCGAAGAAGCGGGAATAGAGCAGGTGCAGGATCGCGTGCTCGATGCCGCCGATATATTGATCGACGTTCATCCAGTACTCGGCCTCTACCATCACCGTGGGCGTTTCGGCGCGCGGGGCGGTGAAGCGGGCGTAATACCAGCTCGAATCGACGAAGGTATCCATCGTGTCGGTCTCGCGCCGCGCGGGCTTGCCGCAATTCGGGCAGGCGCAATCGCGCCATGTGGGATGGCGGTCGAGCGGGTTTCCGGGGATGTCGAATGTCACATCGTCCGGCAACTGAACCGGCAGGTTTTCTTTCTTCTCGGGAACGACCCCGCAGTCCTCGCAATGGACAACCGGAATCGGGCAGCCCCAATAGCGCTGGCGGCTCAGGCCCCAGTCGCGCAGGCGGAACTTGGTCACGCCAGTGCCCCACCCCGCCTTTTCGGCAAAGTCGATGGTGGCGTCGATGGCGTCCTGTCCGGTCGCCACATCGAGGCCGGCAAAATGATCGACCCAACGGACCTTTTCCGTCTTCATCGGCACAAAAGCGGTATTCGCCACCGGCGTTGCATCGTCCAATGCAAAGAAGGTGTCGATCACCGGCAGGTCATACTTGCGGCAGAAATCGAGGTCGCGCTGGTCGTGCGCCGGGCAGCCAAAGATCGCGCCGGTGCCGTAATCCATCAGGATAAAGTTGGCGATCCAGACCGGCAGGTGCCAGTCGGGGTTCAGCGGGTGCTGCACGGCGAGGCCGGTGTCAAAGCCCAGCTTCTCGGCCTTTTCCAGCGCCTCTTCGGTGGTGCCGCCCTTGGCGCACTGGGCGCGGAAGGCGGCAAGCTCGGGGTTCTTTTCCGCCAAGGCCTTGGCCAGCGGGTGATCCGACGAAATGCCGACGAAAGACGCGCCCATCAGCGTGTCGGGGCGTGTGGTATAAACGTCGATCCGCTCTTGGCCCTCGGCGGGCGTGACCATGTCGAACGCCATCTGCAGGCCGCGCGATTTGCCGATCCAGTTGGCCTGCATCAGCTTGACCTTGGCGGGCCAGTTGTCGAGGCCATCTATGGCGGCCAGCAATTCTTCCGAGAAATCGCTGATCTTGAAGAACCACTGCGTCAGCTCGCGCCGCTCCACATCCGCGCCCGAGCGCCAGCCCTTGCCGTCGATCACCTGTTCGTTGGCCAGAACAGTCATGTCGATCGGATCCCAGTTGACCACGGCGTTCTTGCGGTAGACGAGGCCCGCCTCGAGCATGTCGATGAACAGCGCCTGCTGCTGGCCGTAGTATTCGGGATCGCAGGTCGCCAGCTCGCGCGACCAGTCGAGCGACCAGCCCAAGGGCTTCATCTGCGTCTTCATCACTTCGATGTTCTGATAGGTTTCAATAAGCGCTGCGTAATCCCATCCGTTAACTTCAAGAATCTCAAG
>JALRLK010000138.1 GCA_023254495.1 Marivivens sp. | reverse complement strand
TGTGGCTACGCCACCCGCGCGGTCTTGCCCTACGACAACCGTTTGGGGCGACTTCCGGCCTATCTCCAGCAGCTTGAGATGGAATCAAACGGCAAGCGGGTCAGCATGGGTGGCGCAGACCTGACTGTGCAAAGCGGCCCCATCGTCTGGGGTGAGCCCGGCACAAACGGCCAGCACGCCTTCTATCAGCTGATCCACCAAGGCACGTGGATCGTTCCTTGCGAGTTCATGATCGCCGCTCGGGGGCATGAGGACGAGTTGCACCACCAGCAACAGCTCCTCATCGCCAACTGCCTCGCCCAGTCCGAAGCCCTGATGAAGGGCCGCAGCCTCGAAGTTGCGCGAGCGATGATGGAGAAGGCGGGGCTTGAAGGCGACGAGCTCGAACGGCAGGCGCGGCATCGCGTGTTTGAAGGTAACCGCCCGTCAACAACGCTGGCCTATCCCCGCCTCGATCCTTTTACCTTGGGCCAGATCATCGCGCTTTATGAGCATCGGGTCTTTGTTGAGGGCGTGATCCTCGGCATCAATTCCTTCGATCAGTGGGGTGTGGAGCTTGGCAAGGAACTTGCCACAGCACTCCAGCCGATCATCGAAGGCAAAGTGCCCGCGAGGGGGAAAGATGGCTCGACGGCGGGCCTCATCGACTATCTCCAGCGCCACTGCGCCTGAGAGGCCCAGCCCCCTTTTCTTTTGGCCATAAATACTCAAATTCCACATTGGCCACAGGGCGGAGGCCCATGGCCAATGCGGGGATGTGTCGTCAGACCGCAGCGGTGACGATGATCTCGACGAGATACTCAGGGCCTGCAAGTTTGGCTTCGCCCGTGTAGCGTGCGGGCGCATTGCCCGGCGAGACCCACTCGTCCCAAACGGCGTTCATCGCGGCAAAGCCGGTGGCGATGTCGGCGAGCCAGATCTGGGCCGTGATCAGCTTGGATTTGTCGGTTCCAGCGGCGGCGAGAAGGCGGTCGATCTCGGCCAGAACCGTTCGGGTCTGGGCGGTCACGTCGTCGCCGGGATTGCCGACCTGGCCTGCGAGATAGGCGATGCCGTTGTGGACGACGGCCTGGCTCATGCGCTTGCCGGACTCAATGCGGGTAATGGTCATAAGAGCTCCCTCGGGAATGCAGTTTCATTGGGCGAGGGAGGCTGGAGCGGGTAGCGGGAATCGAACCCGCGCCAAGAGCTTGGGAAGCTCGTGTGATACCATTTCACCATACCCGCGCTGATCTTGGAGATAGGGCCGGGGCGGCGGGTCGTCAAGCGGGAAACCGCCCTTGGGGCGGGCCGGGGCTCCGCCCCGGACCCCGGAGTATTTCAGGCCAAAAGAAGATCAGCCGCGGCGCCGGCGGCGGCCTCCGTCGCCATCGGTCTTGGCGTTGAAATTGACCTGCGGCAGGGCGACGATCCCGTTGAGGTTGGGGAAAGGGTCGGTGGCGTGGGGGATCGCGTTGGCGTTGACGAAATGCTCTTGAAAGCGCGGCTCGATGGCGGTTTCGACCTTGGTGATCTCGCGCACCGTCGCTTCGATCTGGGCGCGGGCTTCGATCGAGCAAAGCGCGATGCGGGCGCCGGTTCCGGCGGCGTTGCCGGCGGACTGGACCTTGTCCAAGGGTACATCGGGGATCATGCCGAGGATCATCGCGTGTTTGGGCGAGATATGCGCGCCGAAGGCGCCGGCGAGGACGACGCGATCGACGGTATCGACGCCCATTTCGTTCATCAGAAGGCGGGCGCCGGCGTAGAGCGCGGATTTCGCCAATTGGATCGCGCGGATATCGCCTTGGGTGACGGTGATGCGCGGACCGCCCGAGGCGGTGCCGTCCCAGATCAGGTAGGAATGGGTGCGGCCTTCAGGAAGGCAGCGATCGGTGCCGGTCTGTTCGGCCGAGCCGATAAGGCCGCGAGCGTCGAGGAGGCCCGCGAGGCGCATCTCGGCCACGGCCTCGATGATGCCCGAGCCGCAGATGCCGGTGATGCCGGTGGCCGCCGTCGCTTCCACAAAGGCGGGATCGTCGGACCAGAGATCCGAGCCGATCACCTTGAAGCGCGGCTCTTTGGTGGCAGGGTCGATCTCGAGCCGCTCGATGGCGCCGGGGGCGGCGCGCTGGCCTGAGCTGATTTGGGCGCCTTCAAAGGCGGGGCCGGTGGGGGAGGAACAGGCGAGAACGCGGGTCTTGTTGCCCAGAAGGATCTCGGCGTTGGTGCCGACATCGACGATGAGGGCGAGGTCTTCGGATTTGTTCGGCTCTTCCGAGAGCGCGACGGCCGCCGCATCGGCGCCCACGTGGCCCGCGATACAGGGCAGGACGAAGACGCGGGCGTTTTCGTTGATTGAGGTGAGCTCCAATTCGCTGGCTGCAAGCGACAGGCTCTCGGAGGTGGCGAGCGCGAAGGGGGCTTGGCCGAGTTCCACCGGGTCGATCCCGAGGAGCAGGTGGTGCATCACAGGATTGCAGACGAAAACCGTCTCGACGATCTGGGTCGGGTCGATTTGGCCTTCGACAGCGATCGACTGGGCCAGCGCGTTGAGCGCGGTGCGGACGGCGCTCGTCATCTCCCTATCGCCGCCGGGGTTCATCATCGCGTAGGAGACGCGGCTCATCAGATCTTCGCCAAAGCGGATCTGCGGGTTCATCACGCCCGAAGAGGCGATCACGTTGCCGTTGCGCAGATCGCAGAGGTGGGCGGCGATGGTGGTCGAGCCGAGGTCGATGGCGAGGCCGTAGATACGGCCTTCGTAGAAGCCGGGAAAGATATCGAGAATGCGGTGTTCGCTGTCGCGGTGGCCTTTATGAAGCGCGATGGTGATCTTCCACTCGCCCTTGCGCAGCGCCTTTTGCAGGCGGTGCAGGATGTTCATCGGAGCGCAGACGCCCTCGATTTGCCACTGCTCGCGCAGGGCGTCTTTCAGGCGTTCGAAATCGCCCGAGGGTTCGTGCATATCCGGCTCGTGCACCTCGACGTAGTAGAGGTGAGTGGCCGGGGCCATGATGATATCGCGGGCGGTGGCGGCCTTACGGACGACCTGACGGTGGACCTGGCTTTCGGGCGGCACGTCGATCACCACATCGCCTTGCACGGTGGCCTGACAGCCGAGGCGGCGGTCTTTGGGCAGGCCGCGAATATGGTCATAGCGGTCTTCGACCGAGTTCCACTCGCTCAACGCATCGTCGCTGACGGTGACGCCGTGCTTGGGAAACTCGCCGTAAGAGGGCGTGATCTGGCATTTCGAGCAGATGCCGCGCCCGCCGCAGACGGAATCGAGATCGACGCCAAGCTGGCGCGCTGCGGTCAGGATCGGGGTTCCGACGGGGAAATGCCCCCGTTTGCCCGAGGGGGTGAAAATCACGAGAGGATCGGTGCTCATGCTCGGCCTTGGTGTTGCAACGGGGTCAGAATACGGGGCGGAGCGGGGCAGGGCAGCAGCATTGCGTCACTTGGTGCGCCAGTTCCGGCTTCTCGCGCTATAGCTGGGCCACCCAGGCCCGCGCAAGGGCGAGGCCGGCGGCATCGGACGCCGGGGCATGGCGGGCGGCGAGGGCGTCGAATTCCGAAAGCCAGCCGGGGTGGCGCGCCTCAACCTCTTTGGGAAAGCGGCGGTTCCAGGCGGCGGCAACGGCGCGGCTCACCTCGAAATGAAACTGCATCCCCCAGGAGCGGTTGCCCACGCGGAAGGCCTGATTTTCGGCGGCGCTGTTTGCCGCGAGGCGGGTGGCGCTTTGCGGCAGGTCGTAGTGATCGGAATGCCATTCGAAGGAAGGAAAGGCCCGCGGCACAGCGCCGAGAACGGGATCGCTTGCTGCGGCTTCGGTCGTCTCGATGGTTTGCCAGCCAAACTCCCGCGAGGTGCCGACATGGTTGGCCGCCCCCCAGGCCCGCGCCAGAAGCTGGGCGCCGAGGCAAATCCCGAGGACCGAGCGGCCAGCCGCATCAAAGGCGCGCATTTCGCGGGCAAGGGCGGGCAGGTAGGGGTGAAGCGCGTCATCCACAGCGCTCTGCTCGCCGCCAAAGACGACGAGGCCCACATAATCGCCCTGCGGATCGGGCAGCTTGCCGTCGAGGTAGGGGCGAAAGACCTCGATCATCACGCCGGCCTCGGCCAAAGCCACACCGACCTGGCCGAGATGGCTGACTTTCGTATTCTCGACGATGGCAACGCGCATTTCCGCCCTCTTATTTCCTCGCGGGGGAATATGCCGCGTCAAATCGCCTTTGCAAGCGGCCTTGGTCACTTCTTGCTTGCGCCCGTGCCGGACCCGTGAAATGGGGAAGCGCCAAACGAAGCTATCCACGGAGACACCTGATGGAGATTCGCGAGGCTCTCACCTTTGACGACGTTCTTCTTGTGCCGGCGGCCTCGTCGGTCCTGCCTTCAAAGGCCGATACAAGGACGCGCGTAACCCGCTCGATCGGGATGAATATCCCGCTTTTGTCCTCGGCGATGGACACGGTGACCGAGGCCAAGATGGCGATCGCCATGGCGCAAGTTGGCGGGATCGGAGTGATCCACCGTAACCTTGATACCGACAAGCAGGCGGACGAGGTTCGCCGCGTGAAGCGTTTTGTTTCGGGGACAGTCTATAACCCGATCACCCTCCGGCCCGACCAGACGCTGAAAGACGCCAAGGATCTGATGGCCCAATACAACATCACCGGCTTTCCGGTGGTGGGCGAGGGCGGCAAGGTCGTCGGTATCGTCACCAACCGCGATATGCGCTTCGCCCAGTCCGACGACACACCTGTGAGCGTGATGATGTCGAGCGACAACCTTGCCATGCTGGCCGAACCGGCCGACCTTGATGAAGCACGCAGCCTGATGCAGGCGCGGCGGATCGAGAAGCTCTTGATCCATGACGGTAAAGGCAAGCTCACCGGCCTTCTGACGCTGAAAGACAGCGAGCAGGCCGTGCTCAACCCCGTAGCCTGCAAGGACGGCCTCGGCCGCCTGCGCGTGGCCGCCGCCTCGACCGTGGGCGATGCGGGCTTAGAGCGCAGTCAGGCGCTGATTGACGCGGGCGTGGATATCGTTGTGATCGACACGGCGCATGGGCATTCCGAGGGCGTGGCCAAGGCCGTCGAGCGCGTGAAGGCGCTGTCGAACGAGGTTCAGGTCATCGCCGGCAACGTGGCGACCGCCGAGGCGACCCGTGCGCTCATTGGCGCTGGCGCGGATGCGGTGAAGGTCGGCATTGGGCCGGGCTCGATCTGCACCACGCGGATGGTGGCCGGTGTCGGCGTACCGCAGCTCACCGCGATCATGGATTGCGCTTCGGGTGCGGGTGATGTGCCGGTGATTGCCGATGGCGGCATCAAGTTCTCGGGCGATTTTGCCAAAGCCATCGCCGCGGGCGCCTCTTGCGCCATGGTCGGCTCGATGATCGCAGGCACCGATGAAAGCCCGGGCGAGGTGATCCTCTATCAGGGCCGCTCGTTCAAGGCATATCGCGGCATGGGTAGCCTTGGAGCCATGGCCCGCGGCTCGGCCGACCGCTATTTCCAGAAAGACGCGGCCTCGGACAAGCTCGTGCCGGAAGGCATCGAGGGGCAGGTGCCCTATAAGGGCTCGGTCTCGGCGGTGATCCACCAGATGGTCGGCGGACTGCGAGCGGCGATGGGCTATACCGGCAACGCCACGGTGGACGAGATGCGCAAGAACTGCCGCTTCGTGAAAATCACCGGCGCGGGGCTGAAGGAAAGCCACGTTCACGACGTGCAGATCACCCGCGAAAGCCCGAACTACAGGATCGGCTGATGAAGGCGCTCGTCACCGGCGCGGGATCGAAGGGCGGGATCGGCATGGCCTGCGCCCGCCTCCTCGGGCGAGCGGGGTGCGAGGTCGCACTGGTTTCGACGACCGCGCGGATCCACGAACGGGCGGCCGAGCTGCTGGCCGAGGGCATCACCGCCACGGGCCATATCGCCGACCTGACCGACGCCGCACAGGTGGCGGCGCTGCGCGAAGCCGTGGGGCCGGTGCAGATCCTCGTCAACAACGCCGGCATGGGGACGGTGAACGCCCCCGCCGATCCCCGCCTTTTCCTTGACCTGCCGCCCTCGGAATGGGCGCGGGCGATGGCCCTGAGCCTCGACACGGCGGTTCTAACCACGCGGGCCTTCCTGCCCGACATGGTGGCCGAGGGTTATGGCCGGATCGTGATGATGGCCTCGGTGACGGGGCCACTTGTCTCGAACGTGGGCGACACCGCCTATAGCGCGGCGAAGGCCGCGATGACCGGCATGACCCGCGGCCTTGCGCTTGAAGTGGCGCGGGCGGGCGTAACCGTAAACGCCGTGCTGCCGGGCTGGATCGCCACCGAAGCCTCGACCGAAGCCGAGCTGCAAGCCGCGGCCGCCACGCCGCAGGGCCGCGCCGGAACGCCCGACGAGGTGGCGGCTGTCGTGGCCTTCCTCGCCTCGGAAGGGGCGAGCTATGTCAACGGCGCGATGATCGTCGTCGACGGGGCCAATACGCTGCAGGAGACCAAAGCGTGATCCCCGCGGCGCGGGTGGCCGCGGCCATAGATATCCTCGACGAGATCCTCGAAGGACAGCCCGCCGAGAAGGCGCTGACCAACTGGGGCCGGCGCTCGCGCTTTGCCGGCGCCAAGGACCGCGCCGCGATCCGCGATCTCGTGTTCGACGCATTGCGCTGCCGCCGGTCCTTTGCGGCTCTGGGCGGGAGCGAAACGGGGCGCGGCCTGATGATAGGTGAGCTTCGGGCCGCAAACGCAGCTCTTTCGGAGATATTTTCCGGAGTAGGCCACGCGCCCGCGGCCATTTCTGCGGCCGAGCAAGCCGCTTGGCGAGCGCCAGAAGTCGGGGCCGAGGCCCTTGATATGCCCGATTGGCTCTATGAGCTACTGACCCAACAAATGGGGAAGCGCGAAGCCGAAGCGACCTTCGGCGCTCTGCGACGCCGTGCGCCGGTCTGGCTTAGGGTCGCTCTGCGCCGGGGCAGCCCCGAGGATGCGGCCGCCATGTTGCTCGCCGAGGGCATTGTGACCCGTCCTCACCCGGAGGTGAAGACTGCGTTGGAAGTTACGGAAAACGCAAGAAAGGTTCAAAACTCATCGGCATATACCGGCGGCTTTGTCGAACTTCAGGATGCCTCTTCGCAAGCCGCGGTTCTGGCTCTGCCTGATCCTGCGGGAAGTGCGAGCGCACTCGACTATTGCGCCGGTGGCGGGGGAAAATCCCTTGCCCTCGCTGACATAGGATATGCGGTCGATGCCCACGATATCGCACCGGCCCGGATGAAAGATATCCCCGAACGTGCGGCGCGCGCGGGCGTGGAAATAAATGTGAGGAATGGTCTGCAACCCATTGCAGAGGAATACGATCTCGTCTTTGTGGATGCGCCGTGCAGCGGCAGCGGAACATGGCGGCGAACACCGGAAGCCAAATGGACGCTGACACCGGAGCGTTTGGACGAACTTTGTGAAATCCAGCAGGACGTTCTCGGGAAAGCCGCCAAGCTGGTTCGTCCGGGCGGCTATCTGGCCTATGCAACCTGCTCGATCCTTCGGATTGAAAACGAAGATCAGATCGCCGCATTTGTTGCGCGAAATCAGAGGTTTGAAAGCGCTCGTTCGCATGAGTTTCTACCCGGTCCTCTTGGGGACGGGTTCTTTCTCAATCTGCTTTATTCCACATAACAATCAAAGGTTGCAGAATATTTTGGTTTCTTTAAGCTCTGACGAGGTTTTGGAGAGATTTAGGCAAAATTAACCATCTCTCCTGACAAAGATCTGCAGGATTGGGGCCTTTCGGGATGGGTTTGACGCAGTTTTATCGAAGAAACGCAGCGGATCGAACATCCGGGGCCGCGCCGTTGATTGCGATTTTGTCTGGAATTCTAGCTTTTTTGATCGAGGTTTCAGTCACGCCGCTCGGCAAAAGCTCGGGCTCGGCATCTTTGGTGTCATGTTGGTTTCAGTTGCGGGCTATGAACAGGTTCGATCGATCTGGTCGGCGCGACAGGGGCGTTTGTTGGTAAGGCTCGCTGCTTCGCTCTTTGCGGATGACAAGGCTTTGGTCATGCTTGCCGACAACGATGGCCGCATCGTGTTTCAAAACGAGGCTGCGGGCAAATTGGACGTGTCGGGGAGGCCGAGGGTTGAACCGGCCCTGACGCGGCTTCTTGCTAATCCCGGTGCGGTTCAACTCCGTCTCCAAGACAAGGCAAAACAATCCGGCCGGGCCGACGAAACCCTTACGACCTGTCGGGCGGGGCTAAATCTCTCGGCGCGGGTGGTGGATGCGGATCGCATACTCTGGCGGCTTGAGGAACTGTCCAACAGCATCTCGGACCCGGGAATTCCGACGATCTCCGCAGGCCCCGAGGGTGCGATCCTTAAAGCCAACGACCCGGCACGTCAGTTGATTGGAAGCGATGCGACAACTCTGGAAGATGTGTTCGATGATCTGCCTTTGCGTTCGGGTGCAACACATAGGCTTCGGTCTGGGCTTGGGGCTGTGGAGGTTGCTGTCTGGGTTCGCGAAACAGCGGGTGGTGGAAGCAGCATCGCTTTCTTTCCGACCGCATCGCCAAGCGCACCGTTGCCGGAATCATGGTCTGTCATCGAAGAGCTTCCGGTGCCGCTGCTCAAGATCGCCCGCAGCGGAGAGATACTCGCCTCCAACCGGGCCGCACGTGGATTGGTTCAGCGTGAGATGGGCCAAAATGCCCGACTGTCGGATCTTTTTGAGGGGCTTGGTCGTCCGATCATCGACTGGCTCGAGGAAATCGGCAGGGGCCAATCTTCTGGTGACAAGCAATTCCTGCGTAGTCACGGCGACGGCCCAGAGCTTTTCGTGCAGATCATTCTCAAGCCGGCTGGGGGGCAAAGGATCCTCACTTGATCGCGGTTCTAAGCGACATGACCGAGTTCAAATCGCTCGAAGCGCAATTTGTTTAAAGTCAGAAGATGCAGGCCATCGGCCAGCTCGCTGGCGGGGTTGCCCATGATTTCAACAATCTTCTTACCGCGATTTCGGGCCACTGCGATCTGCTTCTTCTCCGCCATGACCGCGAGGATCAGGACTATTCCGATCTGATCCAGATCCATCAGAATTCCAATCGCGCGGCCGCTCTGGTGGGCCAACTTCTGGCGTTTTCCCGCAAGCAGAATCTGCGCCCCGAGGTGCTTGATCTGCGCGACACGCTCGCGGATCTGACCCATCTCTTGAACCGGCTCGTCGGAGAAAAAGTCAGGCTGACGCTCAATCACGATCCCGATCTTCTGCCTATCCGGGCCGACAAACGGCAACTCGAGCAGGTAATCATGAACCTTGTGGTCAACGCGCGCGATGCGATGCCGTCGGGGGGCGAGATCATTATCGAGACAGAGAACCTTACTCTCAAACGACCCATCGAACGCGATCGTGCGAGTGTTCGGGCCGGCACCTATGTTTTGGTGAAGCTGGCCGATGAAGGGCACGGCATTCCGGCAGACAAGATCCCAAAGATCTTTGAACCCTTCTACACCACCAAGCGCACAGGCGAAGGGACAGGCCTTGGGCTTTCGACAGCCTACGGCATTGTCAAACAGACCGGCCGATTCATTTTTGTCGACAGCGAGGAAGGCCGCGGCACCATATTTTACCCTCTACTTCCCGGCGCATCTCGCCCCTGTCGAGCCAGCCGCGCCGGTGCTTCCCATCGCTCCCCGGCCCGCAGATCGTTCAGGCCCGGATCACGGGGTCATCCTTCTGGTCGAGGATGAAGCGCCGGTCCGCGCCTTTGCGGCACGAGCGCTTCGGCTGAAGGGCCATACCGTTTTCGAGGCGGAAAACGCGGAAGCGGCCCTTGAGTTGCTCAAAGACCCGGGGATGAGGGTCGATATCTTTGTGACCGACGTGATCATGCCCGGAAAGGATGGCCCAACATGGGTCCGCGAGGCGCTCAAAGATCGTCCCGTTACGTGGGTGGTGTTCGTGTCGGGCTATGCCGAAGAGGCCTTTGGCGAACACCAAGCCTTGATCGCCAATTCAGTCTTTCTGCCAAAGCCGTTCTTACTCAACAATCTGGTGGAAAAAGTGGCGGCGCAACTTGCGGGAAGCTAGGCCCCCAAAAGATCAACCAGATGAGCGGCCGAACCGGTCAGGGCGGCATAATCATCTTCAACGACTGAAACCGAAAAATTGCTCATGAAGCCGGCAAAGCGGCCTTTGTCGCGGAAGGCTTCGCCAAACCCGAAGCGATCTAGATAGGGGGCAAAGGCCCGAGAGACCCCGCCGACCAGATATATGCCGCCAAAGGGCAACTGGATCAGGGCCAGATTTCCGGCGACCGTTCCCAAGATGCGGGTAAAGATCCGCGCCGCCTCGATCGCACGTTCGTCCTGTCCGTCGGTACAGCTTTCCATGATCTGCTGGGCTGAGCGCTCGCGCGGATCGCCGGCTTCGTCGCCGAGCCAAGCATAGGCCCGCTCAAGGCCACGGCCCGACAAGACATCCTCGACGCCTGGAAAGCCGTGCGCTGTTTCGACATAGCGGCACAGACGCAAATCGGCTTCAGTCCGAATTGGCAGATTGGCATGGCCCGCTTCGGATGGCGGCACAAGACGACCATTTGCCGTTTCAAAGACCGGAGCGGCGTTGAAGCCGGTTCCCACCCCTATGACAAGCCGCGCGGTATGGGCCTGCACTCCGGGGCCAGCAAGGATCGGACGAATCACCGACGGGTCGAGATGCCCGAGCGCGTGTCCCTGCGCCTGAAGGTCATTCAGGATCGCCACAGTCTCGGCTCGCGTGGCGCGCATCAGGGTTGTCTTGTCGATGGTCCAGTCAAGGTTGGTCAGCGTCGCGCGCCCGTCGCGGACAGGACCAGCCACAGCCACGCAGGCGGCCTTGGGATCTACACCGCCTTCGTCCTCGATATAGCGGCGCAAGACGCTCTCAAGGCCGGGGAACTCGGCATTGCTATAGCGACGGATCGTGTCCGGCAGGATCTGCCGACCTTCGGCAAGCGCAACGCGGGTGTTGGTCCCGCCGATATCGGCAACAAGCAGGAGAAAATTTGCCGGGTGCGTCATGCGATCTCCGATAGCGGTAACAGTCCAAGAGTAATTGGACCGCGTGATAAGATGCAATGGGGGTCGGCATCAAGCATTCAAAGTAGGTATGGAGCGTTTCGATCGATTTTTCGCCCTTGCTCCGCTGCGGCGCGAAGCCTCTGTGCGGGGTCAAACCTTCTTGCTAGGCTCGCGCTATTAATTTCCTTTTTGCCTCGATTGAAGATCTCAACGACTGGATCGAGCCGCTTGGCGGCCATCCGCAAGTGCGTACCCCCAACCTCAACCGGCTTGCAGAGCGGGGAATGGTCTTTCGAAATGCCTATGCTACGGTTCCAGCCTGTTCACCCTCTCGCACCGCAACGCTTTTTGGGCAGGCTCCGTGGCAAACCGGGGTCTACACCAACTCTCAGTTCTGGTTGGATCACTATCCAGCCGGACAGCGGCGTTCGATCATCAGCGCCATGCGGGACGCAGGCTATGCCACGATCGGCGCAGGTAAGATCTTTCACATGGATGTGCGGGGGATCGACGCCGAGGATTGGAGCGAATTCAACACCGCCGCCAAACACAAGAAATATCCCCCCATCAGTCAAACGGTGAAAACCCGAGAGCTGAAGCCAATGTCGGATTTCGGCCCAGACCCGACCTCTGACCCATAAGAGAATTTCGATGCAGCCAATACAGACTGGCTCTGCCGAAAGATTCAACCGGGGTAGGATCGGCAATTCTGGGCTTTCGGCCTCTACCGGCCCCAATTGCCGTTCATCGTGCCGCAAGAGTATTTCGATCTCTATCCGCCCGTGGTTGATCCACCG
The DNA here is from genome assembly GCA_023254495.1 of Marivivens sp. GTDB lineage: Bacteria > Pseudomonadota > Alphaproteobacteria > Rhodobacterales > Rhodobacteraceae > RFZI01. Next base: position 15,318 of record JALRLK010000138.1, on the reverse strand, counting down.
CCGGGCCTTGGGCGGAAGAAATTCAATTCCAACTTCCTGAAACTACAGGAAGGGCTGCCTCGGGAATCGCTGGATTTCATCAACCGTCGTATCGGGTGGGTGCTTCACCGGATGGGCGAATACAACGATTTCCTCAGGGCCTATCTGGCGTCGATCTCCTATGCGGATGCGCTTTTCGGCAAGGTGTTGGATCGGCTCGAAGAAACCGGCCAGATCGACAATACAATCATCGTTTTGTGGTCGGACCACGGATGGCAATTCGGCGAGAAGCTGGCCTTCCGCAAGTTCACACTATGGGAGCGTGCCCTGCGGGTGACTCTTATGATTGCGGGCCCCGGCGTTGCAAAAGGGGAGTGCCGCGAACCAGTCTCACTTCTCGATCTCTATCCGACCCTCTGCCACCAGTCGGGCGCAACCGCAAAACACCCCCTTGCCGGAGAAGACCTGTCGCCCGTACTGGCGGGCGAGCAGTGGCAACGGCGCGAGCCGGTGATTTCGATCTGGGGAAAGTGGGAAAAGGACACGCCCGACGGGGGGCGCGTCGCCTTTTCACTGCGGAACAAGACGCATCGCTATAGCTGCTACTGGAATGGCGGGGAGGATCTTTATGAAAGCGAGAACGATCCCTTTGAGCACGTCAACCTCCTCGCTCATAGTGCGGCTGGCGGCAATCTGCGGGCGTTGGCGGATAGCTATCAGGCCCAGATTGACCGGCTTGTGCCCGAGTTGGCAGAGGTGGCCTGTTGGGACGGCTGAAAACGAAGATGCCCAGCAGGCAGGGCCGCCGGGCATCCATTTCGTCAGACTGAAGGGGTTCAGCCCCGGCGGCGTCCGCCACCACGGCGGCCACGGCCCTCTTCGCCCTCTTTGGCAGGGGCGCGGTTGAAGCGGATCCACTCGCCACCCGAAGGGTCGTTATTGGTGAGGAAGTTGGCGGCGCGGATTGCCTCCATTTCCTTGCCGGCGCGCGGCTTGGTCGAGCCGAGGCCGAAGAGCTGGCAGAAGGTCTCGTCGTCCATGCCTTCGGGCAGGAAGATGCCGGCGGCCTCGACCTCGGCCTTCTTCTCGGCAATCTTCGAGGCCGGAACGGGCAGAGCGATGGGATTCATAATCGCGCTGGTCATACCGGCGGTCATGGCCATCGGTAGGAAGGCGTTGTTGATGCCGTGGCGGTTGGGCAGGCCGAAAGAGATATTCGAGGCGCCGCAGGTGGTGTTGACGCCCAGCTCTTCGCGCAGGCGGCGGACTAGGGTGAATACCTGCAGGCCTGCAGTCGCCATGGCACCGATCGGCATGACGAGCGGATCAACCACGATGTCATGCGCCGGAATGCCGAAATCGGCGGCGCGTTCGACGATCTTCTTGGCGACAGCGAAACGCACATCGGGGTCTTCTGAAATACCGGTATCGTCGTTCGAGATCGCAACGACCGGCACATTGTATTTTTTCACGAGCGGCAGAACGATCTCGAGGCGCTCTTCCTCACCCGTGACCGAATTCAGCAGCGGGCGGCCCTTGGCGGCGGCAAGGCCGGCCTCAAGGGCTGCGGGAACCGACGAGTCGATGCACAAGGGCGCATCGGTGATCGCCTGCACGCGCTCGACGAGTTCCTTCATCAACGGCGGCTCGACGAAGTTGTTGTCGGCATAGCGCGGGTCTTCGGCCATCTTGTTGGAGAAAACGGCGCCCGAATTGATATCGAGCACGGTCGCGCCAGCGGCGACCTGCGCCAGAGCGTCGGCCTCGACGGTCGAGAAATCGCCCATCTCCAGCTCGGCAGCGAGCTTTTTGCGGCCCGTGGGGTTGATGCGCTCGCCAATCACGCAGAACGGCTGGTCAAAGCCGATAATGGCGGTCTTGGTCGCGGATTCGACGATCGTGCGGGTCATAGGTCTTCCTTAGGATTGAGAGGCGGGGACGGCAGAGGCGCCGCCGTTTTCGATAGCCCAGGTGGCGTTGGTCTTGATCCCGCCGAGCGGGAAGAAATGTACCTGTTCGATGTTGAAGTCGGGGGTCTTGGCGGCGTGGGCTGCCAGTTCGTTCAGGAACTCGTCCGGCTCGTAGGGCAGGAGGAGCTTGGAAACATCCATCGCCCGCTTCTGCAGAACGCGCAGCGAGGGGCCGACGCCGCAAGCCATGGCGAATTTGATGAGCGTCTGGAGCTTGGCGGGGCCAGCCACGCCGATGTGAATCGGCAGGTCGATGCCAGCGGCCTTAAGCGCCCCTGCCCATTCGATGACCGGCTTGGCCTCAAAGCAGAACTGGGTTGCCAGCGCCATCTTGGCGTCGGTGGTCTCGCTGAACTTTTGCTTCCAGCGCAGGGCGTCCATCACGTTCTTGTCCGAGCCATCGGGATCAATGTCCTTGTTGCCCTCGGGGTGGCCCGCAATGTGGAGGCGCTTGAAGCCTGCCTTGTCGAAAAGGCCGGTCTCGAGAAGCTGCATGGACGAGTCGAACTGTCCAAGCTGCTGGGCGGGGTTGCCCGCGATGATCAGGCCCTCGGAGACGCCTGCTTCGCCGGTGTACCGGTCGAGCCAGTCGGCCAGCATGGCCTTGTCCTTGATGATCCGCGCCGGGAAGTGCGGCATCGGCTGAAAGCCTTCGTCCTTGAGGCGCTTGGCGGTGGCGACCATATCCTCGATCGGGAACTCGATATTGGCGATATAGACGCGGGTGCCCTTGGGTAGAAGCTCGCGGAAATCCTCGACCTTCTCGGCGGTGCGCGGCATCACCTCGATGGAATAGCCTTTCAGGAAGGCTTCGAGAGCGGGGCTGGCGGTGGAAACCTCAGCGGTTTCTTTCTTCTTGAGGAAGGGGAGCAGCGACACTATGGCCTCCTTGATGCGATCAGTCATGGCGGGGCGATCAGGCCCGGCCGTCATTGGCGATAAGCGCGATCAGGCGCTCCTTGTCGTATTCCTTGTCGATCCGCGCCGCCTCGGCGGCAGCGATCTCGGCGGCATCCCCTTCCATCGGATAGGGCTCGCCCTTGCGCCACTCGGCCAGATAGGCGTCGGTGTCCGACGCGCCGACCTTCATCGCGGCGCGGTCGATCGCCTGCTCGAAGCGCTCGGGCAGGGGGGCTTTGGCGCCGCGGCGGCCCGGTCCAACAATGACCTGAGCCGGAATATCGCGCCAGTAAACGATGGTGACGTCGGGCATGGTGATTCCTTGTTTCCTGCACCTTCTAGCGCGGTCGAAAAGCGACACAGGGTCGAATTTCGACATGGTGCGATTTTGGAGCGACCGAGGCGATAGCAGGTTCCGCCCTTGGGCAACAGTCCGCGGGGCCCGTCTGGTGCATTCCGTTGCGGCGCAGAGAACAGCAACTCTTGCGCCGAAAGGTCGCGGTGCATAGGTTCAAGGTAACACGAAATGGAGGGCGTGAATCATGGCGCCCATGCGTCCCGAAGGTGCGGGCGCGTTCCCGGAAGCGGTCGAGAGCCCCGCGCCTCAAACGCCTGATCGAGGGCCGCTTTATGCGGCTCTGGATTTGGGCACGAATAGTTGCCGTATGCTGATTGCCCAACCCAAGGGCAGCCAGTTTCAAGTGATCGACAGTTTTTCCAAGTCGGTGCAGCTCGGACAGGGGCTTGAGAGCACCGGCAAGCTCAGCCGTGCTTCGATAAACCGCACCATCAACGCGCTGAGGATTTGCCGTCAGAAGCTAAGCCGTCACAACGTTACGAATATGCGTCTTGTGGCGACCGAGGCCTGCCGGCGGGCCAAGAACGGGGCGCAGTTCATCCAGCAGATTCGCCGCGAGGCGGGGCTCAAGCTCGAGGTCATCACGCCCGAGGAAGAGGCGCGGCTTGCGGTGATCTCCTGCGCGCCCTTGGTTTCGCCCAAGACCGAGCAGCTTCTGGTCGTCGATATCGGTGGCGGCTCGACCGAGCTTGTCTGGATTGATCTGACCGCCGTTCCCGCCGCCGAGCGCCCCGGCGCGATCATGCGCCTCCATCGCGGCTTCGTGCAGGAGCCGAGCGAGATGGCGGCGGCGCGGGTGGTCGATTGGATCTCCGTGCCGCTTGGCGTGGCGACGCTGCGGGATCAGTTTGTGGATGTCGAGGATGATGCTGCACGGTTTGCGCTGATGAGCTGGTATTTCGAAGAGAACCTGTCGAAATTCTCGCCCTATTCGGCCGAGCAGGTGCGCGAGGGATTTCAGATCATCGGCACGAGCGGCACGGTGACGACCGTGGCGGCGAGCCATTTGGGCCTCAAACGCTATGACCGGACCAAGGTCGATGGTTTGCGGATGACGTCGGACCAGATCGACGCGGTGATCCGCAACTATCTGGCGCTCGGCCCCGCTGGTCGCCGCGCCGATCCGCGAATTGGCAAGGACAGGCAGACGCTCATCATGTCGGGCGCGGCGATCCTTCAGGCCCTCATGCGGATCTGGCCGACCGACCGGATGTCGGTTGCCGATCGCGGGCTACGCGAGGGGCTTCTCTATGCCCAGATGAGCGCAGACGGGGTCTTGGAAGATACGCCGCTTTAGGGGTAAAGGCGCGCCATGGTGAAGAAACCCACAAAGAATACCTCAGGACGCGGCCAGCGCGATCTGACCGTCAAGGTCAAGTCGGCGCGGGGGCGTACGCTTTCCTCGACCCGCTGGCTGCAGCGGCAGCTCAACGATCCTTATGTGAAACAGGCCAAGGCCGATGGCTATCGCGGCCGCGCGGCCTACAAGATCCTCGAGCTCGACGACAAGTTCCGCTTTCTCGTGCCCGGCGCGCGGGTGGTTGACCTCGGCTGTGCGCCGGGCGGCTGGTGTCAGGTGGCGGTCAAGCGGGTGAACGCGCTTGGCGAGAAATCAGGCAAGGCCATCGGCAAGGTTCTTGGGGTCGATCTGCAAGAGGTCGAGCCGATTGCGGGGGCCGAGGTGCATCAGCTCGACTTTCTGGCCGATGATGCCGACGAGCAGGTGAAGGAATGGCTGGGCGGGACGGCGGATGTCGTGATGTCCGATATGGCCGCTGCAAGCTCGGGCCACAAGCAGACCGACCACCTGCGGATCATCGCTCTTTGCCAGGCCGCCGCCTTTTTCGCCTTTGACGTGCTGACGCCGGGCGGCACCTTTGTCGCCAAGGTTCTGGCAGGTGGGGCCGAAGGCGAATTGCAGAAGCTCCTGAAACAGCGCTTCGACAAGGTCGCCAACGTCAAGCCGCCGGCGAGCCGGTCGGACAGCTCCGAAAAGTTCGTGATCGCGACCGGCTTCCGCGGCTAGGCGCTCTTGCGCTTGGGCAAGACCCAGCCCGGCCGCGCGAAGTGGCAGGTATAGCCGCTCGGGAACCGCTCGAGATAATCCTGATGCTCGGGCTCGGCCTCCCAGAAGGGGCCGGCGGGTTTCACTTCGGTGACAACCTTGCCCGGCCAAAGGCCCGAGGCGTTCACGTCCGCGATGGTATCGAGCGCCACGGCGTGCTGATCTTCGTCGAGGTAATAGATGCCCGACCGGTAAGAGATGCCGAGATCGTTGCCCTGACGGTTCAGCGTGGTGGGGTCGTGGATCTGGAAAAAGAATTCCAGAATCTGCCGGTAGCTGATCACCACATCATCAAAGACGATCTCGATCCCCTCGGCATGGGTGTCGTGGTTGCGGTAGGTGGCATTGGCCACATCGCCGCCGGTATAGCCGACGCGGGTTTTCAGAACGCCCGGAAGCCTGCGGATCAGATCCTGCATCCCCCAGAAACATCCGCCTGCGAGAATTGCCGTTTTCTGTGCCATGATCACTCCTCCTTCACTTGATCGAGATAGTCGCCGTAGCCTTCGGCTTCCATTCTGTCCTTCGGAATGAAGCGCAGAGAGGCCGAGTTGATGCAATAGCGCAGGCCGCCGCGGTCGCGCGGGCCATCGGGGAAGACGTGGCCGAGGTGGCTGTCGCCATGGGCCGAGCGGACCTCGGTGCGCACCATGCCGTAGGAGCGGTCGGTCAATTCGGCCACATTCGCGGGCTCGATGGGCCGGGTGAAGCTCGGCCAGCCGCAGCCGGATTCGTATTTGTCGGATGAGGCAAAGAGCGGCTCGCCGGATACGATATCGACATAGATCCCTACCGCCTTGTTCTCCAAGAGCTTGCCGGTCCAGGCGCGTTCCGTCCCGTTTTGCTGGGTCACACGGAATTCCTCGGCGTCGAGCTTGGCGATGGCGTCCGGGTCTTTGAAATAGCGCGGCATGAAACCTCCTGCTTTTGGGCTCCATGATATGGGTAGGCGCCATGCCTCTGTCCAGCACCCTCAGACGGCTGTCACTTGCCTGTGATTTGCGGTGAGATTGCCTCAGAGTGACGTGAAGATGCGGCCACCCGCGGGTTTAACTTTGAAATTGAGGTGGCGCGAGGGTAGGGCAAGAGCCAAGGGAGATTCGTTCTCCTGCCACTCTAGGGGCTGCCGACCCCCAAAACGGGGAATTGGGGATGACCGACAACAACCAACCGAACCACCACTGGAAAACCCTCGATCGTGACCTCGGGCGCATCGCGGCTCTGGAGTCTGCGACGTCCTATGTAGCAAAGCCAATGGTCGGGCTTGGAATTTCTCTTGTTTTCGTGGTCGTTGCCGCGCTGATCGCAACTGTGCTTTTCGGTGAGGAAAACACCCGTTGGATCGTGGTTCTTGCAGCTGCCGTCGGCGCCTATATGGCGCTCAATATCGGCGCCAATGACGTGGCCAACAATATGGGCCCGGCGGTTGGTGCGAAGGCGCTTACCATGGGCGGCGCGATCCTCATCGCGGCGATCTTCGAGAGCGCGGGCGCGCTTTTGGCCGGCGGCGATGTGGTTTCGACCATTTCCAAGGGAATTGTCTCGCCTGAGAGCGTCTCGGGGCCAGGCATCTTTATCTGGGCTATGATGGCGGCACTTCTGTCGTCTGCGCTGTGGATCAACCTCGCGACATGGGTCGGCGCGCCGGTTTCGACGACCCATTCGATTGTTGGCGGCGTTATGGGGGCGGGCATCGCGGCCGCCGGTTTTGGCGCGGTCAACTGGCCGACCATGGGCTCGATTGCCGCGAGCTGGGTGATCTCGCCGGTCTTGGCGGGCGTCATTGCAGCGGCCTTCCTCGCCTTCATCAAAGCCTTCATCATCTATCAAGACGACAAGATCGCCGCCGCCCGCCGCTGGGTGCCGTTTCTGGTTGCCATCATGGCGGGGGCATTTGCGGCCTATCTGGCGCTGAAGGGCCTGTCCAAACTGGTCAAGATCGACCTTGGCAACGCGCTTTTGATCGGCCTTGGCGTGGCGGTTTTGTCGTATTTCCTTTCGGCACCTGTCATCAAACGCAAATCGATTGGTCTTGAGAACCGTAACAAGTCGCTCAAGGTGCTTTTTAGCCTGCCGCTGGTGATTTCGGCGGCCCTGCTCTCGTTCGCGCATGGCGCCAACGATGTGGCCAATGCCGTCGGCCCGCTGGCCGCCATCGTCCATGCCGCCGAGACAGGCGGCGAGTTTGCCGGCAAGGTGCATATCCCGCTTTGGGTCATGGTGATCGGTGCCTTTGGCATCTCGGTCGGCCTCGTGCTCTTTGGGCCCAAGCTCATTCGCATGGTCGGCAGCCAGATCACCAAGCTCAACCCGATGCGCGCCTATTGCGTGGCGCTGTCGGCGGCGATCACGGTGATCGTGGCCAGCTGGCTCGGCCTGCCGGTCAGCTCGACCCATATCGCCGTTGGCGGCGTCTTTGGGGTGGGCTTCTTCCGTGAATGGCACGCCGAACGCCGCGCGCGTCAATTCGCAGGGCAGCGGGGCCCGGGCAAGACGCGCGCGCCGGAAGAGCGCAAGCGCCGCAAGCTCGTCCGTCGCACGCATTTCCTGACGATTCTTGCGGCTTGGGTGATTACTGTGCCGGCCTCCGCGGTTCTGTCGGCCGTGGTCTTTGTCGGCCTCGAAGCGGCCTTAGGCTAGCGGCAGCCATCGGAACGGGGTATTCCGTCGGGCATGATGGTCCGACAGAATACGGCCTCTTCCAAGGTGGCGCCTTCAAGATCGGAGCCGACCAGCACCGCGTCGGTGAAATCGGCTTCGTTCAGATTTGTGCCGGTCAGATTGGCCGAGGTGAAATTCGCCCCGGTTAGAATGGCGCCGGCTATGCTGGCGCCCGCAAGATTGGCCAATTCGAGATAGGCTCCGGCCATATGAGCGCCGGACAGCTCGGCCCCGGAGAGAAGGGCCCCGGTCAGAATTGCTTGGCTCAGGTCGGCGCCGGTCAGGCGCGCATCGCCAAGATTGGCTTGTGTCAAATAGGTTTTGGTCAGAACCGCCCCGCTCAGATCGGCGCCCGAGAGGTTGGCATTGCCAAGGTTTGCGCGGTTCAGATCCGCGCCGGATAGATTGGCCCCTGCAAGCTCGGCTTGCCATAGGCGGGCGCCGCTCAGGTCTAACCCTGAAAGATCGCATTCGGGGCAGGCGCGGCGTTCCGCCAGCCGGTTGGCGCTGGCGGTGTCAAAGCCCGAGGCCGCCAGCGGGGCAAGAACGAGAAACAGTGTCCCGACAAGGCGTTTCATCTTGTACCCTCCGTGCCTTCAGGATGCGGCAAGAGCATTCCCAAATCAATGAGATCTGAGGCGGGCCCGACCAAGCCGTTATTGACCTTCCCCCTCTCAGCCCGCAGTGTAGCGCTCGCGAGAAAGTTGCGATGCTGTGCGAAGATTCATTTCGATCCTTCTGATGTGCCTCTTTGGCGTGCTGATGGCCCCGATGGCCGGGGCAGGGCATCAAATGGCCGGAGCGTCTGTGGATATGCATCATGCTACCGGTCCTGATTGCGGCCCTGAGGCGGACGATGGACACGACCTTTGCCCGCACGCCATGAGCTGTTCGTTGTATCTTGATCTCCCGCTCTTCGTCGCGGCCTGCGAACGTCCCTTGCAGACCCCAATCAACGAGATGCCCGAGCCGTGGTTTGCCGGATCTTTGTCGCAAGGAGCCGATCCTCAGCCGCCCCGTATGTTTGCAGGTCTTTTCTAGAACCCTGCATGGGCGCAATCGCGCCGACACCAGATACGGAAATTATGATGAAGAAATATGCTATCCCCGCCGCGGCACTGGCGGCCCTTATCACCCTGACCTATTTTGCCTTCCGGCCGGACGCTCAAGACGCCGCCGAGGCAGAGGCCACCTCAAACAATCTGGCGATCGTCGATGTCACCGTCCCGCCAGAGTTTTCCGAGCTCGCCGCCCTCGGCGCCGTTGCATTTGAAAGCGCCTGCATCAACTGCCACGGCCAGAATGCCGAAGGGAAGAAGGGCTTTGGCCCACCGCTGGTTCACAAGATCTATGAACCCTCGCACCATGCCAATTATGCCTTCCTGATGGCGGTCGAAAATGGGGTGCGCGCGCACCACTGGCCCTTTGGCAATATGCCGCCGCAAGAGGGCTTTACCCAAGGCGATGTGAAGGCAATCATCGCCTATGTGCGTGAGTTGCAGCGGGCGAACGGGATCAACTGATCCCGCGAGCCTGCGCGCGCGTCATGCCAGACATATCCTGTTGGGGGATGGTGGCGGAGAGACAGGCCGCCATTTAATTGTTTCATCCGAGCTCATTCAGGTTAAAAATATAATTTTTTACAAGGCCTTGATCGATTTTACTTGTGCACCCTATCTCAGCTAGTCTCAGATGATCGCAAGCATTTGGGTAGGTAGGAAGGTTGGTAATGCCAAAGCTAGCTAAGGAACTATCAGCACTTGAGGTTAAGCGTCTGGAGCATGACGGGGGTAAGTCAAACAAGGTCATTTCGGTCGGCGGGGTGCAGGGTCTGATGCTGCAGATCACGCCGAGTGGGTCCAAGTCATGGCTCCTCCGTACGCCAGTGGGCGGCAAGCGCAGGCATATCGGCTTGGGTAGTTATCCCACCGTGACGCTGGCGCAGGCGCGTGAACGCGCGCGTGCTGAGCTGGAGAAGGTCTGGCAGGGGCTCGACCCTGTCGAGGAGCGCAAGGCGCTGCGCTCCCGGCTGCAGGCCGAGCAGAAACGCGGGCTGACCTTCGAGAAGGCTGTCGAGAAGTTCCTTGATAGCAAACTGACTGAGTTCAAGAACCCCAAACACTGCGATCAGTGGCGCTCGACCCTGGGCACATACGCAAACCCGAAGTTGGGGAAGATGCTGGTGGGTGACATAGGCGTCCCGGACGTGCTGCGCGTACTAGAGCCGATGTGGCAGACGAAGACGGAGACGGCGACCCGCGTGAGGGGGCGTATCGAGGGGGTGTTGGCATGGGCGACCGTGGCGGGACATAGGGAGGGTGACAATCCGGCCCGGTGGAAAGGAAACCTTGACGCAATCCTGCCCAAGCCCTCGAAAGTGGCGAAGGTCACTAATCACCCCGCGCTGTCAATCGGCGACGTGGTTCGTTGGTTTGCTGATCTGAAGGGGCGCGATGGTGTAGCTGCCCGAGCGCTGGAATTCATGGCCCTAACGGCTGCGCGGTCGGGTGAAATCAGGGGCGCTACATGGGCTGAGATCGACCTCAAGGCCGAGCTTTGGACCATACCTGCGCAGCGGATGAAGGCTGGAAAGGAGCACCGAGTGCCGCTCACCGCGCAGGCGGTCGCGCTGTTGCAGGCGCTGCCGCGCGATTTGGGCTCGCCTTACGTCTTTCCGGCGGTGAGGGGTGGGATGCTGTCTGACGCGGCACTAAGTGCCTGCATGAAGCGCATCAACGAAGCTCGGGATGGAGGATACCTAGACCAGCGGTCTGGGCGTCCTGCGGTGCCCCATGGCTTAAGGTCGACATTCAGAGACTGGGCCAGTGAGAAGGGCGTATCACGTGATCTAGCAGAGCGCGCGCTTGCGCATACGATCCGTAATGCCGTCGAAGCAGCCTATCACCGGACGGATTTAGTAGAGCAACGGCGTGGCGTAATGGACGCATGGGCGGCACATGTCACGGGAGTGGCTGCTGGTGGGAATGTTGTTGCGCTGGGAGGGAGGGGGTGAGGATGAAAGAAACAAAAGCACAACGGAAAGCCAGAGAGCGTGCAAAGGCAAATATGCGACAGCAGATGGACAAGGCCGCCGCAAACGTGCCCGACTACTTTCTTAGTCGGCTTGGTCAGCCGTCGCCACTTGCTGACGCGATAGTGTCCGAGACTCCGAATGCGAATGATAAATTTCTTCAATATACGGACGACGAAGAGCATCAGCTGATCAAGCCACCAGAAAGGGGTCCGGCAGGCGGCAAAGGGAAGGCAGCAGCAGCTGATGAGCGGTGCCGTGATGCTCGTACGAGGAACCTCAAGTACTGGGGGCTAAAACACAAGGCGGAGCAGATCGCGATTGCAGAAGGGCTAAGTAAAAGGACCGTTCTACGGTACTTTGAGCGCATGCCAAAATAATCTGGACAGACCAAGTACTGCCCCTGCCATCAGCCGATATGCGTGTGTCATCCAAACGCAACTGGAGGGCACCATGGCCATACCGCAAAGACTTGAAACACTTACCAGCCTGCCTGCTGAGGCATTGGTTTCGGCGAAGGAGCTGTCGATCCTCTCAGGGCGCAGCCGCGCCTCGATCTGGCGTGACGTGCAGGCTGGGCGTTTGCCGCAGCCCATTGCTATTGGACCGCAGGCCCGCCGGTGGCGCGTGTCCGATGTTCGTGCCTACTTGAACGGAGGCGTGTCATGAAACGCGACTATTTCAATCCACCCTCGGCATGCATGGGCGACGTCGTTCCCTATGAACTCAAGGCGCAGAAGCTCTGGTTACTTTGGAAAGCGGTCATAAAGGCCGACAAACCCAAGCCCGACAAGGTGCCGTACTATGCGAATGGAGCAGTGCGGAGCGGCTCTCTTGGTAACCCGGAAGACGTGGCCAATCTTGTGACCTTCGACGAAGCTTTGGCGGCTTATAACGCCGCTCCGCAGCATTACGCGGGCATGGGCATCGCGCTCCTGTCCAGTACGGGTATCGGTGCACTCGACCTCGACAACTGCATCGACGCGAGCGGCAAGCTCATCAACGATTTGGATGTTCGGCGCATAATGAAGGCGTGTAAGGACTGTTATATTGAACGCAGCCCATCGGGGCGCGGTCTAAGGGTAATTGGATCGACGAGCGGATTCGCCCAAATCGCAGACAAGGGCACAGGGTTCGAGGCGTATGCTCAAGGCCGGTTCGTGACCGTTACCGGGGAAGTGCTTATGAACGCCGGAGCATGGGAGTCGGTAGACGCTGGTGTAGCCGCCATGCGTCTTGCGGTGCAGGCTAAAGGCGGCCTGTCCGGAGCACCCGTAAAGAACGCGGGTGCAAAGGCCGTAAACTTCGGTGCCTATGGCCCCGACCCAGAGACACCCGCGAATGTCGAGCGGGTGCGCGGTGCCTTGGCAGTGCTTGACCCCGATATGCTCCACCCGGAGTGGGTATCCGTGCTGATGGCGATCCGTTCCACGGAGTGGGCGTGTGCCGAAGGTCTCGCACGCACATGGTCAGAGGGGGGTGAGAAATACACCGACGCCGCTTTCGACAAGGCGTGGAATAGCATCGAACCGGCGGGCGGCATAACCCTCGGGACACTGTTCGGCATGGCGAAGGCGGCAGGCTGGGAAGACCCTCGGCGTGTACGGCTTTCGACGGTGCTTGTGACTGATCAGGTCGAGGAGCGGGACGTTCTCAACGGCAGTATATTCGCAAATGTCTGGCGGGGGCGGTTGCTGCGCGTGGACCAGACCGGCGATGTGCTCAGGTTCGACCCGCACGCCGGGTGGAGCAAGGCAGGTGACCCGACGAATATGATCCGGCGGGCCGCCCGCAAAACCATCGCGTATATCCACGAGACCGGTGCGGCCTTAATGGAGAAGGGACAGGTCGAGACGAGCCAGAAGGCCGCGAAGCACGCGGCGGCCAGCAGTACTCTGCCGCGCATGGACGCAATGGCAGCCGTGGGATGGACGCACGATGGCATGACGGTGGCGGCTGCCGACCTCGATGCTCAGCCAGACCTCTTGGGTGTCAGGAACGGCGTGCTCGACCTGCGCAAGCGTTCGCTTATCGGGTTCCGCCCTGATCATCTCATCACAAAGCGAGCAGGCGTCGAGTTCGCTCCAGAAGCCGCTGCACCGCAGTTCGAGGCGTTCCTAGCTCGTGTCCAGCCCGATGCTGCGGTGCGCAGATTGATCCAGCAAGTTGCTGGGCTGACCCTTTGGGGCAAGCCAGGCGAACAGCGTCTGTTCTTTTTTCACGGTGGTGGTGCAAATGGGAAGACCACCTTCGTTGACGCCCTGATGTTCATACTTGGCGATTACGCTGTGAGTATACAAGCCGAGGCCCTTATGCGGCAAGATCGGTCCTCCCAAGGACCAAGCGCCGACACCCTTCGCTTACAGGGCGCAAGGGGCACATTCGCTAGTGAGGTACGGGAGGGGCGCTTGGACGAAGAACGTGTCAAGCTCTGGACCGGTGGCGATGTGCTGACTGCGCGGCCGGTATACGGGAGGTCATTTATCGACTTCGCTCCGTCACATACGTTCATCATGGCCGGGAACCACCGCCCAGCGATTCACGACACGAGCCTGGGCATATGGCGCAGGGTGACGCTGATCGACTGGAGCGTCCAAATACCCGAGCATGAACAAGATTCGAGACTTCAGGAACGTTTACGCCGTGAAGGCAGTGGCATCCTGAACTGGGCGCTCGACGGGGTGAAGGACTATTGGGCACACGGGCTGGCCGTGCCCGAATCTGTAAAAACCGCGACGGAAGGCTACCGGACCGATGAGGACATCATAGGTCAGTTTATAAGCGACCGGTGCCGCATGGGCGCAGACCTGAGTTGCCCGACAGGTGATCTTTACGCCGCATATATTAGTTGGGCGGCCGAAAACGGCAGCCGGGCTGCCACTAAAAACACCTTTACACGTCGTCTGAGCGACCGGGGGCATCCAAAGGTTAATTCGGGTCGCGAATATGCCCGGATAGCGCTGCAGCGTGATACGATACACTTGAAATAAAAATATACACGGGCTGCCCCACCTTCTACTGGAGCAGCCCCTCGCATGTGTGGTTATGCGCACTTTGCTCAGTTTCAGAGCTCATCCCGAAACTTTTTCTATAGAGCTTCACATAGGGACTTTATGGGAAATGGACCCAAACCGCGCAAACCACGCAATACTTTACAACCGCTGCCCCGGTCGAAAGGAAACAAGACATGGAAAAGAAGAAGCTGACCTTCATGCCCGATGGAAACAATACATACGCCGGGTTCTATGGAGATGAAATTGTTGCCCTAATTACACCCCTTGATCCGAAAGCAATATTTGGACCTACAACATGGCAATGGTCCGCGCGCAGTGAAGGTGACCGGTACGGGCGCGCGGGATGGACCTTCCCAGACAGAGAAGGCTCTTGCGCGCAGCGAGAGGGTGAGCTTGAGGATGCAGCGCATAGGGCGGCGCAACACGTTGGCCACGGGTTTATCAGAGCCATGAATCTTTGTCCTGAAGACTGCCCTGTATGTCCGGAAGTCGTTATCCTGCCACCACAGGAAGTTGACACATGAAACGCTACATCGACCATCTGCGGGCCGAGCGTGAACGCGCCAAGAACGAATCTAAAGAGGCCATCCGTGCAGCGGAGCGCAAGCGCCTGCGCGACAGTCGCATTCAATGCGACATCCCACTGACCAATCAGATCGAGGCCCTCATGCGCTCCCTGCCGCCCGCACAGCGCAACCGCCCGTGGGCCATGGACGAACTCGTGGCGCGGCTGCACGGTCGGTACAACGCCCGCCCCTGCGCAGGCAGTATCGGATTGGCTCTAAGACGGTTAGGCTGGACACGAAGCAGGGACTGGTCACAAGATGGGGGAGGTAGAAGAGTTTGGAGGACCACTGTGTGAAAAAATTTCTGCAGATTTTTTTTTGTATTGCTTGGACTTTGCCGGTGTCCGCACAGAATATCGATTTGACATTGTCACCTTGTGTAGTGGCATCTCAAACTGATCAAATATTAAATCGATTGTCTGTGCTTAGTGGGATTCCGAATCCTGAGACAAATAATGGATTAACGCCAGAGGCGCTGAGGGTCGCTGATGTCCAGGTTTGCCAACAATATTTGCGGGGTTTTGTTGCAGGCCAAAGAATGAGTTTGGGTGAGAGTGGTTTTTCAACTGCATGTGAATACATCTCCAGATACGGCACCGCGTCATATGCTTCATTGATGGTCGCAGAAGGTTATGGACCCACATTCTCCAAGTAAGTCGCTGATTTCGCTGTCGTAATCGTGATATTTCGCATATAAATCATGGCGTTGACGGCTGCGAGGGGCGCGTTTCATGGATCACCTGGAGGGTGCGGGCTTGGCGCGGGGAGATCGGG
>JALRLK010000013.1 GCA_023254495.1 Marivivens sp. | reverse complement strand
GTCGAGCGATTTATAGGCGGCGATGCCGCCCGAAATGATCAGCAGGATATGTTTGCCTGACAGCATGATCGGCCCTCTGGGTTCGCCCCCGAAACTAGGGGCAATACGCCCCCGAGGCCAGCCCCGAGATACGCAAGGCTGCTTGTCATTCGCCGCAAGGCGTTGGATAGTCGGCAAGGACCGGAAAGGAGCGCCCATGGGCCTTGGCAAACTTACACTCGTTCTGGGAGGCGCGGCCTCGGGCAAATCGGCCCGCGCCGAGGCGCTTATTGTGGTGAGCGGGCTTTCGCGGGTCTATGTCGCCACGGCGCAGGCCTTCGACGACGAGATGGAGGACAAGATCCTCCGCCATCAGGAAATGCGCGGCCCCGATTGGCGCACAGTGGAAGAGCCGCTCGATATCGCCGCGGCCCTCGAAGGCGTGCGCGAGGGCGAGGCGGTGCTTCTCGATTGCGTGACGCTGTGGCTGTCGAACCACCTTTTGGAAGAGAGCGACCTCGAGGTCGAGACGGAGCGCCTCCTCGCCGCACTCGCCGCCTGCCCCGCGCCTGTGGTTGTCGTCTCCAACGAGGCGGGAATGGGCGTTGTCCCCGATACCTCACTTGGCCGCCGCTTCCGCAATGCCCAAGGGCGGCTCAACCAAGAGCTTGCCGCACGGGCCGATCTGGTGATGGCCGTCATGGCGGGCCTGCCGATGGTGCTCAAAGGGCGGCTGCCGGAATGACCCGCTTCTGGTGGGTGCGCCACGGGCCGACGCATGAGAAGGCCTTTGTCGGTTGGCGCGATGTTCCGGCCGACCTTTCCGACACCGCCCGACTCGCCCGCCTCGACGCGCATCTGCCCAAAGGCGCGCTCATTGTCTCGTCCGACCTGATCCGCGCCTCTGCCACCGCCGCCGTACTGGCCAATGGCCGCGAGGCGCTGCCCGCCGATCCGGCCCTGCGCGAGATCGACTTCGGCGCTTGGGATGGGCTTCACTGGTCCGAAGCCTCGGCCCGCGATCCCGAATTGACTCGCGCCTTCTGGGAGACCCCCGGCGATATCGCCCCGCCCGAGGGCGAAAGCTGGAACGCCGTTGCCGCGCGAGTCGATGGGTTTGTCGCACGGATGCTCGCTGCCCATCGGGGGCGCGATATCGTCGTCGTCGCGCATTTCGGCGTGATCCTCACCCGCGTCCAACAGGCGGGCGGTCTGACGGCCGAAGCGGCCCTTGGCCACCTAGTCGAACCCCTCTCGGTCACGCGGACCGAGCATGGCGCAGAGGGCTGGCGCCTTGGCGAGATTGGCGCTTGCCCCTGAGCACCGACGCGGGCATTGCTGCGACAACCCAAGGAGCCCCCCATGACCTACGATCTCTACATTGGCGTGCCCCCATCGGGTGATCCGGTTTGATTGTTAGTGCATCGTGGGCCTCTGGTCCAATGGAACGACGCTTTCGGGTGCAGGCGGACGATACCCCAATGCGCTGTGCGGCCTGACGGTGTTGTAGTGGACGCGCCACAAGCCCAAAGGACCTGAGGCGCAGCGAAGGCATCAGGCCCGCTGCTTTTCGATTGCGAGCCAGATCTTCTCGGCCACGTTTGTGCCCTCGAACCGCTCCAGCTCCTGAATGCCGGTGGGCGAGGTTACGTTGATCTCGGTCAGCCAGTCGCCGATCACGTCGATCCCGACAAAGATCTGCCCCTTCTCGCGCAAGAGGGGCCCGATCCGGGCGCAAATCTCGCGGTCGCGGTCGGTCAGGCCAACAGGCTCGGGCCGCCCGCCGACATGCATATTCGAGCGCGTTTCGCCTTGCGCGGGGACGCGATTGATCGCACCCACCGGCTCACCGTCGACAAGGATCACCCGCTTGTCGCCCTTGGAAACGGCGGGCAAGAATTTCTGCACAATGAGCGGCTCGCGGCTGATGCCGGTAAACATCTCGTAAAGCGAAGCAAGGTTGCCGTCGCCCGAGGTCAGCTTGAACACGCCTGCACCACCGTTGCCGTAAAGCGGCTTGAGGATGATATCGCCGTGCTTCTCGCGGAAGGCCCGCAGCGTCTGAAGATCGCGGGCGATGGCGGTCGGCGGGGTGAGGTCGGGAAATTCGAGAACAAGGAGCTTCTCGGGATAGTTCCGCACCCAGAACGGATCGTTGACCACGAGGGTCTTGGGATGAACCCGGTCGAGAAGATGGGTCGTGGTGATATAGCCCATATCAAAAGGTGGATCCTGCCGCAGCCAGACCACGTCAAAGGTCGAAAGATCGACCTCCTGCTCGTCGCCAAGGCGGAAATGGTCGCCCTTGACCCGCCGCACCTCCAAAGGCCAGCCCCGCGCGGTGATCCGGCCCTCCTGATAGGCGAGCCGGTCGGGGGTATAGTAGAAGAGCGAATGCCCCCGCTTCTGCGCCTCTTCGGCAATACGGAAGGTGCTGTCGGCGTCGATGTTGATCGGCGCGATCGGGTCCATCTGGATAGCAACCTTGAGCGGCATCGGAACTCCTGCGTCACGTTTCCCGATAAATGGCGCATCGCCAACCAAGGTTCAATGGCCGGGCGTCAGGCAGCGAGGCAGGCGTTCTCCAGAATCTCGATCCGGCCGACGGCATCAACCATAGCCACATCAAAGCGCATCTCTGTCAAAAGGCCCTTCGGCTCTCCGGCGACAAAGTCCTCCGCCGCACCAAGAATGCGTTGCATCTGCCGATGCGAGAGGCTCTCGGTCGCACGGGCGAAGTCCCAGCTCTTTTTGACCTCGACAAAAATCACTCGGTCATCTTCACGAAGGATCAGGTCAATTTCGCCGCGCTTGCCGCGCCAGCGCCGTCGCTCAAGCCTGAGGCCACGCCGCGTATAATCCGCGGCAACGATCTCTTCGGCGGCAAGCCCCGTATGATATTCGACCAATCCGCCCATCACTCTTTCTCCAGCCCAAGCGCCACCTGATAGACCTGCCGCCTCGGCAGACCGAGCGCGCCGGCCACCGCCGTGGCGGCATCCTTGATCCGCATCGTTTTCATCGCCTCGCGCAGCGCGCCCTCCACATCTGCCTCGGCCACCGTTTCCGAACCTGCCCTGCCAACCAGAACGACGATTTCGCCTTTGACCGCCCGCTCCGCAAACTCGCCTGCCAGTTCGCCCAAAGTGCCGCGCCGGACCTCTTCAAACCGTTTCGTCAGTTCGCGGCAGACAACCGCTTCCCTGCTTTCCCCCAGAATATCGCGCAAGGAAGCTAACATTTCCCCAACGCGTTTTGGGGATTCATAAAAGATCAGCGTCGCCGGCAGGTCGCGCAGCAAGGCGATCTCGGTCTCGCGCTGGGTCTTGCCCGGCGGGAGAAAACCCACAAACATGAAACGGTCGCTCGGCAGGCCAGACACCGCGAGTGCCGCCAAGACGGCCGAGGCTCCCGGCGCGGCCGTAACCATCAGCCCCGCCTCGATCA
Organism: Marivivens sp.; assembly: GCA_023254495.1. Lineage (GTDB taxonomy): Bacteria > Pseudomonadota > Alphaproteobacteria > Rhodobacterales > Rhodobacteraceae > RFZI01. Next base: position 1,601 of record JALRLK010000013.1, on the reverse strand, counting down.
CGGCCCGTCCAAGCTCATAACCCGGATCCGCGACCAGCGGGGTTCCGGCCTCTGACACGCAAGCAACAGATTTGCCCTCTCGCACAGCCTCGACAAGCCGCGCCTGTGCCCCCGGGCCGGAATGGTCGTGATAGGACACAACCGGCCGGCCGGCGAGCGGCACGCCGTGAATTTCCATGAGCTTTCGGGCCGTGCGTGTATCTTCCGCAGCGATGATGTCGGCCGAGGCAAGGATATCGAGGCCACGCAGCGTCATATCACGCGCGGCGCCGATCGGGGTTGAAACAAAGTAAAGACCCGCCGAGAGGGGCTTGCGGTCGAAATTCATGCCTAGACCCTTCCAGCCCTCGCCGTATGATAGCCACGTTCGGACCGGGCCCAGCGCAGGAGCCCGCCGCCGGCCCGACCAAAGAGGAGTTGCCGTCTGATGTTTGCCCTTTTGTCGACCGCCCGCAAGGCGATCCTGTCGATTTTTTCCCTTGGCCTGATCGCTTGGCTGGTCTCGTGCACGCCTACAACCGGCCCGAGCCCGATGATCAACACCTCCGCTCCAGTGCAGGTTGCGCTCCTCGTGCCGATCGGCACCGGCGATGCGACGGACGCTTTCCTTGCTCAGAATCTCGAAAATGCTGCCCGCATGGCGATTGCCGATCTTCAGGGCGTGGCCATCGACCTGCGCGTCTACGATACCGGTGCCGATGCAACGCAGGCCGCCGCCGCCGCGACCCGCGCTGTCGATGAAGGCGCCAAGATCATTCTTGGCCCGCTCTATGCCGAGGCCGCCAATGCCGCAGGCATCGCCGTCCGCAACCGGGGCGTCAACGTTCTGGCCTTCTCCAACAACACCTCGATCGCCGGTGGCAACGTCTTTGTACTTGGCGCCACCTTCGAAAACACCGCCAAGCGGCTTGCCGCCTATGCCGCCGCGACCGGATTTGACCGGATCATGGTTGTCCACGGCGACGATGTGCCGGGCGCGGTCGGCCGCGATGCCATCGTTCAGGCGGTGGTGAAATCGGGGGCGACCCTCGCGGGCGTGGAATCCTATCCGCTCTCGCAGCAGGGCATTCTTGAGGCCTCTTCCATCATCGCCGAAAACGCGACGGCCAATGCCGCCAATGCCCTGTTCCTCACAGCAAGCGTCAACGCCGACCTGCCCATCGTTGCCACGATGCTGCCCGAACACGGGATCGATCCCGCAACGGTCCGCTATATCGGCCTGACGCGCTGGGATATCACCCCGCAGGCGCTGACCCTGCCGGGGCTTCAGGGCGGCATTTTCGCAATGCCCGACACGACCGTCTCAGCCCAATTTGAATCCCGCTACGCCACAGCCTTCGGCGGCCTGCCGCATCCCCTGGCCGGCCTCGCCTATGACGGGATCGCGGCGATTGGCGCACTGGTCGCGGCGGGCAAGAGCAATGCGCTCTCCGCCGCCGTCCTGACCCAATCGCAGGGCTTCCAGGGCACGGCAGGCATCTTCCGCCTTCTGCCGGACGGCACCAATGAACGCGGCCTTGCCGTGGCGCAAATCCAGAACAATCAGGTGGTCATCGTTGATCCAGCCCCTCGCAGCTTCGCCAGAACCCCGTTCTGAGGCG
>JALRLK010000002.1 GCA_023254495.1 Marivivens sp. | reverse complement strand
TCGATGAATCGATTATTTCTGACATGCGACAAGCAGTCGCAACGGTTTTTGAAACGCCACGCGAGATTTTGGCGCGAGATATGGTCGTCAAAGGCAATTACCGAGGCTTTGTACCGCTCGGATATTTCACACCGAACTCAGGCAAAGGTAAAGCCGATCAGTACGAAGCCTGGAAACTACACAACGAGACAGATCCACAAGACCCAATTTGCCAAGCAAGTGCGCTTTATGGCCCGAATAAGTGGCCCCGAATCGCCGCAGATATCAAGACACCAGTCATGAGGTATTGGCAAGCTCTAGAAAGCGTGAGTGAGCGTTTAATCATCGCCCTTTGTTCGCAACTACGCGTCGATGCGAACATCATTTTGGCGAGTATGACCAACCCGCTGACAAACATGACGCTGCTCAATTATCCTCCGATGCCGCCTCAGAGCGATACTTGGGGTATTCACCCGCATAAAGATTTCAACTTGCTGACACTGCTCGCCCACGACCCAATCGGCGGCCTCGAGGTGCGCAATCGCGCCGACGAATGGATAAGTGCCGAATGTCCTCCTGATGGTCTTGTTCTTAATGTTGGAGACATGCTCGAACTTTGGAGTGGCGGCCGTTTGATTTCGACACCTCACCGTGTGTTCAACAAATCTGGTAAACCTCGACAGTCGTTTCCATTTTTTTCGAAACCACGTTTTGACGTCATTGTCGAACCGCTACTCGACCCCATTGAAGGCTTTGATCGCCAACCATTGCATGTCGGCACTTCTGCTGCAGATATTTGGTACTCGAATTGGCCAGACACTGTTTCAACCGACCCTGCACAAGTTCTCGGCGAATACAGTTCGTCGTGACGAAACATAAACGCGCCCGAAGTTTTGAGCCAAACTCAAACAACACCGTAACCACAGAAACTGGTCACGTTGCCCATCGTGATTTAGTCGATCACTCAAAGCGACTTGTTCGAAACTTTTACAAAGTCAGCGATCAAGTTTGGTGTCTGGTAGGAAACGGATTATCAAATCAGACTTTTATCGAGGCTCCCGAAGGCATCATCGCAATCGACACAGGTGAGTCGAACGAAGAAATGCGCGCCGCAATCTCGGGGACGACGCCGCCATAGGCCTCGTGCAGCGCGGTCTGGCCAAAGACGACCGAGGCAAGCACCTCGGCCCCCTCCTCCCCACGCCGCACCACCGCCGCGGCGGTATCGTCGCAGCTCGATTCGATGCCGAGGATGGTGAGGCTTTTCTTCATGCGGGTTCCGGTTGCGCGGGCTTTCATCGCAGGTAACATCCGCAACAGGCACAAACAATGGCGGCGAACCGGAGCACCCTTGGCAATTCTCGTTCTCACACGACCCGAAGAGGCCTCGCGCCGGTTTCTCGCGGCGGTCGAGGAGCACTTGGGCCAAAGGGTGGCGCATATCCTGTCTCCCGCGATCGAGATCGAAAGTGTCGCGCATCGGCCGCTCCCGGATGGGGTCGTGACTGTTATCCTGACCTCCGAACAGGCCGCACTCCGGGCGCGGGGCGCGGGCGCACAGGGCGGAATGAAGGCGTGGTGCGTGGGCGACAGAACCGCCGAAGTGGCGCGACGCGAAGGGTTTGCGACGGTATCGGCGGGCGGCGATGTCGAAGCGCTGATTGCTGCGATCCTCGAGGCGCAGCCGGATTCGCCGCTCGCTCACATACGGGGCGAGCAGACCACGGGCGATGTTTCCTCGCGGCTCGCGAAGGCCGGACTCATCACGCACGATCTGGTGGTCTACCAGCAGAAGGATTGCACGCTTTCGCCCGAGGTCTTCGGGGCGCTGGCGGGTGGCAAAACTCTGGTCGTGCCCCTGTTCTCGCCACGCTCAGCCGAAGCCTTTCTGCGGCAGGTCGAGCCGACCGACCCCCTACGCATCGTCGCGATGAGCCAAGCCGTGGCCGACAAGGCCTATGCCTGCGGCGCGCTGGATATTCTTTTGGCCGAACGGCCCGATCTCGAGGCGATGGCATTGGCGACTTGTCGCCGACTTTCAATGACGTGACGCTGCGGCTCCTTGCTTGAGCGGCGCAGGGTGAAAGACTAGGTTGAAAGAAGGCGCAGCCCACCCGAAAGGAACGCCCGTGGCAAAGAGCACCAAGAAATCGGTAGAGGCAGCGCCCGCGATCACACCCGAGATCGAGGACGCCGAGATCATCGAAGAGGTCAAAGCCGCCGCGGAAGAGCCAGCACAGGCAGAAGAGGCCCCCCCTGCAGTCGCGGCGCCATCGCCCGAAGCCCCCGCCGAAAGCGCCGCCCAGCCGACACACCGCTCCCGCGCGCTCCAGACCGGCGCTTGGGTGGTGATCGGCTCTGTCGTGATCTCGGCCGCGGTTGGCTATTCCGCCGCCCGATATGCTCAGCAAGGGGCGGACACAGTGGCCCTAGACAGGATCGCCGAGCAGGCCACCGAGATCGAGGGCCTGAGAAGCCAGATTGCCGCCCTGCCGGTCGCGCCGACCCAAAGCGATATTGATTCAGCGGTTCTTGTCTCCACCGAGGCCAGCGCTGCGGCTCTCGCCGATCTGGTGGGCCAGTTCGACGACCTCGCCCTTCGCCTCGAGGCGCTCGAGGCCCGCCCCTTCTCGGACCTGCCCGAGGGGCAGTTTGATGATGCGATGCAGGCCGCTCTTGCCGCGCTTCAGGCCGATCTCGATGCCCAGCGCGCCGAGATCCAGAGCCTCGCCGCTTCGGCTTCAGAGGAGCTAAAGGCCGCCCAAACCGCCGCCGCCGAGGTCGCCGCCGCAACCGCTGCAGCCGCCCGCGATACGCTCGCCAAATCGGCCCTTGCCCAGATCGTTGCGGCGATCGACACGGGCGTTGCCTTTGACGGGCCGCTCACCGAGCTTGAAGACGCGCTGGGCGCTGCAGCGCCGGCAGGCCTTGCCGCCGTGGCCCGCGATGGCGTGGTGACCCTTTCCGAACTGCAAGACAGCTTTCCCGACGCCGCCCGCGCGGCCCTCGCCGCCGCTCGGGACGCCGGCGAAGACGGACGCGCAGTGACGAACTTCATCGGTTTCCTGCGCCAGCAATTCGAGGTCCGCTCGGTCGAACCGCGCGAGGGCGATGACGTTGACGCCATCCTTTCGCGCGCCGAGGCGGCGCTGCGTGGGGGTGATATAGATAATACTTTGGCCGAGCTTGGTGCGCTGCCAGCGATCGCCGCCGAAAAGCTGGCCGATTGGCGCGCTCGCGCCGAGGCCCGCGCCGCTGCCGTGGCTGGCGCGGCTGAACTGACTGACGGAGAGGATTAGGACGCGTCATGCTTTGGTCTTTGGTCAAGATCCTGATCTTCGTCGGCCTCGTTACCGCGGCCACCTATGGCGCCGTGATGCTGGGCGAGATGTCGGGCCACGCGCAGATCACGCTCGCGGGCCTTGAATTCCGGCTCGGGCCGGTCGAGTCGCTCGTCGCGCTCGTCGTCTTCATCGTCCTCGTCTGGCTTCTCTTCAAATTCATCGGCCTCGCCGCCGCCTTCTTTCGCTTTCTCAATGGCGACGAGACGGCCCTTTCCCGCTATTTCACCCGCAATCGCGAACGGCGCGGCTATGAGGCGTTGGCCGACGGGATGATGGCTCTTGCCTCGGGCGAGGGGCATCTGGCGCTTGCCAAGGCCGCCAAGGCTGAGCGCTATCTCCAGCGGCCCGAACTGACCACGCTTCTCACCGCGCAGGCGGCCGAGATGGCGGGCGACAGGAAGAAGGCCGAAGAGACCTACAAGAAGCTTCTGGTCGACGATCGGACCCGTTTCGTCGGCATCCGCGGGATCATGAAGCAGAAGCTGATCGACGGGGATAGCGACACCGCGCTCAAGCTGGCCGAAAAGGCCTTTGCCATCCGGCCCAAGCACGAAGAAACGCAGGATATCCTCCTAAGGCTGCAATCCGAGAAAGGCGATTGGGCCGGTGCGCGCGGTCGTCGGGCCGCAGGTCGCAGGTGTAGGTGACGAGGACGTCGCCGGAGCCCAGCCGGCCGGGCCAGGCATCACGACTGACCGCCGTCACGCCTCGCCGGGCCAGCGCCTCGATCAGGCGGGCGCGCG
>JALRLK010000145.1 GCA_023254495.1 Marivivens sp. | reverse complement strand
AAACCTCGTCGAGATGCCATTGCCAATGGCTCGTTCTCAGCCCCTCGATCCGATGCTTCTTGATCTCATTGGCGAACATCGGTCCGAACCAATGCCACCAAAATAGAACTGTTTCGTGGCTGATATCGATGCCGCGCTCTTGCAGCAGATCCTCGACATTCCTCAGCATGACAGGGAACCGAACATAGAGCATCATCGCCAAGCGAATGATCTCGGGGCTGGTCATGTAGTACTTCAAAGGGCAGAGTTTGGCCATCCGAGGGCACTATTTTGCCTGCTGCCTCCGCTCCAGCGAAGTTCCTTTGGCAAGACCGCTTCGGGAGATCGAGTTGAAGCGCGCCGAGGGCAACGACGGACAGACGTCCTGCCGCGCCGTCGGTATTAGCGACGCAACCTATTTCGACTGGCGCCGGCATTTCGGCGGGATGGCGCTGTCACAGCTATCGGAGCAGCAAAGTCTTGAGAGGGCGAACGCATGGCCGAAGAAGATCGTTGCCGAGCCGTAGCTGGACAAGCTGATCCTGAAGGAATGCCCGAATATCAAGGCCGCGCTTGCTCCTTTTGTCGGAAATTGGTGACATACAAGAACGGCGAGGCCAGCGGGAAAAGCAAAGGTCCATACCCGCAGCATGAAAAGAGGTTGGGATGACGGACAAGTCACTTCACATCGGCGTTGTGCAATTTGCGTGCAGCGACACCATCGAGGAAAACATTGCGACCGCTTACCGCCTTGTCAAACAGGCCGCAGCGAAGGGCGCGAGGATCATCCTCGTTCAAGAGCTCTTCTCAGGCCACTACTTCTGTCAGGAACAGAATTCCGAACATTTTTCACGTGCCCACGCGTTGAACGATGATCCCGCCGTTAGGGCCCTGTCGGCGCTGGCAAAAGAGCTTGGGGTGGTGATTCCGATTTCGTTTTTCGAGAAAGCAGGTCAGGTATTTTATAACACCGTTGCCATTGCCGATGCGGATGGGGCGATCCTTGGCATATACCGCAAGTCACATATTCCTGACGGACCGGGCTATAACGAGAAATACTATTTCCGCAGCGGCGACACAGGCTTTCGGGTCTGGAACACGGCGCATGGCCGGGTTGGCGTCGGCATTTGCTGGGACCAGTGGTTTCCCGAAGCCGCGCGGGCAATGGCGCTTCTGGGCGCCGAAGTGATACTCTACCCCACCGCGATAGGCTCAGAACCCGGCCAGCCCGATTTCGATAGCTCGCGCCACTGGCAGCGCACCCAGCAGGGCCACGCCGCCGCCAACATGCTGCCCGTAGCTGCCGCCAACCGGATCGGCAGCGAGACGGTCGCCGGAAAGACGCAGAGCTACTACGGCTCTTCCTTTATCGCCGGTCCCGATGGCGCCTTGATCGCCGAGGCAGGGCGGGACGACGAGGCAGTGCTGGTTGCAAGTTTCGACCGAGAGGCGCTAGCCACTACTCGTGCAAGCTGGGCCGTATTTCGTGACAGGCGGCCTGATCTTTATGGTGTCCTTGGCACCGCGGACGGAGGTAGAGGATGACCACGGGAGTCACCCGCGAGGATGTGACCCTCGAGAACTGGCGCATACGTCCATATTCGACGTGGGCCTTTCAGAATGTTCAGGAGGTCGTGCCTTCTGCAACCATCCAAGCAAAGGGTAACGCTGGGCCAGAGCAAATTGGAGCAAGCGGTCTTGGCGCCATTGACGCGACCGCGCCGCACGGCCGCAAAGTGTCCCTGCTCGAATGGCTGGCACAAACCGAGACCGACTCTCTCGTCGTGATGAAATCGGGCCGCATGGTTTTTGACTGGCACGCAGATCACCGCGATCCAAGCCGGCCACATATCATTTTCTCGGTATCCAAGTCCCTCACCGGCCTTTTGGCAGGCGCTCTTATCGCAGAAGGGGCGCTCGGCGCGGATGAACCGATCATCAAGTATATTCCCGAGGCAAAAGGCTCGGCCTTTGCCGATGCTACGCTACGATATCTCCTAGATATGCAGGTAAGTGTCGATTTCGTTGAGGATTACCTCGACAAGACCGGCGCCTTTGATCGCTACCGCCGCGCCACCGGATGGAACCCACCCGCGCCGGGCGAAGCATCGGGTGACCTCTTGTCATTCATCACGACCATTCAAAAAGGTGACGCCGAACACGGTGTGATTCATGCCTACCGATCGCCGGACACCGATCTCATGGGGGTCGTGCTTGAACGGGCTGGTGGCGATCGGTTTCACCGGCTTCTGGAGCGGTATCTGTGGCAACCAATGGGCGCACGATGCGATGCACAGATTACCGTAGATCGGATCGGCACCGCCCGCGCTGCGGGAGGCATTTCTGTCACGGCGAGAGACATGGCCCGTGTTGGCGAATTGGTCCGCATGAATGGCGCGGGAGTGATCGACGAGAGCTGGATCGCCGATATGTGGTCGGGCGGAAGCCACGACGTCTGGCAGCGCGGTGGGCAGACCGCGCTTTTCCCAAAGGGTGCCTACCGCAGCTTCTGGTATACGACCGGCGAGGGAGAGATGTTTGCCCTCGGGATCCACGGACAGTGGATCTGGATTGATCCCGCCCGCGAGGTCGTCATCGCCAAGCAATCGAGCCAGAGCCAACCCGTTAGCGATCCGATGAAAGCCGCCAATGTCGCCAGTTTTCGGCAGATTGCGCACGGTTTCTGACCATCAGATCTCCACGCCCTGAGCCCCAGAGCGAAGTCGCTTGATCAAACATTTCCTTGATTTGCAGTGGCTGCGCCCCCTAACGTGAACGCGTCTAGGAGGGAGAACTAGATGACTGATAAGACAAGCGTCGACGTCAGATCGGCGCGCAAGGTCTACGACGCGACCTCCGGGACGGTGGTTGCGCTCGATAGTGTCTCTGTGCAGATCCACAAGGGCGAGTTCTTCACCCTGCTCGGGCCATCGGGCTGTGGCAAGACCACGCTTCTGCGTCTGATCGCAGGGTTTGAATCGCCCACGGCTGGAGAAATCCTGCTCAACGGCACCGATATTTCCGGCAAGCCGCCCTTCGAGCGGCCGGTGAACACGGTGTTCCAGAGCTATGCGCTCTTCCCGCACCTGACCGTTCGCCAAAACATTTCATTCGGCCTCGAAATGCTCGGCCGCTCCAAGGACGAGGTAGCCCGCAAGACGAATGAAATGCTCGAGCTTGTGAAAATGACCGCCATGGCCGACCGCAAGCCGCAACAGCTTTCAGGCGGCCAGCAGCAGCGCGTGGCGCTGGCCCGGGCTTTGTCGCCCGAGCCGGAGGTGCTACTCCTCGACGAGCCGCTCTCGGCGCTCGATCTCAAGCTCCGCAAGGAGATGCAGCACGAGTTGAAGCGGCTTCAGCTCGAGACCGGAATCACATTCATCTTTGTCACCCACGATCAGGAAGAAGCGTTGACCATGTCCGACCGCGTCGCCGTCATGCGCGATGGGCGGATCCTGCAGGTGGGCAATCCGCGCGAGATCTATACGCGCCCGGTTGACCGCTTCGTGGCCGATTTCATCGGAGAGACGAATTTCCTCAGTGCTACAATCGACGGCAAGAAGGTCCGCCTTACCACGGGCGACACGATCGCCGCATCGGGCGTCGAGGCCCATACCGAAGGCGCGGCCGTCACGCTGGCGATCCGGCCCGAGCAGGTGCGGGTCGGAGACAAGGGGGGCCTTGCGGCCACCGTCGCCGAAACCGTCTATTTCGGCACCGACACCCATCTTCACCTGACCTTGGGTGACGGGTCCGAGCTTGTGGCCCGCCTGCAAAGCCCCCCAAGCGGCGAGATTGGCCTTGCGCCTGGGGCCAAAGTCTCGGTCTCCTTCACCGAAGGCGCCGTTCAGGTTCTGGAGCAGTAGATGGCCCGGACAGCGGAACAGAAAAAGGCGCGCGACGGCTGGCTTCTTTCCCTACCTGCCCTGACGCTTCTGATCCTTGCGGCCTCTGGCCCCCTCATCATCATCGCCATTTACGCCTTCCTGACGGCTGGCGAATATTCCGGCGTGATCTGGGATCTATCGTTCAAGGCATGGTTTCAGGTTCTCTTCGAGAAAGACATCTTCGACGGCACCGTGAGCCTTGCCGACGCGCATCTGACGATCTTCTGGCGCTCGGTGCGGCTTTCGCTTCTGACCACGCTCCTGACCTTCACTTTCGGCCTGCCCACCGCTTGGTTCATCGCCACCCGCCCCCTCAAACAGCGGGCGCTCTGGCTGTTCCTGATCACCATCCCGTTCTGGACCAACCTTCTTGTTCGCACCTTCGCCATCATGGAGGTGCTGCGCGTCGAGGGCATCCTGAACAAGATCCTGACCGGCCTGCATATCATCCCCGAGCCCTTACAGATCCTCTATACCGACACAGCGGTTCTGATCGGCATGACCTATGTCTACCTGCCGCTCATGGTCCTGCCGCTTTTCGCCGCCATCGACCGGTTCGATTTCCGCCTGATCGAGGCCGGCTATGACCTTTATGCAGGCCGCCTGACCGTCCTTCGGCGGGTGATCCTGCCGATCATCCGGCCCGGTATCGTCGCGGGCTCGATCCTCGTCTTTGTCCCCTCGCTCGGCGCCTATGTGACGCCGCGTGTCTTGGGCGGCGGCAAGAAGATGATGATCGGCAACTTCATCGAATTGCAGTTCGGCGCGGGCCGTAACTGGCCCTTGGGCTCGGCTCTGGCGCTGATCCTGCTCCTGATCGTCGGAATTGCGCTGATCTTCTATGTGCGAGCGTCAGCCTCGGAGAACAAAGATGGCTAGCAAGCGCGCAAAGATCTTCTCGATCACCACGATCCCCGGATTCACCACGCTGGCGATAATCACCTTCCTCGTGCTCTATGCGCCAATCGCCACGCTCGTGATCTATTCCTTCAACGGCGGCACATCGGTCGCCGCTTGGGGTGGGTTCTCGACCAAGTGGTATGCCGTGGCTTGGGAAAATTCGCAGGTGCAGGAAGCGACCCTGCGCTCTGTTTTCATCGCCACGCTTGCCTCGGCCATCGCGACCACACTCGCGACAATGGCCGCCTTAGGCACCACGCGGCGAGGCAAATACAAGGGCTGGAATTTCATCTATCTCCTGATCAACCAGCCAATCATGGTCCCAGAGATCGTCACCGCCGTGGCGCTTCTGATCTTCTTTGCCTCGATCAAGGTTGCCACCGGCTACACGGGCCTCGGTTATCTGATCGCGGCACACTCGGCCTTTTGCATCCCCTTCGCCTATCTGCCGATCCGCGCGCGGCTTGAGGGGATGGACCTGACATTGGAAACAGCCGCCGGCGACCTCTACGCGCGCCCCTTCACCATCTTCCGCCGCATAACCCTGCCGCTTCTGGCTCCGGGGATTGCGGCGGGGGCGATGCTCGCCTTCGTCATCTCGCTTGACGATGTGATCATCACCGAATTCGTCAAATCCGCAGGCCAAGACACCCTGCCCACCTATATGCTCGGCCAGCTCCGCCGTGCCGCCACGCCCGAGGTCAACGCGATTTCGACCGCGCTTCTGGTGCTCACGGTGCTCCTGCTGACCGCGTTCTTTGTACTAAGCCGAAAGCGGGACTAACCCGCGCAATTCAACCAACCAACGAGGAGATAAAGATGAAAAAGACACTCGTCCTCACCGCGATGGCGTCCCTTATGGGATCGTCCGCCTTCGCAGCGGGTGAGCTGAACATTTTCAACTGGGGTAACTACACCAGTCCCGAGCTCATTGAGAAGTTCGAGCAGACCTATGATGTGAAGGTCACCATCACCGATTACGACTCGAACACCACCGCGCTCACCAAGATCGAGGCGGGCGGCCACGGCTTCGACATCGTGGTTCCGACTCATTCCTATGTGCCGGTCTTCATCGAGAAGGGGCTCCTGATGGAGACGCGCCCCGACCAAATGGAGAACTTCAACAACATGGATCCGAACTGGGTCAACGTCGATTGGGATCCGGGCCGCCACTACACCGTGCCGTGGCAGTGGGGCTCGACCGGTATCGGTGTGAACACCACCGTCTATGGCGGCAATGTGAACACCTCGGCCATCTTCCTTGATCCGCCCGCAGAGCTTCAGGGCAAGGTCAACGTGGTGCCCGAGATGGCCGATATCATGGCGCTTGCGGTCTATTATGTCGGCGGCACCGATGGCTGCACCGATGACATGGAGATCCTCAAGAAGGCCCGCGATGTCCTGATGAACGCCAAGCAGCACTGGCTTTCGATGGACTATGGCACGACCGACAAACTCTCGTCGGGCGAGTGGGTGGCCTCGGTCAACTGGAACGGCTCCAACTTCCGCGCACGTCTGGCGAACCCAGACGTCGTCTATGGCTATCCAATCGAAGGCTATCCGCTGTGGATGGACTCGGTCGGCGTTCTGGCCGACGCCAAGAACGTCGAGAACGCCAAGCTCTTCCAGAACTTCATCATGGATCCGGAAAACGCGGCGATGATCTCGGCCTTCGCGCGTTATTCGAACGGCATCACGGGCTCGGACGCCTATATGCCCGAAGACATGAAGACCGCGCCGGAGATCAACCCGCCAGCCGAGCTGGCCGCTGCGGGCAAATTCGCCCCGGCCTGTCCGAAGCCGGTGCAGGACATCCACACCGCGATCTGGACCGAACTCCAGAAATAAGCATAAAGCCGGGGCCAGCCAGTCTGGCCCCAGTTTCTTTTGACAAGAGAAAGGGCCGCGCGGTCTCGGATTGGGAGAGCAAGCGCTAGCGGTGCGAAGTCCAAATTTTGGATAATGGCGGTTCTGTCAGAAGAATTCCAACTCGTCTCAGTTTGCCCCCAAACACTCGAACCTGTGCGGAACAAAGCAGCCGCCAATAGGGAATAGCGACGGCACGGTGCAGCTTAAATTTTGATCGGGAACTTAGGCTGCGCTCGAGGTTGAAGTGATTAGTGATTGACGCATGGACGGAAACGAAAATCTGCAAACTTTACATCCGCCTGAAACGCTGCATCGCCCGTTCTTGTCGCTGGAATGGCAGATGTGAGTTTTCGGCTCGATTGTTGAGCCAGCGCCCAGGCGGACGATCTCGGGATTGGTCTTGAAGTAGTGGAAAGGAGAGCGTTTGGTCTTGCCCGGACGCTACCCGGCGCCCTGCCCCGTCTCAAGCAAAGTTCCTTTGACAAGACCGCGGTTGGTCATACCAAAACGCTAAACACGCTACCTACCCTATTCAAGGCCGTTTAGTCTGACAGTGCCCGTTCTTACTCATGCCGATGCGTCCCAGACCGTGCGACCGCCGCAGATCGTGCGCGCGACGGACATCGCGCCTATATTCTCGGGGGCCACCTCCTCAATATCGCCGTCAAGGATAACGACATCGGCCAGATATCCCGGCCGGAGCATTCCCTTGCGATCTTCCGTATGTTCGGCATAGGCGCCGCCGATCGTATAGGCCGCCAGCACCTCGCGCAGGCTAAGCCGTTCGTCCTGAGCGCCCTCGTAAGGCTGGCGCGTCATCGCCGCCTGAATGCTGCGCAGCGGGTTCACGTCGGCCACGGGCCAGTCCGAAGCAAAGACGACATGCGCCCCGGCCTCGGCCAGTGTGCGGGTCAAGTAGGCGTCGCGCCAGCGGTCGCGCCCGATCTTGTCGAGCGTGGGAAACATCGGGAAATCCATCGCCCCGGGGGGATGCGACGGCTGCACCGATGCGACCACGGCCAGTTCGGCCAGCCGCGGAACATCGGCACGGTCGATCAGTTCGATATGTTCGATCCGGTTGCGGCGGTCACGCGGTCCATTGGCGCGATGCGCGGCCTCATAGCCATCGAGCACCCGGCGCACCGCCCCATCGCCGATGGCGTGCACCGCGATCTGCAAGCCGAGCCGGTCGGCCTCTATGCAGATCTCGGCGAAACGCTCCGGCGAATGCAGCGGGTCGCCGCGCCAGCCGGGCTGGTCGGGATAGTCGTTGATCATCACCGCCGTGCCGCTGTCGATGACGCCGTCCATGAACATCTTGACGAAGCCCGACCGCAGCCAATCATCGTTGAACTCGGCGCTCATCGCGCTGGCTTCGGCAAGGTCCTCGGGACTGCGGTGGTTGCGGTAATGGAAGGGCACGCGCACCCGCGCGGTCAGCCGGCTCTGGCGGCGCAATTCGTCCAGCACCTGGAGCGTATAGCGGTTACCATCCATGTTCACTAGGCTGGTGAAGCCGTTGCGCGCGCAATGGGCGAGGCCCGCCGCCATGGCAAGCAGATCGGTCAGCATCTCCTCCCGGGTTGGTTTCGGGTCAGGGTCGGCGCCGGTGGCGATCCCGGCCATGATGCGGTGTTCGCCCGCCAGCCGCAACACGGGGGCCTTTGCCTCGAATTCGCGCAGCTCTCCGGTGGCGAGACCGTCCTCTCCCATTACGATCTCGTTGCCCGGCGTTACCTCGGCGCCGTTCAAGATCCCCGCCTCGTTTAGCCCGCGCGTGTTGGCCCAGGCTGTGTGGTGATCGGCAGCCAGAAGGATCACCGGGCGGTCGGGCAGGATCGCATCCAGATCGTGACGGGTGAGCGAGCGGTCATAGATGCCATAGTCACAACCTTGACCTACTATGACGCGTCGGTCGGGATTGGCGGCGGCATAATCCAGCAAAGCCTTGCGCAGCTGATCCGGCCCTTTCACACCCAGAAGTTGCAGATGCGACAGTTCGGAGCCGCCCATGAACAGGTGCAGATGGCTTTCGAAGAACCCCGGCAGCACAGTCGAACCGCTTGCATCGATCACAGCGCAGCCCGGTCCGGCCAGTGCCGCGATCTCGCTTTCGTCGCCCACGGCGAGCACACGCTCACCCGCCAGGGCGACTGCGCCGGCATCGGGTCTGTCTGGGTCCATGGTCAAAACACGCGCATTGGTAATGATCACAGTCGCAGACGAGGTCATGCTTAGTTTCCTCACATGGTGGGGGGCATCATAGCTGCGCGTTCATGGGCTGTCCAATATTATGATCAAAAAAGCCGATCAGGTGGTGATGCCAGAACAATGCGAACGGCACTACCAGACTTATTCTAAATAGCCTCACCAATGGCAGTATGACTGCACCTAAATCGCGCAGCGGCCGCGCCACGAGGCGAGAGCAGCGGCGCGGTTCAGCTTGAAGTTGGGACGGGAGTAGAGGTAGCGCTCCTGATTGAAGTGGTTTGAGACCGAGGCGTGGACGGCAGCGAACTTTTGGATCGTTCGCATTCGGCGGAAACGGAGCATCGCTCGCTCCCGCCTTCGGAATGGCAGGTGTGAATTCTCCACGCGATTGTTCAGCCAGCGGCCGGTTTCCTGTCGGCCCCCGGCGCCGATCTCACTCAACGCGGCGCCGTAGGAACGCAAAAGATAGGTCACGATGGTTTCTGTACGACCATGTTTACGCATTGATTTTCTAAGGAATTTCAACGCCGCCTTTTTATCGCGGCGCTTTTGTCAAAAAGCTTTCAAGCACCTCACCCTCGTGGTCCACGGCGCGCCAGAGGTAGTGCCGCTCACCGTTGATCTTCACGAAAACCTCGTCAAGTTGCCACTTCCAATGGCACGTTCTCAGCCCCTCGATCCGGCGCTTGCGGATCTCGTTCGCGAACATCAGGCCGAAACGATGCCACCATAACCGCACAGTTTCATGGCTCACGTCGACGCCGCGCTCGTGGAGCAGGTCTTCGACATTCCTGAGCGAAAGCGGGAACCGCACATAGAGCATCACTGCCAGGCGGATTATCTCGGGGCTCGTCTTGAAGTACTTGAAAGGGGAGCGTTTTGTAATTCGCGGACGCTA
>JALRLK010000148.1 GCA_023254495.1 Marivivens sp. | reverse complement strand
GCCGCCACTCAGCAAGAGCAGCGGCCCGGTTCAGCTTGAAATTTGATCGGGAAGTTAGGCTGCGCTCCGAGTTGAAGTGATTGGTGACTGAGGCATGGATGGAAACGAACATCTGCAAAATATAAACCACAAAGGTTTTTTGATTTAGGTGAACCGTTCTTAGATGCGGTGGGACTACCAGGTCCTGCGATGGGTCACATAAATATGTTTTTAGGTCATAGTGATACAGGTAAAACAACCGCCCCGACCAGATGCCGATGGTGCAGCAGACGCCGCACCGCCGCGACAAACTCGAAGGCGGCAAGCAGTTCGTGCTCCATACCGAGTTTCAGCCGGCGGGCGACCAGCCGACCGCCATAGCCGAGTTGACAACGGGCATCGCAGAGGGCGAGCGCAGTCAGGTACTTCTGGGCGCGACCGGCACCGGCAAGACATTCACGATGGCCAAGATCATCGAGGAAACCCAGCGCCCCGCGATCATCCTTGCCCCGAACAAGACCCTCGCCGCCCAGCTTTACGGAGAGTTCAAGGGGTTCTTTCCCGAAAACGCGGTCGAGTATTTCGTCAGCTACTACGACTACTATCAGCCCGAGGCCTATGTGCCGCGCTCGGATACCTATATCGAGAAGGAATCCCAGATCAACGAACAGATCGACCGGATGCGCCATTCGGCCACTCGGGCGCTTCTGGAGCGGGACGATGTGATCATCGTCGCCTCTGTCTCGTGCATCTATGGCATCGGCTCGGTCGAAACCTACTCTGCGATGACGCAGGATCTGTTTGTCGGCAAGATGTATGACCAGCGGCAGGTCATGGCCGATCTCGTCGCCCAAGCCTATCGCCGCAACGATCAGGCCTTTGCCCGTGGATCGTTCCGCGTGCGGGGCGATAGCCTCGAGGTCTGGCCCGCCCACCTTGAGGATCGGGCGTGGCGGCTGTCGTTCTTTGGCGAAGAGCTTGAGAGCATCACGGAGTTTGATCCGCTCACGGGGCAAAAGACCGACAGTTTCGACAAGATCAGGGTCTACGCCAATTCCCACTATGTGACCCCGCGCCCCACCTTGCAGCAGGCGATCAAGGGCATCCGCGAAGAGCTTCGCAAGCGGCTTGAACAGCTTGTGGGCGAGGGCAAGCTCCTTGAGGCGCAGCGGCTCGAACAGCGGACGAATTTCGATCTCGAGATGATGGAGGCGACCGGCTCTTGCGCGGGGATCGAGAACTATTCCCGCTATCTCACCGGCCGCGCCCCCGGCGAGCCGCCGCCGACCCTCTTTGAATTTATCCCCGACAACGCCATCGTTTTCGCCGACGAAAGCCACGTCTCGGTGCCGCAGATCGGCGGGATGTATCGCGGCGACTATCGGCGCAAATTTACTCTGGCCGAGCACGGCTTCCGCCTGCCCTCCTGCATGGACAACCGCCCGCTCAAGTTCGAGGAATGGGACGCGATGCGGCCCCAGTCAGTGTTCGTCTCGGCCACGCCCGCGGCATGGGAATTGGGCGAGACCGGCGGCGTGTTCACCGAACAGGTGATCCGCCCCACTGGCCTCATTGATCCTCAGGTCGAGATCCGGCCGGTCGAGATGCAGGTCGACGACCTTTTGGACGAGGTGCGCAAGGTGGCTGCCAAGGGCTTCCGCACGCTTGTCACCACACTCACCAAGCGGATGGCCGAAGACCTCACCGAATATATGCACGAGCAAGGCATCCGCGTGCGCTATATGCATTCGGATATCGACACGCTGGAGCGCATCGAAATTCTGCGCGACCTGCGCTTGGGCGCCTTCGATGTGCTGGTGGGGATCAACCTCTTGCGCGAAGGCCTCGACATACCCGAATGCGGCCTCGTCGCCATTCTCGACGCCGACAAGGAAGGCTTCCTGCGGTCCGAGACCTCGCTCGTCCAGACCATCGGCCGCGCCGCCCGAAACGCCGAAGGCCGTGTCATCATGTATGCCGACCGGATGACCGGCTCGATGGAGCGCGCCATCGGCGAGACCGAACGCCGCCGCGACAAGCAGATCGCCTATAACGAGGCGCACGGCATCACGCCCGCCACAGTCAAGAAGAACGTCGAGGATATCCTCTCGGGCCTTTACAAGGGCGATACAGATCAGGCCCGCGTCACGGCCAAGATCGACAAGCCCCTGCACGGCGCCAACCTCGAGGCCGTTCTCGATGGCCTGCGCGTCGATATGCGGAAAGCGGCGGAAAACCTCGAGTTTGAGGAAGCGGCCCGGATCAGGGACGAGATCAAACGGCTTGAGACGGTGGATCTGGTGATCAGCGACGACCCGCTGGCGCGGCAAACGGCCGTCGATGAGGCTGTCGAAGGGGCAAGGAAGGCGTCTGGCCGCTCAACGGCAGGGCGTCCGGGGCAGCGGGGCGGGAATGTGAAGCGGCGGGGGCGGTAGCTTATACGTCCAGCCTCAGCGCCCCGTTTTCGATCGAGCCACGCAGAAAGCGCATTGCTTGACGCACCTCGGGATATTGATCCTGCCAATCCCGAAAGCGGTCGTTGCTGACGATCCGTTTTTCCAAGAGGCGGGCACCCTCGATCACCAAAGGGTCGGCTGGAGTGCCTTTGGGGGCAACGATGACCTGCCGGGCCGAAAGTCCGAGAGACTTGGCAAGAGGGACCGGACCAAGATAGCGGTCGCCAACAAGATAGCCAACGTTGGCATCGAGCCACACAACCGGCCTCATGCCCCGTCGTTTCAAAGCGTCGACAACATGGCGGACCGTTTGCAGGGAGGGGATCTCGTCTTGCCAATAGAGGACGTTCGAACCGTCGACGGCGATCCAAGGCGCCCGCCCCTCTCGCCAGCGAGACCACCATCGGAACAGCAGCCGCCCGAAGAAGGCTATGCCAAGCAGAACGAGCGCGGCCTCGAGGGAGATCGAAAACAGATCATCAAGTTGAGTCATCGCGTTGTGTCTCTTGGCGATAGGTTTTCGCCATTAGATTGCGCCTAGGCGACCCTCGCAACCTCATACATCACCGGCTCGAACCCTTTGCAGAGCGTCAGAATATGCCGGTTGCGGGCGATCATTTCGGGCGTCCTCAACATGGCCTTGTAATCATCGCTGCTGCGCCATTGGCTATAGTTGCAAACCCGCGTCATCGCGTCGTTCATGTGAAGCGCCGCGCCGATGAAACCTTCCTGAAATCGGATAACCTCGTCAAAGGCGCTTTGCAGCGCCTCCATCAATTCGGCCGCGGTGGCGGGGGTCATCTCGAAGGTGGTGATGACCGTCTGGCCGGCGGTGCCGGGGGCAATTGAAAGCATGGCGCGATCCTCCTTTTTCCAAGGATAGCACGATTTGGACCAAGGTCAGCGGATCACGTGCACCGAACATTGCGCGTGGCGCACCACGCGGGCGGCGGTCGAACCGAGGAAGAAGTCGCCAATGCCGGGGCGGTGCGAGGCAATGACGATGAGATTGACCTCGTGCTCCTCGGCAAACTCGACAATGGTCCGGCCGGCATGCCCCATAATCACCCGCGCCTCGGAGTTCGGGAACCCGGCCGCCCTCTGTTCGAGATCGGCGTGGATCGATTCCCTCGCCTCGTCGCGGAAATTGTCGGGCATGTATTTGATCACATAGCCCGGTATCTCTTCCATGACATGAAGAAAGGTTACCTTGCCGCCCTCGCGGCACAGGCGCCGGGCGATATCTAGGGGCTGACCCTCATCGCGGTCGTGATCGTAGGCTACGGGAACTAGAATATGAGAATACATGGAGAGTCCTCCTTCCGAATGAAGGGATCATCTCACAGCAAGATCGCCGGTTCCTTGATCGACATCAGACCCGCCCGCCTTGACTCCGCCCCCGCAAAGCGCCAAGTAGCGGCTGACGTGGGGTCGTAGCTCAGTTGGGAGAGCGCGTCGTTCGGACTGATTGCGCAGATTAACCAGCTCCTGATACAAGCTATCCCGCTGTTCTGCCGCGCTGAATACCCAATAGATACGTGTGGGCTCGCTTTGAGTCACGCGGGCATTCATCAGTACAGGA
>JALRLK010000091.1 GCA_023254495.1 Marivivens sp. | reverse complement strand
AAGGGGGGCCGGCCGGGCTGCGAATAATCCTTCCGGAAATCCATCGTGAAATAGGCCATGTCTTCGAGCGGGATCACATCGTACTTCGCGCAGAGCTCCCCGATGATGCGCAGTTCCGTTTCCGTGAAGCAGATCCAGGAGTTATTGACGGCCACGGCCCCCGACCGACGCGCGAGGTTGACGACATCGGTGAGACTTGTCGTGCTGGAATTGCTCCCGAGGATCAGCGCCGCGCCCGGGGCCACGCCGACCATATTCGAGGAATGGCCCGCCGCCACGGAGGCAACGAACGTGCCGTGATCGTCAATGAGTGGAAGGCCGGAGACGGTCACTGACGTGCCGGCGAAGACTTCGTGGGTCGTGAGGAAGCCGGTGTCGGAAATCGCAATGGTCTGACCCGCGCCGGAGAGGCCCGCGGCGTGCGCGTAGTGAACGCCCGCACCCTCGAGGGGGCTGCCGGATATCGTCACTGGCTCGCCGCCAATCACCCAGTTCCCGACGCGGGCCAGCTGCGCCGTGTAGCGGTCGTCCACCGTCAGGAGGCGCTGCGCGGCGTCTGCGTAGGGGGCGAAACTCTCGACGAAGTACCGCGAGAGTAGGGACGGCGTGGGGGTGGGAGGCGCCGAGGAGGGCCCCTCACCGTTGCAAGCCGCGACGAGGGCCGCCACAGCGAGGGTCGCCGCGGCGCGGGCGCGGCGGGCCAGTGCGGGGCGTCTCGCCTGTGGCGCAGCTCGGTTGAACATCGTGGTACAGTGAACCCGTAACTAGGCTATCACCGAATGGTTAGGCATACTTGGTGTTGGGCGCAAGGAATGCCGCCGCGCCGTTTGTCCACCCCGGCGGTTCGCAATTCGGTTTCGGGTGTGGAGTAGCTGCAGGGCGTGGCGTGGGAGGGGTGGCTGTGATACTATTCGACAGGCAATTCTGAGCGGGCTTGCCCGACTGGATCTATTAAGGTGCCAAATACCGAAATGGCCTGAATAACACGTAATGGTTGTATTTTCTAGCTTAGGCGGGGCGCGGCCGCCCAAGTGACGCTAGCCGAGGTTATCGGGTAAAGCTTGTGCCCGCCGACGGGTAGGTTTGCCGCGCACGACGATGTGACGTCGAAGTGAACTATTTCACGCACAACGTTGGGGTGTATAATGCGGCTGCAACGAAATCTATAGCATTAGTGTTCAATTTCGCCACGGCCACTTTTTTGCGTGTAAATTCGCCGTGGCAGTATTATTGCGTGCTTGGTAGTCCCCTCCACCGCAACGACCGAACCGTCTTTAAGTGCCAAGCTTGTATACCGAATTCAAAAGTCAAACGAATTGACAGCGACCCTCATGCATCTTTTGCGCATTTCTATTGCCTTAATAGTCGTTCTCACTTCGGTTGGATTGGCGCAGGCGGAAGATCATTCCTTTGAATTGCGTGGTCCGGGTGGGCGCATTGTTGGCTCGATGTTGGTCTCGCTCAGTGACGTGGCTACACTTTCCACGACTATTGACGGCCTCCCACTGAAGGCCCTCAATACTTCTTACTATGCTCGGCAAACGACCAATGAATACAGGTCCGAGAAGGCGAACGAACTTGGACCGCGGCGAGAGATATTTATTGGGCTCGAGCGAGGCTCGGTACTCGATGTTAGGATCAAGCCGGCATCAGAAATGACGAAATTTTCTTATCCGGCCGCAGTCATTGAACAAGTTATCTCGCCAGTTGACGCAATCCTAAAGGCGATGACCTTAGACTTTTGTGGCAGCTCCAACATCATATATGACGGTCGGCGGATCGTGGACTTAGTCATGAATGATCTTCAGGATACCAGGGACGGTGACCTTACCTGCACAGGTGAGTACCGAGTCCGCCTTGGGCCGGGTCACGGCTTACTCCTAAACCTCCGGTCATTTCCTGTGACCGCTCACTTTAACCAAGCCACACAACGTGCTGATGACTTCGAGACCCAAGTCTTTGGCTTTCACCTGACAGCCGTTCGAACCAACCAAGATCAGTGACGACATGCGGTTCACGTCGTATCTCACTTTTGAAAAGGAATAGAGGGGTTGTAACGTTGTGCACCGTATTATGGCTCTATCGCTCAAATCTCTCTGGAAATTCCTCTTGTGGATCCAGCGTGGTACGCCAGTAAACATCTTATCTGACGACGGCCCCAAGTTCATAACTCAGAACCTATGGGACTGGATGGCCGCAAACTATTAAGGACTTATTTTAATACGATTCTTACGAAGACTGCGATAGAGTAGGGCCATCGCAATCCCGAGCGCCACGCCGGCAATATCTGCAATCCAATCCTGCATGTCTGCGCTGCGCTCAAAGTAAGGCTGTATTAACTCAATGAGACCGCCAAAGGTACTGGCTCCTACAAGGACGGGGATTAGTCCGAAGCGTCCCGTGCGCGCGAGTGGAAAGGCTAGAGCTGCGAACCCAAAAAGGTGTACAATTTTGTCGGTGAAGTCTGGTGCCGAGGGCGGCTGACTGACTGGCCAAAGCATTGCCAACGTCAGCGCCACCGTGACAAACAATGTTAGGGGGATGTCGAGATATTGACGCATGACAATCACCTATCGGCACTGCGCACAGAACACCATTAAAGGTAGTCGAATAGTTAAATCGCGGATAAGCTGAAAGGAAATTATAATCAAGGGTTTGAAGGTTATGATGGGTCATTTTGGTATGTATTTGACGACTAGCCTATACTAGGCGAGGCCTAAATCGTTGTTCGCCTGCGTCCCGCCACACGTATTTCGCTGGGCTGATGCTTCCGCTTTTGGCGGCAGATCTCGACATGGCCGCGCGGGTTCTTCTGGCGCGGCCCAAGGGGGATTGGTTTTCGACCGCCCGGCATCTTCTGGTCACGGCGCGTTGGGCCGACAGGCACAGAAGGCGAACGGGTAGGCTGCACCCGCGCTTCGGCTCGGGTTCGGTCATGGCGGCCGCCCCCGAGTTCGGCCTGGCGCCCCTGCCGGATCACGCAACCCCCGCCTTTTGCGAGGCGCTCGCGGTCTTTTGTCTGATCGCGAGTGAGCCAACCGGCCAACGGGGCCTTTCATCTTTGCGAAAGCTGCCTATCTGCGCTATGAACAGCCCGAAAGTGAGGCCCGCCATGGCAAAGCTAAAGACCAAAATCGCGAAGGTGGATCCCGTCTGGGACCGGATTCGCACCGAGGCCCGTGATGCCATCGGTGACGAGCCGCTGATGGGCGCGATGCTGCATCAGGGCATCCTGCACCATGCCTCGTTTGAACGTGCTCTTGCCTATCGCATCTCGATGAAGCTCGCCTCCGACGAGATGTCGGAACAGATTTTGCGCGAGATTGCGGACGGGGCCTTCTCCGAGCATCCTGTTCTGGCCGAGGCGGCACGTGCCGATCTTGTCGCTGTGCTTGATCGCGATCCGGCCTGCCATCGCCTCATTCAACCGCTTCTCTTCTTCAAAGGCTATCAGGCGGTTCAGGCTTATCGTCTGGCGCATTGGCTTTGGCAGGAGGGGCGCAGAGACTTTGCCTATTTCATCCAGATGCGGGTGTCCGAAGTCTTCGGGATCGATATCCATCCTGCTGCCCGCATTGGCAAAGGCATCATGATCGACCACGCGCATTCCATCGTGATCGGGGAAACGGCGGTCGTGGGCGACAATGTCTCGATGCTGCATTCGGTGACGCTGGGCGGCACCGGCAAGGAAGACGAGGACCGCCACCCAAAGATTGGCAACGGTGTCTTGATCGGTGCGGGCGCCAAGGTTCTGGGCAATATCAAGATCGGCGACAACAGCCGCATCGCCGCCGGGTCGGTCGTTTTGCACGACGTGCCCTGCTGCAAGACTGTGGCTGGCGTTCCGGCGCGGATCGTGGGCGACGCGGGCTGCGATCAGCCCTCTGTCGTCATGGACCAGATCCTGCACGACGACGAAGGCTGAGGCGTCAGGCCGAGAATTCCTCGAGCGCTTCCATCGCGTGGGCCGCATACATATAGACCGGCCCGCCCCCCATCATGACCGCAACACCAATCGCCTCGACCACCTCTTCGCGCGTCGCGCCAGCACGAAGGGCCGTGCGGGTGTGATAGGCGATGCAGTCGTCGCAGCGGGAATGGATGCCGATGGACAACGATATGAGCTCCTTGACCTTGGCCGAAAGCGCGCCGTCCTGCATCGTGCCTTGATAAAGTTCGAGAAAGCCTTTGACCGCCCCGGAATGTTCGGTTCGGAAGGTCGCCAGATTTCCGTTTGTGTCCGCGAGATATTCTTTCCATTCCATGATCTGACCCCTCCTGTGAGCCCAGCTCCAAGGTGACACGGCCGCGCCACAGATCAACAACGAAAAACCCCGCGCCTGTGAGGCGCGGGGTCACATCTTTCCACTATTTTGGCTTCAAGCCAGCATAGAGATCGGGTTTTCGAGGTTGTCCTTGATCGCCTGCAACAGGTTTGCCCCGAGCGCCCCGTCGATCACTCGGTGATCGACCGAGAGCGTCACCGACATCACCGTAGCAACACCAAGCGAGCCATCGGCCTTGACGACCGGCTTTTTCACACCTGCGCCGACCGCGAGGATCGCGGCATGGGGCGGGTTGATGATCGCGTCGAAATTGTCGATGCCGAACATCCCGAGGTTGGAAATCGCAAAGCTTCCGCCCTGATATTCATGCGGCGCGAGCTTGCGGGTGCGGGCGCGGGCGGCGAGGTCTTTCATCTCGGTCGACAGCGCCGAGAGGGTCTTGGTCTCGGCGTCTTTCAGAACCGGTGTGAAAAGCCCGCCCTCGATGGCCACGGCCACGGCCACATCCGATTTCTCGAACTGCAGCACACGGTCGCCCGCCCAGGCGGCATTGGCGGCCGGAACCTGCTGGAGCGCGAGCGCGCAGGCCTTGATGATGAAGTCGTTGACCGAGAGCTTCACGCCGCGGGCCTCTAGGCCAGCATTCAGCTGGGCGCGGAAGGCCATGAGCGCATCAAGCTCGATATCGCGGCGCAGATAGAAATGCGGCACCGACTGCTTGGCTTCGGTGAGGCGGGCGGCGATGGTCTTGCGCATCCCGTCGAGTTTGACCTCGGTGAAGGGGCGACCTTCGTAGGTCCGGATCACCATGTCGGTCGCGGGGCCAGAGGCTATTGCCGGCGTGGCGGCAGGTGCGGCCACGGGGGCAGGGGCCGCGGCCTTTGGCGCAGCAGTCGCGCCTTCGACATCGGCCTTCACGATCCGGCCATGCGGGCCGGAACCGGCCACGGCAGCAAGATCAAGCCCCTTCTGGGTGGCGATCCGGCGGGCCAGCGGCGAGGCGAAGATGCGCTCGCCGGAGGCCGCCTTGGGCGCAGCCGGAGCCGGCGCAGCGGCGGGCGCAGCGGCGGCGGGGGCAGCGGCGGGCGCAGCCGCAGAGGCGGCGGGAGGAGCAGAGGTGCCGATAACGGCAGCACTTTCGCCGTCTTCCAGAAGAACGGCAATAGCCACGTTGACCTTCACACCCTCGGTGCCGGCGGGCACTAGGATCTTGCCGATCACGCCTTCATCGATGGCCTCAAACTCCATCGTCGCCTTGTCGGTCTCGATCTCGGCGAGGATATCACCGGATTTGACCGTATCGCCTTCTTTCACCAGCCATTTGGCCAGCGTGCCTTCCTCCATCGTCGGAGAGAGCGCGGGCATCAGGATTTCTGTGGGCATCGCGTCTCTCCTCAGCGGTAGGTGACTTGTTTCACGGCAGCGATGACCTCGTCGGTCGTCACCAGCGCGTGTTTCTCAAGGTTGGCCGCATAGGGCATCGGAACGTCCTTGCCCGTGCAGTTCAGGACCGGCGCATCGAGGTAATCGAAAGCGTGGGTCATGATATAGGCCGAGAGGTGGTTGCCGATCGAGCCGACAGGCCAGCCCTCTTCGACCGTGACGCAGCGGTTGGTTTTCATCACCGAGGCGAGCACCGTGTCGTAATCAATCGGGCGCAGCGTCCGAAGGTCGATCACCTCGGCGCTGATGCCATCGGTGGCGAGTTTCTCGGCCGCGTCGATCGCATAGGTCATGCCGATGCCGAAGGAGACAATGGTCACATCCGAGCCGGCGCGGGCAATGCGGGCCTTGCCGAGTGGGATGGTGAAATCCTCCATCACCGGAACCTCGAAACTCTTGCTGTAAAGGATCTCGTTCTCGAGGAAGATCACCGGATTCGGATCGCGGATCGCGCTCTTCATCAGGCCCTTATAGTCCGCCGCCGTATAGGGCATCACGACCTTGAGGCCGGGGATCTGGGCATACCAGGCGGCATAGTCCTGGCTGTGCTGTGCGCCGACACGGGCCGCGGCGCCGTTCGGGCCACGGAACACCATGGGTGCGCCCATCTGGCCGCCCGACATATAGAGGGTCTTGGCGGCCGAGTTGACGATATGGTCGATGGCCTGCATGGCGAAGTTAAAGGTCATGAATTCGACGATGGGCTTGAGGCCACCAAAGGCCGCGCCCGTGGCGATGCCGGCAAAGCCCATCTCGGTGATCGGCGTGTCGATCACCCGCTTGGCGCCGAATTCGTCGAGCATCCCTTGGCTGATCTTGTAGGCACCCTGGTATTCGCCGACCTCTTCGCCCATCAGGAATACATCCCCGTCACGGCGCATCTCTTCGGCCATCGCATCGCGCAGCGCTTCGCGGACCGTCTGCTGGCGGGTCTCGGTGCCTTCGGGCCAGTCGAGGGTGGTATTGGCGACGGGTGCTGCCGGAGCCGGTGCCGCGGGCGCAGCAGGGGCTGCCGGAGCAGCGGGGGCCACAGGGGCAGGGGCGGCGGTGGCAGCCGCGCTCACATCCTCGCCTTCGCCAGCGATAATCGCGATGGGGGTGTTGACTTTCACGCCCTCGGTGCCCGCGGGCACGAGGATCTTGCCGAGGATACCCTCATCTACGGCTTCGAATTCCATCGTTGCCTTGTCGGTCTCGATCTCGGCGATGATATCGCCGGCCTTGATCTCGTCGCCTTCGGTCTTGAGCCATTTGGCGAGTGTGCCTTCCTCCATCGTGGGCGACAGGGCCGGCATAAGGATTTCAGTTGTCATGTTACTTGTCTCCCTTAGCGGGGGTCATCATTCCGAAAATATTGCCCTGTCCGTCTTCGCAATAGGCGACGCGGCCAAAACCGGGATAGTCGGCGGGCTGCAGCGCTTCTGCCCCGCCAATCGTCAAGGCAGTCGAGTAGGCGGCGTCGACGTCAGCGACTTCAAACGTCACCGTGCAGCCGCGAATTGCGCTCCCTGCGGGCGAAGCGGCTCCCATCCGGCGCATCATACCGCCGGTCAGCTTATTGCGGCCGCCGACGCCTTTGCCCTTGATTATTTGGTACTCAACAGCCTCACCGCCGGGCATGGCGGCAAATGTCCAGCCGAGGACTTTGCTGTAGAAAGTCTTGGCTTCCGCCACATCATTGGCGTGAATCTCGAAATGCGCCATCAGTTGGCCTCCGCGTAGATATCGGTCCAGAGCTCGGACAGGTCCGGCTCGGGGCTGTTTTTCGCGAACTCGGCGGATTCGTTGACCATATCCTTGATCTCTTTGTCGATCTTCTTGAGGTCGTCTTCGCTGGCGTGGCTGCCGGTCAGAAGGATCGAGCGGATCTGTTCGATCGGGTCGCGCTCTTCCTTCATCTTCTGGACCTCTTCGCGCGTGCGGTATTTCGCCGGATCCGACATCGAGTGGCCGCGATAGCGGTAGGTCTTGACCTCGAGGATATAGGGGCCCTTGCCCGCGCGGCAGTGCGCCACAGCGCGTTCACCCGCTTCCTTGACGGCGAGGACCGACATCCCATCAACCTCTTCACCGGCGATGCCATAGGCGGCGCCGCGGCCGTAAAGCGTGGTCGATTTGGTCGAGCGCTTCATCGAGGTGCCCATGGCGTATTGGTTGTTCTCGATCACAAAGACGACCGGAAGATCCCAGAGCTCGGCCATGTTGTAGGTCTCGTAGACCTGGCCCTGGTTCGAGGCGCCATCCCCGAAATAGGCGAAGGTCACATTGTCGTTGCCGCGATACTTGTCCGAGAAGGCAAGACCCGCGCCGAGCGGCACCTGCGCGCCGACGATGCCGTGGCCACCGTAGAAATGCTTCTCTTTCGAGAACATGTGCATCGAGCCGCCCTTGCCCTTGGAATAGCCGCCCTCGCGGCCCGTCAGCTCGGCCATGACGCCCTTTGCGTCCATCCCGCAGGCCAGCATATGACCGTGGTCGCGGTAGGAGGTGACGCGCTTGTCACCGTCCTTGGTGCAGGCCTCGAGGCCGACAACGACCGCTTCCTGACCGATGTAGAGGTGGCAGAAGCCGCCAATCAGGCCCATGCCGTAAAGCTGGCCCGCCTTTTCCTCGAAGCGGCGAATGAGCAACATTTCCCGATAGTAGCCAAGCAATTCCTCAGCTGAAACGTTGGGTGTCTGCGCGGGTTTCTTCGCGGCCATGACTCCTCCATATGGCAAAAGCTAAATAGTTTAGTGTTAAACTATCTATAGAGGATGCCGTTTTGAAAAGCGAGCGTCAATGCGCCAATCGCTAACGCGAGGCGGAATAGGTGCCATGCGCGGGGTGCAAATCTTTGGTTAACGGATCACGATCTCGTCGGCGCGGATCATGCCCAGAACATCGCGGGCCTGCTGATCGAGAAGATCGAGGTCGAGGTAGCTGTCGGAAAGGCGATGGGTAAGATTTTCCATTCGCTCCACTTCGGCTTGCAGCTTGCCGAGCTCTTGCGACAGGGCTGCGGCCTCGGCATCGACCTCGGCCCGGCGAAAGATGCCGAAATCGCCCTGCACCGCGGCAAAGGCGAAATAGAGGCCGACCATCAATGTCGCCGTGAAGTAGATCAAAGGGCCCAAATTGGGGCGGGGACTGCTAACCATGTTCTGCCTCATGCCGCCTCTGACGGGCTGCTGAGGCAGACAATCGCATATCCGATTCGCTTTGAGAATCCCCCAAATGCAGGGAAATGGCGTTATCCGGCGATCGAGGCGCGATAGATCGAGTCGATTGCGCCGGCGAGGGTCGCGTCGAATCCCGCGTCGGACTGCTGGGCCGAAAGCCCTTCGGTCAACGCCCGGCTGAACGACGCGATCATGCCGCGATTTTGGGAGAGAAGCGCATTGGCCTCGTCGCGGCTATAGCCACCCGAAAGCGCCACGACCTTCAGGACACGCGGGTGATCCACGAGCGGCGCATAGAGATTGGCCTTGCTCGGCAGGGTGAGCTTGAGCATTACCTGCGCCTCGCCATCCATCGCATCGAGATGACGCAGGAGCGCGGCAAGGAGCAGAGTCTCCGCCTCGGCCTTGTCGGCAATGGAAATCGTCACCTCGGGCTCGATGATCGGCACGAGACCCGCCGCCAACACCTGCTGTGCCACCGCGAACTGCTGGGCCACCACGGCCTCGATTCCCGCCGCATTGGCCGCGCTGATAACCGAACGTTCCTTGGTGCCATAGACGCCCATCTTGGCCGCGCGGGCGAGAAGCGCATCGAGGCCCGGCATCGGCCTGAGGATCTGGCAGCCGTTCACCTCGGCCTCGAGCCCCTTGTCGATCTTGAGGAAGGGGACGACATGGCGGTTTTGCCAAAGATAGGTCGCGGTCGGAATGCCGTCGATGGTGCGGTCCATAGTCTGTTCAAAAAGGATCGCGCCGACGACCTTCTCGCCGGTGAAGGCGGGGGATTTGATGATCCGGGCGCGCATGGCGTGGATAAGGTCGAACATCTCGGCCTCGGAGCCATAGGCGCTCTCTTCGACGCCGTAGAGCCGCAGCGCCTTTGGGGTCGAGCCGCCCGACTGGTCGAGTGCGGCGATAAAGCCCGCGCCTTTGCGGAGCTGTTCTGTCTGTTTGCGATTGGGCATGGCGGCACTCCTTGATGGCTCTCAGGCAGGGCATAGCCGCTGCCCGAGAGGCATTCAATCATGGTCGCGCTAACGGTGGCTCAACCGTCGAGAGCGGCCACGCCCGGAAGGGTTTTGCCTTCCATCCATTCGAGGAAGGCGCCGCCGGCGGTGGAGATATAGGTAAAGTCTTTGGCAGCGCCTGCTTGATTGAGGGCAGCCACGGTATCGCCACCGCCCGCCACCGAGATCAGCTTGCCCGCACGGGAAAGCTCTGCCGCCTTGGCCGCGGCCGCGTTGGTGGCCGCATCGAAGGGGGCAATCTCGAAGGCGCCGAGTGGGCCGTTCCAGACCAGCGTTTTCGCCTTCTCCAGCACCTCGGCGATATAGGCGACCGTTGCGGGGCCTGCATCAAGGATCATCGCATCGGCAGGGCAGGCATCGGGGGCGAGGGTCTCATTCGCGGCACCTGCCTTGAACTCGCGCGCCACGACGATATCGCGCGGCAGGATGACTTCGCAGCCGGCGGCCTCGGCCTTCTTGAGGATGTCGCGGGCGGTGTCGGCCAGTTCGTGTTCGCAAAGCGATTTGCCCACGTTGATGCCTTGGGCCGCAAGGAAGGTATTGGCCATGCCGCCGCCGATCACCAGATGATCGACCTTGCTCACAAGGTTGCCCAGAAGATCGAGCTTGGTCGAGACCTTGGCCCCGCCAACGACCGCCACCACAGGGCGCTGCGGATTGCCGAGCGCCTGATCGAGCGCCCCTAGCTCTTCGGCCATGAGCCGCCCCGCGCAGGAGGGCAGGAGATGGGCAACGCCTTCGGTCGAGGCGTGGGCGCGGTGGGCGGCGGAGAAGGCATCGTTGCAATAGACATCGCCGAGCGAGGCGAGGAATTTGGCCATGGCCGGATCGTTGGCTTCTTCCATCGGCGTGAAGCGGGTGTTCTCGAGAAGTACGACCGAGTCGTAGGGCATTGCGTTGATCGCCTCGCGGCTCGGCTTTTCGATGAAGGTCACGCGGCGGCCAAGCGCGGCCTCAAGGGAGGGCAGGGTGATCCGAAGGCTCATCTCGGGGACGGGTTTGCCCTTGGGGCGGCCGAAGTGGGCCATGAGGATCGGCGTGCCGCCTGCGGCGAGAATATCGTTGATTGTCGGCACGATGCGGTCGATCCGGGTGGTGTCGCTCACCTGTCCGTTTTCGAACGGCACGTTGATATCGACCCGCACCAGCACGCGCTTGCCCTTGAGGTCCATGTCATCCAGCGATTTCCAACCCATCTGATCCTCCGTGTTATCCGATAGCCGCCCTTCGATATCGCTTATGGGGCATGGGTCAAGCTAGATCCCTTGGCAAGCCCTGCCTGTGAGCATATGTCTCAGCCCAAAGACAGGACTTAACGGAGAGCCAAGTGGCCGATATCAAAGACCCGGAGAACACCATCATCATCACGCTCAAGGACGGGCCGGTGGTGATCGAACTTCTGCCCAGCGTGGCGCCGAAGCATTCGGAGCGTATGAAAGAGCTGGCCCGCGCCGGCGCCTATGACAACGTCTGCTTCCACCGCGTGATCGACGGCTTCATGGCCCAGACCGGCGATGTCGAGCATGGCGATATGGAGGATGGCTTCAACATCCGCCGCGCCGGCACCGGCGGGTCGGACCTGCCCGACCTTCCGGCGGAGTTCTCCAAGCTGCCGCATGACCGCGGCACGCTGGGGGCGGCCCGGTCGATGAACCCGAACTCGGCCAACAGCCAGTTCTTCATCAACTTCAAGGACAACCATTTCCTCAATGGCCAGTACACGGTCTATGGCCGGGTCATTTCGGGGATGGAGCATGTCGACGCCATCGTACGCGGGGAGCCGCCGATGAACCCCGATCGCATGATCTCAGTAAAGGTTGCTTCAGATGAATAAACTCGCAGCCGTCTTGGCCTTTGTTCTCGGCGCCTCTCCGGCGCTGGCGGCAAACCTCGAGATCACCGTCTCGGGCGAAGCCAACGGCAAGATCGTGATCCACCTGCGCGACGACCTCGCGCCGGCCCATGTCGCGCAGATCTCGGCGCTTGCCAATTCGGGCGCCTATGATGGCGTCGTGTTCCACCGCGTGATCGACGGCTTCATGGCCCAGACGGGCGATGTGGAGTTCGGCAAGATCGGGGGTGATATGTCGCTTGCGGGGATGGGCGGCTCGTCGCTGCCTGATCTGCGCGCCGAGTTCTCCGCGCAGCCTTTCGAGCGTGGCATCGTCGGCATGGCGCGGGCCAATGACCCGAATTCGGCCAACAGCCAGTTCTTCATCATGTTCGAGCCGGGCTATTTCCTGAACGGTCAGTATACGGTGATCGGCGAGGTGATCTTGGGGATGGACGTGGTCGACCAGATCAAACGCGGCGAAGGCCAGAACGGTGCGGTGATTGGCCGCCCGGACGTGATGACCAAGGTTGTCGTGACCGAATAATCTGCGTCTAGCGTCGAGACGAACGGGCCCTTCGGGGCCCGTTTTCGTTTGGGGGCTCTGCCCCCGCGCCTTCGGCGCTCCCCGGAGTATTTCGGGCCAAAAGAAGCGGCATTGACTTGGGGGGAGGGGCACCGTCTTGTGAGCCGATGGACCGCAAGACACATATGGACGCCTTCGGGGCGGGTTCGCTGATCGCCTTCGCGCTGTTGCTGGCGTTCAATCAGGTGGTGGTGAAGGTCGCCAATGCGGGTTTGCAGCCGGCGTTCTTTGCGGGGCTGAGGTCGGTCGGGGCGGTGGTCTGTGTCGGGCTCTGGCTTTGGTGGCGGGGGATACCGCTGCATTTCCCGAAAGGGGCGCTCGCGGCGGGGATCATCGCCGGGGTCTGTTTTGCCGCCGAGTTCCTTTTTCTGTTCATCGCGCTTGATCTGACGACGGTCGCTCGCAGCGGGATCATGTTCTATTCGATGCCGCTCTGGATGGCGGTGATCGCGCATTTCGTTTTGCCCGATGACCGGGTGACACCGACGAAGGCGCTGGGCCTCTTGCTGGCGCTTGCGGGAGTGGCGGTGGCGCTCCTGGGGCGCGGAGCGGGCAGCGAGGGCAGCCTATGGGGCGACCTTGCGGGGATCGGGGGCGCGATCGGCTGGGCGGTGACAGCTCTGATGGCCAAGGCCTCGCCGTTGCGACTTGCACGGCCGGAGGTTCAGCTCTGGATACAGGTGCTGGTTTCGGGGCCGATCCTGATTTTGGCAGCACCCCTTTTCGGGCCGCTTATCCGCGATCTTGAGCCCATCCACCTTTGGGCGCTGGCGTTTCAAATCGTGGTGGTGGTGAGTGCGGGCTTCATCTTCTGGCTCTGGCTTCTGTCGATCTATCCGGCTTCGGGCGTGGCCTCGTTCAGCTTTCTCTCGCCGGTCTTCTCGGTGCTTTTGGGCTGGCTCGTTCTTGGCGAAGAGATCAGGCCGGTGATCGTGGTGGCGCTTGTTCTGGTGGCGGCGGGGATCCTGTTGATCAACCGCCCGCCGAAGAGGGCCTAGAGGGCCATCGTCATCAGGGAGTAGCGGTCGCGCGGGGCGAAGCCGCATTTTCGGTAGAGCTTTTGGGCGGCGGGATCGTCGCGGTCGACCTCGAGGTGGATCGCCGCCACGCCCGCCTCGCGCAGGGCACGCGCCAGCGCAAAGAGGGCTTCGGTCGCAAGGCCACGGCCGCGCACGGCGGTGCGGACGTAGATCTCGTCGATCCAGGCTTCCATGCCGCCAAGTTCGATCGACCAGCCGAAGGTGACGATCAGGTAGCCGGTCGGCGCGCGGGTCGGGCCGAAGAGGTAGGCGGCGCCATAGTGGGAGCCTTCGAGAAGGGGCTGGACGGCGGCACCTCTCGCCTCGTCTTGCCCCGCCATACCGTATTCCTCGGCAAAGCGCGACATGAGGTCGGTGAGGCGCTCGGCGTCCTCGGGGCGGCAAAGGGTGAGGGCGGCCATCAGAGGCGGCCGATCCGGTCGGTCAGCAGGCGATAGAAGCCGTCGGCCTGGATATCCCCGATGAAGAGGCAGTTGGCCGGGCGTTTGGTGACGCGCCACCAGTCGGCTACAGTCATGCCGAGGGTCAGCTCCGAGGTCGTCTCGATCTCGACGTTGATCTCGCGACCCGAGAAGAGGTAGGGGTCGAGGAGATAGGCGATCACGCAAGGATCGTGCAGCGGCGCGCCTTGGCTGCCGTATTTCTCCATATCGAAGCGTTCGAAGAAATCGGTCCATTCGGCGACCATGGTGCCGGGGCGCGTGCCGAGGGCGCGGAAGGCCTCGATGCGGGGGCGGGTGGTGAGCGCCTTGTGGGTGACGTCGAGAGGCATGACGACGAGCGGCACGCCGGATTTGAACACGATCTCGGCGGCTTCGGGATCGACGTAGATGTTAAACTCGGCCGCGGGCGTGATGTTGCCCACCTCGAAATAGGCCCCGCCCATGAGGACGATTTCCTGAACGCGGGGGATGATGTCGGGCGCCTTGAGGAAAGCGGTGGCGATATTGGTGAGGGGTCCGAGGGGGCAGAGGGTGACGGTTTTCTCGGGCTCGGCGCGCAGGGTCTCGATCAGGAAATCGACCGCGTGCTGATCTTGAAGGGGCATTACAGGATCGTCCATCTTCGGGCCGTCGAGGCCGGTCTTGCCGTGGACGTGCTCGGCGGTGACGAGCTTGCGCTTGAGGGGGGCGTCGCAGCCGGCGAAAACCTTGGTTTCGGGTTTTCCAGCTAGTTCGCAGACGATGCGGGCGTTCTTTTCCGTCAGCGGCAGGGGCACGTTGCCGGCGACAGCGGTGATGCCAAGCACCTCAAGCTCGGGGCTGGCGAGCGCGAGCAAAATGGCAACGGCGTCGTCCTGTCCGGGGTCGGTATCGATGATGATCTTGCGGGGGGGCATGGTGTCTCCTTCTGCCGCGACACTGGCCTTGCCCGCGACCGGGCGCA
Source organism: Marivivens sp. (assembly GCA_023254495.1). Taxonomy (GTDB): domain Bacteria; phylum Pseudomonadota; class Alphaproteobacteria; order Rhodobacterales; family Rhodobacteraceae; genus RFZI01. Next base: position 12,389 of record JALRLK010000091.1, on the reverse strand, counting down.
AGCCCTAGACGCGGCCCTCGGCGCCAAGCCGCGCGTGAAGGGCGGGGACGGCGGGGTGCGCCAGTTCAAGGCCGTAGATATAGGCCTGTGTCAGGAAAAAGCAGGCGGCATCGATGCTATTGGCTTGATCCGCCGCCTCGGCATAGAGGCTCACAAGCCCCCATTGATCCCCCGCCGCATGGGCGGCGAGGAGCCTGTCGTCGAGATCGCTCATTTCCCCTGGCGGTGGGCCTCGATCTTGCGGGCCACCCATTCGTGGAAGCAATGCGTGGGGCTGTCCATCGCGGGGCTGAAACGGCCGCCGTCAAAGTTGGGCGCATGGCGGCCCTTCTGCATTCCTTCGACGACGAAAACATCCTCTTGAAACACGACCTTCCACTGGGCCGAGTTCTTCGCGCGGAGCGCGTCGCTGGTCGCCTCGGTCGAATAGTAGAGGTGGATGTGTTCAGAGGTGCTGTCGATGGTGTTGGGCTGCAGGACGATCGCGAAGCAGTGATCGCGCTGGGCGCCGAGAAGGACGTTGGGATAAACGGCGACATATTCGGCGCCTTCGTTCCAGAAGGAAGAAAGCCCAGCGAAATCCGGGAAAACCGCGCCATCATCGCCCTTGATCTGGCGATAGAGGGTCGAGCCTTGGCCGGAATAGAGGCCAAGTTCGGTGATGTTGTAGTGGTCCTCGAGGCGGGAATAGCTGTTGAGGCCGGGGTGCACCCACGGCAGGTGATAGCTCTCGCAGTAGTTTTCGACGGCGAGTTTCCAGTTGGTATTGACCTCGAGGGTAAAGGTGCTGTCGGCGCCGCCGTGGATCAGCGGCTGATCGAATTCCTTCCAGCGTTCGAGAAGGTCGGCATGGACCACCTCGAAGGGATCGGCTTTGCCGTCGATGTTGATAAACACCGTATCAAACCAGATATGGCTGCGGACCTCGTTCAGCCCGAGGTTTTCTCGGACAATGGCCTCGTGCGTGTTGTGCCCCGGCCCGCCGACGTGGGGGGTCGAGACAAGGCGGCCATCGGTGCCATAGCACCACGAGTGATAAGGGCAGCGGATCGCGCCTTCGATCTTCTTGGGCTCGGCCACGAGGATCATGCCGCGATGGCGGCAGATGTTTTCGAAAACCCGCACCACGCCATCGCGGCCACGCAGAAGGAGCAGGGGGATGCCGAGAAACTCGATGGGCTTGGCGTCGCCGGGCTCGGGCACTTCGGAGGCAACGGCCAACCCCGCCCAGTTGGCGAAAAGGACAGCTTGCTTTTCCTCTTCCCACATCGCAGGGTCGATGTAATGGGCGTTGGGCAGGCCATTGGCCGTCTCGACCGGGCGGCGAACGGCGGACAGGTCGTCGAAATTCTGGTCTTTGGCCATGAAACCCTCCCAAAGCGGCGTAGCGTCAACCTAGGAGAGTTTTGCCCCCAAAAAAATGCGCGCCGGCGACCTTGGGTCACACCGGCGCGACATGGGGGGCCTAGTTGGCGCCGCGGGCGAGGGCGGCAACGCCGGTGCGGGCGATCTCGATCAGGCCGAGGTGGCGCATCAGATCGGCAAAAGCGTCGATCTTTTCCGGCGTGCCGGTGATCTCGAAAACGAAGCTCTCAAGGGTCGAGTCGACCACAGAGGCGCGGAAGATATCGGCAAGCCGCAAGGCTTCGACACGGGCATCGCCCTTGCCAGCCACTTTCAGAAGGCCCAGCTCGCGCTCTACGGAGGGGCCCTCGACGGTGAGATCGTGGACCTCGTTGACCGAAACGATCCGGCCAAGCTGGGCCTTGATCTGGGTGATCACCTGCGGCGTGCCGGAGGTGACGATGGTGATCCGGCTCCGGTGGCCCTCGTGGTCGACCTCGGCGACGGTGAGGCTTTCGATGTTATAGCCGCGCCCCGAGAAGAGGCCGATCACACGCGCCAGAACGCCCGGCTCGTTTTCCACGAGAACCGCCAGCGTATGCCGCTCGATCTCGTCGCCGAAAGTGGAGCGCAGATCATAGGCCGAATGGCTCGAGGCGCCTTTTTTGATTTTCAGTGCAGACATTGCTCTATCCGTTCTTTCGTTGTCGGGCCGGTCAGACCATTACCGCGCCGCCGGCCTGAATGGCGCCTTCGGTCGAGGCGTCGCCCAGAAGCATCTCATTATGCGGCTTGCCCGAGGGGATCATCGGGAAGCAGTTTTCGTGCTTTTCCACGAGGCAATCGAAGATCACCGGACCGTCGTAGGCCAGCATTTCCATGATCGCGTCGTCGAGGTCTTTGGGGTCAGACACGCGGATGCCCTTGCCGCCGAAGGCGTCGGCCAGTTTCACGAAATCGGGAAGCGCTTCCGACCACGAATGGCTATAGCGCTCGCCGTGCAGAAGCTGCTGCCACTGGCGGACCATGCCGAGGCGTTCGTTGTTAAGGATGAGCTGCTTGACCGGCAGGCGATACTGGATCGCGGTGCCCATCTCCTGCATATTCATCAGCCACGAGGCCTCGCCCGCGACGTTGATGACGAGGGCATCGGGATGGGCCATCTGCACGCCGATCGAGGCGGGGAAGCCATAGCCCATGGTGCCAAGGCCGCCCGATGTCATCCAGCGGTTGGGGTCCTCGAAGGTCAGGAACTGGGCGGCCCACATCTGATGCTGGCCAACCTCGGTGCAGATATAGCGGTCTTTGTCCTTGGTCAGGGCCTCAAGACGCTCGAGCGCAAATTGCGGTTTGATGGTCTTGTCCGAGTTACGATAGGTCAGGCATTTCACAGCCTTCCACTCGTCGATCTGCTTCCACCACTTGGCGGTCGCCTCGCGGTCGGTCACGCGGCCGCGCGATTTCCAGATCTTGAGCATATCCTCAAGAACATGGGCCACATCGCCAAGGATCGGGATATCGACGCGGATCACCTTGTTGATCGAGGAGGCGTCGATGTCGATATGCGCCTTCTTGGATTTCGGGCTGAAGGCATCGACGCGGCCGGTGATCCGGTCGTCGAAGCGGGCGCCGATGCAGATCATCAGATCGCAATCGTGCATGGCCATGTTGGCCTCATAAAGCCCGTGCATCCCGAGCATCCCGATCCACGACTTGCCGCTGGCCGGATAAGCGCCAAGGCCCATCAGGGTCGAGGTGATCGGGAAACCGGTGGCCTCGACCAACTCGCGCAGGAGCTGGCTCGCCGCAGGGCCCGAGTTGATCACGCCGCCGCCGGTATAGAAGATCGGCCGCTTGGCCTTTTCCATCGCCTTGACGAGATCGGTGATCGCGTCGAGATCGCCCTTCACCTTGGGCTGATAGCGCGATTTGAGCTGTTTCTTCTCGGTATAGGTGCCAGTGGCGAACTGGACGTCTTTGGGGATGTCGATCAGCACAGGGCCGGGGCGGCCCGAGGTGGCGACATGGAAGGCCTCGTGCAGGGTCGAGGCGAGTTTGTCGGTCTCTTTTACCAGCCAATTGTGCTTGGTGCAGGGGCGGGTGATGCCGACGGTATCGGCCTCTTGGAAGGCATCCGCGCCGATCATGAAGGTCGGCACTTGACCGGTCAGAACGATAATCGGGATCGAATCCATCAAGGCATCGGTCAGGCCGGTAACGGCATTGGTCGCACCGGGGCCGGAGGTCACGAGCGCCACGCCCGGTTTGCCGGTCGAGCGGGCATAGCCTTCGGCGGCATGAACCGCGCCCTGTTCGTGGCGCACCAGAACGTGCTGGATGTCGTTCTGCTGGAAGATCTCGTCATAGATCGGAAGCACGGCGCCTCCGGGATAGCCGAATACCGTGTCCACGCCCTGATCTTTCAGAGCCTGAACCACCATTTTCGCGCCGGTCATCTGCCGTGTCATCTGTCTGTCCTTCACTTCATTCACGTCGTTGATACAAAAAAGCCCCCGGTCTGGTTCGGGGGCGCAGGGGCGAAGATCACGAGATCCGCTACCGGCCCATGCGCCTTTGTCCTACATCGCCGAGTACGTCCTGCATCGTTGGAACCTTTCGCGACGGGGCGACTTATGCATGTGCAGCAAACAGCGTCAACCGTCTGAGTTGGAGAAAATGTCGCTGTGGCTCAAATTTGTGAAATAATATTTCTCAATTTGGGCGAAAATGACCGGTTTTGGAAAGTCATCAGAAATGCCGCGTTTGGAGGGGCAAATCTTGGCCGGCTCCTTGGTGTTTGGTCTGTTTTCCGGACCAATTGCCGCAGCCGCAGCACGATAAATTTTTTGCAGCACGGAAAGCGGTCGGCGCGATCTGATTTTACCGAAAACAACCTCTGCTTTAGCGGGATTTCTAACCTACTGGTTTTCGGAGGAAAATGATATTGGCCCGCGGGGCGATTGAGGCTGATTTAGGGCTGTTATGCCTCGGCCAGCCTCGGCTTGCCGGCACCAAAAAACGCCGTTTTGTTTGGAAAACCCGACCAAAAGCGAAATTCTCTATTTTCAATCACCTAGCTTCGCCACTAGGCTCTGCTTACTCGAAACGATCTACCCGCCAAAGTAGCGGGAACAAGTTTGTATGGGAGGAAAAAAGTGGATCGTCGTTCATTCCTTAAGACCTCGGCTCTTGGCGGCACAGCCGCAGCCGCAACCACTCTTGCGGCGCCGGCCATTGCGCAGGGCAATCGCACCCTGACCATGGTGACATCGGTTCCCGATGGTTTCGCCGTGTTCGATGACGCGGCACAGCGTCTGGCCGACCTGATCACCGCCATGACCGATGGCGCGCTGACCGTCGAGAAGAAGCCGGCAGGCTCGCTCGTGGGTGCGCTCGAAGTCTTCGACGCGGTGAGCTCGGGTCAGGCTGATATGTATCACTCGGCCGACTACTACTTCATGAACCAGCACCCGGCTTATGCCTACTTCACCGCCGTGCCCTTCGGCATGACCGGCCCGGAGATGATGAGCTGGTACAACCACCAGGGCGGCAAGGAGCTGCACGACGAGTTGGGCCAGATCTTCGGCCTCAAGTCGTTCCTCGCCGGCAACACCGGCCACCAGCCGGGCGGTTGGTTCAATAAAGAGATTAACTCCGCTGCCGACCTGCAGGGCCTCAAGTTCCGTATGCCGGGCTTTGGTGGTCTGGCCCTCGGCCGCACCGGCGCCTCGGTCCAGAACATTCCGGGCGGCGAGATCTACCAGGCTCTGTCCTCGGGTGCCGTTGACGGCGCCGAGTGGATCGGCCCCTTCGCCGACGAGCGCATGGGCTTCCAGGAAGTCTGCAAGTTCTACTACACCTCGGGCTTCCACGAGCCGGGTTCGGCGCTTGCCACTGCGATGAACCGCGATGTGTTCGACTCGCTGACCCCGTCGCAGCAGAAGATCTTCGAGATTGCTGCCGGCGAAGTCCACAGCTGGTCGCTCGCTCAGTCCAACGCCAACAACGCGGTCGCTCTCGACCGTCTGAAGGCCGGCGGCGTCAAAGTTCTCGAATTCTCGGACGATATCTGGGACGCCTTCGGCAAGGCTTCGAAGGAAGCCCTCGACGAGTTCATGGGTGACGAGCTCTTCGCCCGGGTCCGCAACAGTGCGGAATCGGCGATGAACGCGACCCACGAGTGGCTGAGCATGTCGGACGACGTGTTCACCCGTCAGCGTTCGCGCGTTAACGGCTAAGGCCGGGAACGAAGCCAAGTCTTGTCGGGCCGGGGTCTCCTCGGCCCGACTTCTATAGCCGCGCCAGACGCGGCGCCGCTTCTTTGGGAGAGAAGCGGGTGCTTATCGGAGAATTTCCATGGGGCTGGTGGAAGCATGGGGCGGCAACTTCCTTGGATGGGTTGCGGCACAACTGATCGAAGGGTTCTACAATCTCGTCTACGCGCTGTTTCATACATCGACGTGGCTTGATTGGCTGAGCTGGGAAAATACCACAGAGGATAAAGAATCCCTGATGCGCTTCATCTATTTTGGCGCATCGAAAGAGTTTCTGTTCGTCTTTATCGATCTCTTCATCGTCCTCACGATCGCGGGCATCCTCTATCGCCCGTTGATGTGGAGCATCGTTCGCGGCCTTGAGACCTTTGCCAATACCATCGGCCGGGCTGCGGCCTGGGCGGGCCTGACGATGGTCCTCCTGCAGATCCTGATCATCTTCCTGCAGCGTGTTTTTGCCGTCAGCCAGATCTCCTTCGGCTTTGGGATGTCGTTCTCGTTCGATGTGAGTTGGTGGTCCGAAAGCCTCAAGTTTTACAACGCGATGATCGTCGCCCTTTGCGCCACCTACACCTTCGTGCAAGGCGGCCATGTGCGGGTTGACCTGATCTATTCCGGCGTGAGTTTCCGCACCAAAAAGCTGATCGATATGTTCGGCTCCATCGTCTTCATGCTGCCGGCGGCCTTCATCGTCTGGCTCTATGGCTGGTTCTTCATGTGGCGGCACCTTGTGGTGCCCAACCCCTCGGCCTCGAACTCGCTCGATCAATTGGTGATGAAAGCCCGCGCGCTGCGCTGGAACGTCGAGACCATCGGCTTCAGCCCGAACGGCTTTAACGCCTACTTCCTCTTCAAGATGCTGCTTCTGGCCTATACCGGCATGGTCATCATCCATGCGGTCGCCTTCTTCTATCGCTCCTTCCTCGAGCGGGCCGAAGGCGAGGCGAGCGAGAACAAGCATCTCGACAAAGACGTGCTGGGTGACGCGCAAGCGGAACTCGTGGCCGAAATCCACTAATCGAGGACCTGACCCATGCTATTCGGACTTGATGGCGTCGAGATCGGCCTAATCATCGTGTTCATGACGCTCTTCGGAGCGATCCTTTCTGGCTTCCCCGTAGCCTTCGCCATCGGCGGCGCGGCGATGATCTCTTTCGCGATCGTTGCGGGCCTCGATAGTGCGGGCCTTCTGATCCACCAGGCGATCGATACCTCGTCGGAGGCCTATCACGCCTTGGTCAACAGCGGCGTCAGACCAGACGCGATATCCGTCTTTACCTATCCAGACCTGCCACGGGCGGCCGAGCATGTCTTCCCGCAGGGCTGGGAAGTGGCGATGGACCGCAACGTGAGCTTTATCGTCAACCGGATGAACGAGCGCGTTCTGGCTGGTCAGTCGATCGAGACTCTCCTTGCCGTGGTCATGTTCGTCATGATGGGCATCACGTTGGAGCGTTCGCGCATCGCCGACGAGCTTCTGACCAAGATGGCCAACGTCTTCGGCCCGCTTCCGGGCGGCCTTGCCGTGTCGATCGTCGTCGTGGGCGCCTTCCTTGCCGCCTCGACCGGCATCGTCGGCGCGACCGTGGTGACCATGGGCCTTCTGGCGCTTCCGACCATGCTGCGGAACAACTATTCGCCGGAACTGGCGACCGGTGTGATCGCGGCTTCGGGCACGCTTGGCCAGATCATCCCGCCCTCGATCGTGATCGTGCTTCTCGGCACCCTCGCAGGCGACCTCTATTCCGCCGCTCAGGAAGACCGCGCGACCCTCGCGGGTTGTACCGATGCGCTGACCTACCTTGGCGAGCCGGCGGTGGTCTCGGTCGGAACCCTGTTCCAGGCAGCACTTCTGCCGGGCATCCTTCTGGCGGTTCTCTATGGCGGCTATGCGTTTGGCTATGCGCTGTTGAACCCTTCCAAAGCGCCTGCGGTGCAGATGGAAGGCCACTTCGGCGTTCCGACCACCAAGGGCGAGAAGCTGACATGGTTCCTTGCCGCTCCGGTCGGGATCATTGCTGCGGTGCTCTTGATGATCCAGATCGACGTTGTGGGAAGCCAGTCGATCATCGTCGACAGCTATTCCGATGCGACACAGGCCGCATCGCTGCGCACCAATGTTGGGCCCGAATGTCAGGCCTCGATGATCGCGCTGCACGGTCAAGAGGCCTGGGATACGGCTGTTGCCGAGCAGGCAGCTATCGAGTCGGGTGGTGGCGTTCAGGAATCCCGCGCGCTTTCCGACGAGGAACGCGCCGCCGCACTTGCCGACAAGATTGCCAACGCCCCTGCGATTGGCACAGGGATCGCCACTTTGGCCGTCATGATGGCGCTGATCCTCGCGATGGGCCGCGGCATCAACCCCGGAGCCTCTGGGCGTCCGTTGCTCATCGGCGCGGGGGGCGTTGTCCTGATGCTACTGGCCGATGTGCTGTTCGTGGCCCCGACCACAACGCCGGGCATCACCGTTCTCTGGATAGCCATCCCGCTCTTAATTGCCATTCACGGCCTCAAGGCCGCGGCATCCGAGCTGGGCAAGAACGAGATCATCAAGGTGGTGTTCCCGCCGCTGGTTCTGATCGTGGCGGTGCTCGGCTCGATCCTCGGCGGCATCACCAACCCGACCCCCGCTGCGGCGCTGGGTGCCGGTGGCGCGATCCTGCTCGCCGCGGCACGCAAACTTGCCGACAACGGCAAGTCGGCGCAGATCGTGACCCGCACTGCCTTGGCGATCATGGTCATGCTGCTTGTCGGCGTGAACTTCGATATGCGCCTCGGCCAGCCCGACTTGGCCCTTGAAAACATCTTTGCCTTCATGGTGGCCTTCGGCGCCTTCCTCTATGCGATGTTCGGCATCTTCTGGAGCTGCTGGTATCTCTACAAGGAAAGCGTTCTGGCGCCCGTGGTGCGCGAGACGGCCAAGGTCACGTCGATGGTCTTCACCATTTTGATCGGCTCTCAGCTTCTGAACCTCGTGCTCATCTCCTTCGGCGGCGAGCACTATATTCAGGACTTCCTGCGCAGCTTCTCGAACGAATGGACGGCTTTCCTTATCGTCATGCTGGTTCTGTTCATCCTCGGCTTCGTGCTCGACTTCCTCGAGATCATCTACATCGTGATCCCGATTGTGGGCCCGGTCATCTATGGCGGATCCTTCGATCCCAAGTGGGTTACAATCATGGTGGCCGTGAACCTGCAGACCTCGTTCCTGACGCCGCCCTTCGGATTTGCGCTCTTCTATCTGAGGGGGGTGGCGCCGAAGGAAGTCACCACCGCGCATATCTATCGCGGGATCGTGCCGTTCGTGCTCATACAGGTGCTGGGCCTCGTCCTCTTGGCGCTTGTGCCGCAGGTCGTCACGATTGTTCCGGCGCTCTTGAACTAGGCCCGATCCAATTAAAACGAAAGCCCCGGTCGTTCAGCGGCCGGGGCTTTTGCTATTAAGGCACGGGTTGCGGGTCTGGTGTCGGGCAGGACGATCTTGGCCACCTGTTCGGCGATAGGCTCGACCGAGAGGGGGTGAACATCCTCCTCGAATTCTGCCGGATTGTGCATCGGGCGCCAGCGCCCGCGCGAATAGACCTCGAGCGCATCGAACTTGGCCTTGTAGCCCATCTTCGGGCTGCCCGGCACCCAGTAGCCGAGATAGACGTAAGGCAATCCGAGATCCCGCGCGATTTCGATGTGATCGAGGATCACATATGTGCCAAGGCTGTCGCCCTCACGGTCAGGGTCGAAGAAGGAATAGACCATCGACAGCCCGTCATCGAGGATATCGGTCAGGCAAGCGGCCTTGAGGTCGCTGCCGAATTCCGGAAGGTTGATCTTTCAAATTCTGCGGATGTCTCACAAGCGATGGCATGGGCACTGGATGGAAGGGAAATTACGAGGGTTGTTAATTGTGCGGGCCTTGTTGCTACCCACGATTTGGAAGAGGCTGATGCAGCAACGTTTGATCGACTGATGTCGGTTAACGTCCGTTCATATATTGAAATTACTAGTGCCCTCGTACCTGGAATGAAAAAAGCAGGTTTTGGCAGGATCGTAAATATAGCTAGCCGTTCGGCCTTGGGCGCTGCAAGGCAGACAATATATTCTGCGACCAAGGCCGCCGTTGTGGGTATTACTAAGACCTGGGCAGAAGAATTAGGGTCTTACGGCATTACATCTAACGCTATTGGACCTGGTCCAATTGAAACCGACATGCTCAAGGAAGTGTATGGAGAGGGGTCTCCAGCATGGGAGGCTTACAGGAAACGAATTCCAGTACAGCGCTTTGGAACACCTGACGACATTGCCAATGGTGTTGCATTCCTGATCGATGATCGCTCTAGCTTCGTGACAGGACAGGTGCTGTTTATTTGTGGCGGGGTAACTATTGGGCGTGCTAACGCCACCTGAGATTGGTTGGGTTCAGCTTTTATTAGAAGAATTAGCCCTAGCTTCCTCGATAGCCGAACGAAGTTGTTGAAGCGGAACTGCGCCGGGAATAATTTTGTCGCCTATAATAAACGCTGGCGTGCCGCGGATATTTAATGCCTCAGCAATTGCGCGAGCATTCTGGATTTGAGAGTTCAGGGATTTATCGGTCATTGCAGCCTGAATCTTTGAGGGATCGTAGCCAGCATCTGCTGCAATTGCCAGTAATGTTGCCTCGTCGTAGGGGCCCTGATGTTGCATTAGACGATCGTGTAAATCACCGTATTTATCAGGATTTACCATGTTCGAGGCCAACGAAATAATGGACGCTGTCAATGAATCTGGGCCTAGAATTGGGAATTCCTTCATCACGATACGGAGTTTTTTGTCAGACTTAGCCAATTCCATAACACTTGGAAGTACCCGCTTACAGTAGCCACAACGGTAATCAAAAAATTCCACAAGGGTGACGTCGGCTTCTGCGGCGGTAGCGCCGAGAGAGGGATCATTTGATTGGTTAAGCAAGGCATCTTTAAGACTGCGTAAGGTATTTACCCGCTCAACTTCCGCAATCTTCGCCTGGTTTTCCTGGTATTTTTCGAGGGCAGCAACGACGGCTTCGGGTTTTTCGTTCAGAAATTTAGAAACCTCTATGGAAATAATGTCCTCCAAAGAACTTTTGTTAGTAATTCCTAGATCGGAAAGCTGCATAGAAACTGCATCTTTAGTGTTGGTTTCCTGAGGGGGGGAGCTTGTTAGACTGCCTGCGTACTCACTTGCCGCGAAGCCGATAACACCTCCAACTGCTGCAGAAAGCAGTATTTCTGGAAACCGCATCGATACTTTCTCCTAAAATTTTAATCTATCGTCATGCCCTGAACTCAGCCCGCGGACAAGGCCCCCTTCAACCATGTGACCGCATGAAGGCTGTATTGTATCCTAGATCAGTGGTTCGATTGGGAGGTCAAAATGGCTGGCAGGGTAGTAGTAGTCACAGGTGGTGGTCGTGGGATAGGCGCTGCATCGGCGAGGATGTTAGCTGCTCAAGGTTGGCGAGTTGTTATTAATTTTCGAAACGATCAGGTAGCGGCAGAAGCGACGGCTTCTACTATTCAAGCCGCGGGCGGCGAAGCAATCACTATCCAAGCTGATACAGGTGATCCGGCAGCTGTCCAAACAATGTTTGAGACATTAGATCGGACCTGGGGCCGACTTGATGCTCTAGTCAATAACGCGGGTATTGTAGGTCCACGAGGGTCTTTTTCAAATGTAAGTCTCCAAGATATGGAGGATGTGCTGAAGGTTAACGTCATTGGCTACATGATGTGTATTCAGGCAGCAATTCCGCGGATGCTGAAGGTGGGGGGTGGAGCAATTGTCAATGTATCGTCAGGCGCCGCTACTCAGGGTGGGGGCGGGGAGAATGTTCTCTACGCTGTTTCAAAAGGCGCCGTAAACTCACTGGGAATTGGCCTTGGCGTTGAGTTGGCCCGGATTGGAATTCGAGTAAATACTGTTTCGCCAGGTCTAACTCGCACCGATATGCCGCCTCCAGAAAAATTGGAAAGCCAGGGGCCGGGTATACCGATGGGAAGGGTTGGCGAACCCGAAGAGGTAGCAACGGGGATTGTGTGGTTGTTGTCTGAACAGGCGTCTTGGACAGCAGGTGCCAACTTAAGAATTTCGGGCGGCAGACCGTAAGCCTATCTTATTGGTGAAAAGAAAATCTTCAGTAAATTCTGGTTTGGCAGGGTTGGAATTAAAGGCTGCCAGAGGGTGATTAGCGTTTTGATTCAGAAACTCATTACAAAATCATATCTATTAGTTGCTCTTTCCAGATCAAATTTGGAAAGGTTTTGTTGTGAGGCCATGATTAAGGGGGCCATGTCCTGCGCCTAGGCCTGGCGCTGTCCTGATTGCTTCTAGGACGTAAGCAATAGCTCTACCAACCGCTTTGGAAATTTCCATGCCGTCTGCAATCCCTCCAGCTATAGCAGAGGCAAGTGTGCAGCCGGTGCCATGAGTGTGTCGCGATTGGATTCGGTCATTTTGAAAGAAGGTTACCGTTTTCTTTTCTATTAGCAGATCTCTGACTGTATTACCTTCGCCATCATGACGTTAGCTATGGTGATTACCCGATTTTCTGGAGGTCGTCTCGTCGATCGTTTTGGGCGAGTTTTCGCACTGAGAACACTGGGTATTGCGGGTGTGGTGGGCATCTTGATTGTCATCCTCTCCCCCACTCCGATCCTCCAGACCGCGGCGCACTCGATCCACCATCGTTTTGGAGACGTCGTGATGATCCATGTCTAGCTCTGCGTCCCGCGAGATTTTGAATGCATGGGCCTCAAT
>JALRLK010000077.1 GCA_023254495.1 Marivivens sp. | reverse complement strand
TCCTCGAGCCGGCGACAGAAGCGCGCCGCGTAGCGGTGCGCTTCCTCATAGCGCGCGCGCTGCTCCGGTTCCAGCGACGGCAGGAACGACGCCCGGTCGAACAGCCGCTCGAACAGCTCGCCCGGGAATCTCCCGCCGCGTTGCGCGTTCGGCCTTTGAACTGGCCCGCCGCCGCGGCAATAAGGTCTGCTCGATGGAAAAGGCCAACGTGATGGAATCGGGCGTTCTGTGGCGCGAGGTGGTCCAGAAGGTCCACGACGAGGAATACCCCGACGTTCAGCTCAGCCATATGTATGCCGACGCCGGCGCCATGCAGCTCACCCGCTGGCCCAAGCAGTTTGACGTGATCGTCACCGACAACCTCTTTGGCGACCTGCTGTCGGATCTTGCCGCCATGCTCACCGGTTCGCTCGGTATGCTGCCCTCGGCCTCGCTCGGTGCGCCGATGGCCAACGGCCGCCCCAAGGCGCTTTACGAGCCCGTCCACGGCTCGGCCCCGGATATCGCCGGCCAAGGCAAGGCCAACCCGATCGCCTGCATCCTGTCGTTCGCCATGGCGCTGCGCTACAGCTTCGATCAGGGGGCCGAGGCCGACCGCCTCGAGAAGGCCGTCGAGAAGGTGCTGGCCGATGGTCTCCGCACCGCCGACCTGATGGGCCCCGAGTCCGGATCACCGGTCTCGACCTCGGCCATGGGCGACGCGGTTATCGCAGCGCTCGACGCCAGCCTCTGACGGCGACCACATCAAACAGAAAGCCCCGCCTCGGCGGGGCTTTTCTTTTGGCGGGTGTCGCGTCTAAAAGGTGATAGCGCTAACCAGCCGGAAGTCCGATGCACCATAATGTCAGAGGGGCCTTGCTCGCCCTCCTCGCCTTTGCCGTCTATGCGACCAACGACGTGATCGTGAAGTTTCTCGGTGGCGACTATTCCCCGGTGCAAACGATCTTCTTCTCGACGCTATTCAGCTTTCCGCTCGCCGTCTTGATGATCATGCGCGACCAGTCGTCCGGAACCCTGCGCCCCGTTCACCCCGGCTGGATGGCGGCGCGGACTGTGGCAACGCTTATAACGGGTGTGACCGCCTTCTATGCGTTCTCGGTCCTGCCGCTGGCGCAGACCTATACGATCCTCTTCGCCTCGCCCCTTCTCATCACACTGCTCGCGATTCCGATCCTCGGCGAACGCATCCACATTCGCCGTGCCATCGCCATCGTCGTTGGCCTGATCGGCGTGGTGATCACGCTGCGGCCTGGCGAGACGCAGCTTGGCCTTGGCCATCTGGCGGCCATAGTTGCGGCGATCGGCGGCTCTTTCGCCTCGGTCGTCGTGCGCCGCATCGGCAGTGACGAGCGGCCAATTGTCATCATGCTTTATCCGATGATGGCCAACTTCTTCGTCATGGGTGCGGCTCTGGCCTTTGTCTACGAACCGATGCCCGCCGCCCATATCGGGCTTGTCGCCATCATGGCGATACTGGGCTCGGCCGCCGGCCTTATCATCATCGGCGCCTACAAATCGGGTGAGGCGATCGTCGTTGCACCGATGCAGTATTCCCAGATCATCTGGGCGGCCATCTTTGGCTATTTCATCTTCTCGGAATCGGTCGATCTCTATACCGGACTTGGCGCTGCGATCATCATAGCGAGCGGCCTTTACATCGTCCTTCGCGAAGGGACGAGAGGGGCATCGAGCAAGCGGCCGGTACTTCAAACCAGAAGCCGAACGGAAACCGGTACCAACCTCAGGATCGGTGCATTTGTGGATCGCACCAAGGGCGCAGATTCCGACAAATAACGCCTTGTCAATTCCGCCGGTTCGGTTTACCCCGCACGCCACGGTCGGAGCGTATCGCAGCCTGGTAGCGCACCTGCTTCGGGAGCAGGGGGTCGGAGGTTCGAATCCTCTCGCTCCGACCATTTCCCGAAAATCTGGAAATTAGCGGCGTTTGCGGTCTTCCGCAGGTTCGTCGTCGTAGTCTGTCCACCCGCTCCTGAAACCATCATACAAATGGATCAGAGCCCAAATATGCACTAACTATAAACTTGGACCGGTCGAATGAGGCTGCTCAGCGCGAGCGTTTCAAAGATCAGATCCGCGTGACCGGCCACCGGATCTCGCTCGACGAAGATGCCCGGCTGATCGCGCGCCTCGCGGCGCAAGAGGTCGATGCCTATTCGATGCCGGAAGGACGACATAGCCGCGCACTCTGAGCGTGGCACTTGCACCGCCCCGCCGCCCGTGTAACGAGAGCGGCGGGAGGACTTTGAATGCGTATCGGGATTATTTCTCTGGTTGCGGCCTATGTGCTGAGCCAGTTCTACAGAGCCTTCCTCGCTGTCCTCACACCAGCGCTGTCGACCGACCTCGGGGCCACACCCGAAGACCTCGCCAGCGCCTCGGGCCTGTGGTTCCTGATCTTTGCCGCTATGCAGATTCCCGTTGGCGCGGCGCTCGATTCCGTCGGTCCGCGCAAGACGGCGGCCGGCCTGTTTGCCCTCGGCGGCGCAGGGGGCGCGGCGGTCTTTGCCCTCGCCCAGACGCCGGGGCATATCTCGTTGGCGATGGCGCTTATTGGCATCGGCTGCTCGCCGGTTCTCATGGCCGCCTATTTCATCTTTGCACGGGTCTATCCTGCCGCCATCTTCGCCACGCTGGCCGGAGCGACCATCGGCTTCGGCTCGCTCGGCAATATCGTCAGCTCCGCCCCGACCGCCTGGGCTGTCGAAGCCTTCGGCTGGCGCGGGACGATGTGGGGGCTTTCTGCCCTGACGCTCGTTGTTGCGCTGCTCGTCTGGCTCACCGTCCGCGATCCCGAAAAGGTCGTCTCCGAACATCGCGGCTCGGTGCTCGACCTTCTCAAGATGCCGGTCATCTGGCCGATCCTTGCGATGATGCTGGTCAACTACGCTCCTGCCGCCGGTCTGCGCGGCCTTTGGGCCGGCCCTTATACCCGCGATGTCTTTGGCGCGGACGCAGGGATGATTGGCTCGGTCACGCTGGTGATGAGCCTCGCGATGGTCGCGGGCAATTTCGCCTATGGCCCGCTCGACCGCCTGTTCAAAACCCGCAAGTGGGTGATTTTCATCGGCAACCTGATGGGGGCCGTAGCGATCTTTGCCCTCTATGCCGTGGCCGACAAGAACATCTGGCTCTCGGCCGCCCTTCTGGCCGTGATCGGCGCGGCGGGCGCCTCGTTCCCGGTGATCGTCGCGCATGGGCGGGCCTTCTTCCCGCCGCACCTGACGGGCCGTGGCGTGACGCTCCTCAACCTCTTCGGCATCGGTGGTGTCGGCGTCATGCAGATGGTCACGGGCCGCATCTTCAAGGCCGCCTCCGGCCCCGATGTTGCGGCCGCAGCCCCTTACCAAGCGCTCTTCGCTTTTTTCGGTGTTCTGGTGCTGTGTGGCCTTGCCGCCTATCTCTTCGCCAAAGACAGGACAGACTGACGCGGCCCCTTTTCCTCAAGGGCCGCAGCCGCTATAGGGCGCGCGACCCAAGTAAGGAGCAAGGCCAATGGGCTATAAAGTCGTCGTCGTCGGCGCCACGGGCAATGTGGGCCACGAAATGTTGAACATCCTCGCCGAGCGCGAGTTCCCGGTTGATGAGATCGCAGCGCTTGCGTCGCGCAAATCTCTCGGCACCGAAGTCAGCTTTGGCGAAAAGACCCTCAAGACCCAAGACTTGGACACCTTCGATTTCACCGGCTGGGATATCGCGCTTTTCGCCATCGGCTCGGACGCGACCAAGATCTATGCGCCCAAGGCCGCGAGCCAGGGCTGCGTGGTGATCGATAACTCGTCGCTCTACCGCTACGATCCCGAGATCCCGTTGATCGTTCCCGAAGTGAACGCCGACGATGTCGTGCGCTACAAGAACAAGAACATCATCGCCAACCCCAACTGCTCGACCGCGCAGATGGTTGTGGCGCTCAAGCCCCTGCATGACCGCGCCAAGATCAAGCGCGTTGTCGTGTCCACCTATCAGTCTGTCTCCGGCACCGGCAAAGAAGCCATCGACGAGCTGTGGGACCAGACCAAGGGCATGTATGTCCCCGGTCAGGAAGTGGCCCCCAAGGTCTATCCCAAGCAGATCGCCTTCAACGTGATCCCGCATATCGATGTGTTCCTCGACAGCGGCGACACGAAGGAAGAGTGGAAGATGGTCACCGAGACCAAGAAAATTCTCGACAAGTCGATCAAGGTCACCGCGACCTGCGTGCGCGTCCCGGTCTTCGTCGGCCACTCGGAATCGATCAACGTCGAGTTTGAAGAGTTCCTCGACTGGGAAGAAGCCACCGATATCCTGCGCGAAGCGCCGGGCATCATGGTTGTCGACAAGCGCGAGGCCGGCGGCTACGTCACCCCGATCGAATGCGTGGGCGATTATGCCACCTTCATCAGCCGCATCCGTCAGGATGTCACGGTCGAGAACGGCATCAACTTCTGGTGCGTCTCGGACAACCTCCGCAAGGGCGCCGCGCTCAACGCCGTGCAGATTGCCGAGGTTCTGGGCCAGCGCTGCCTGAAGAAGGGCTAGGCTCGGGTCACCGAGTACAGCTCGTCAGCAAATGCCGCGTGTTCTTGGGGAAGGAGCACGCGGAGTGACTGGATCGAGGGCACGAAGGTCAGGCTTTCTGCCATCTTTTCCTGTTTGGCGGCGCCAGTCTCGTCGCCAAGTTCTCTCAGAACCATCCCAAGCAGCTTCTGCAGAACTCTGTTGTCTTTGTTGGCATGGGCGAGGGCTTCGGTCACCGCCCTAGCTTTGTCGAATTGACCGGTCAGGTAATAGCAGACCGCCAAAGGAAAGGTCCGCTCGGCCTCGAGTGGATCGTCGCTGGAAAGCGTCATGGAATATTCCAGCCTCTCGATCGCTCGAGTAAGATCATTCTTCAGGATCAGCGCTGTCGCTAGCAACCCAAAGCCGATCAGATAGGTGGGGTTGAGCGCGAGGGCATTTTCGGCGTCGCGCAGGGCCGCGTCGCCATCCCCCTTGATCAGGCCGTTGAGATTTGATCGCGCGGTATAAAGGAAGTCGACCTTGGGCGCCTGCTTGATGGCGAGATTGAGCCCATCTTCAAGCTGCTTGATCCGCTCTTGAGGCATCGGCTCATAGCTTGTCGCGTGCAGCATCACATCCCCGACCGCAAGCATACCAAAGGACATGGGATCGTCGGGGGCAAGCTCGACGGCCCGCTCCATAAGCTCCAGCCCGCGCAGCCAACTGGTATAGGTTGCCCGATAGAAATTACGCGCCGCACGAGACCGTAGTTCGGAAACAATTAGCTCGTCATCGGCAAGGGCCTCGAGTCGGTTGGCTTCATAGGCGTTGATCTGGATTCGAAGATCGGCGTTGATCTTGGCCGAGATCTGATCGCCAAACTCGAAGATATCCGTAATGTCACCATCGTAGTTGCGCGAGAAAAGGGTCTCGCCGGTCTCGCAGAGCGCCATCGACACATTCATCCGCGCCTTAGCACCCGAGACCCTCAGGCGGCCCCGAATCCGATAGACGGTCTTGATCCCGTCGCCCGCGCGCTCGATCGTCTTGATACCTGTCCGGCGGGAGAGGTTCATCAGGATCTGCCCGCGCAGCTCCTCGGCGTGAGACCTGATACCGTCGGTGGCCGGTGCGAAGTCAAACTCCTCAACAAGGACCGTCGGCACCTCGCCTTTGGCGGCATTGCCCTTTTTCTTCTGGGCGGGCCGCCACTGGTTGCCTTGCACCGGATAGGGAATGTTCTTGAGATCAAACGAACCCGCATCCTCGAACTGCGCCGCAAGTTGTCCGGTCAGCTGGCGGAAAAGATCTTGCGAGACCATCATCCCGCCCGGCGGCGCCTGCCCTTGCAGCCGCGAAGCAAGGTTGACCCACGCGCCGTAGAAATCCTCGTCATCCTCGACGATCTCGCCGATATGGGCGCCGATCCTGATCTTGAGGTTCTCGTTGCCGCTCAGCGTCTGCAAAAGCTCGAGCGCACAGGAGATGCCCGCATGGACCGAGCCGAAGGCAATGATCCAGCCATCGCCCATCCGCTTGAGGATCTCGCCACCGTGGTTGGTGGAATGGGGGCGAACATAGGTTTCGTTGAGGTCGCGCACCGCAACGATGCTGGCCTCTTCGTCCTCGGCCATCATGCGCGAATAGCCGACAACATCGGCCACCATGATTACCGCGAGACGGCTCTTCATCGCCAAACTCACCATTCGCTGTTGGGGAGCTTACCACTACTTCGCGAAACGCAAAGCCTGATCAGATCGGAGCGAAAGCTCCGGTCTCGCCATCGTAATACTCAAGGCCGCCTTCGCCGATGTCGTTCCACAGGCCGTGGAGGCTCAGCATATCGTCCTCGACGGCCGCTTTGACGAAGGGGAAGGTCATCAAGTTCTCAAGCGAGACAATCACCGCTTCTTTCTCAAGCTGGCGGGTGCGTTCCTCATCGCTGCCGGGGGTGAGGCGTTCAAAACCCGGACGGAGGATATCCATCCAGCGACCAACAAAGCTCGATTTCTTGTCGAGCTCGGGCGCATGGCCGGAACACATATCGTAGCACCCCTTGACCCCGCCGCAGCTCGAATGGCCCAGAACTATCAGATGCGCGACCTTGAGCGAGGTCACGGCGAATTCCACCGTCGCCGATGTGCCGTGTGGCTCGCCATCCGGCTCATAGGGCGGCACCAGATTGGCGATATTGCGGTGAATGAAAAATTCGCCCTGATCCGCGCCAAAGATCGAGGTGACGTGAACCCGGCTGTCACAACAGGAAATCACCATCGCGCGCGGATGCTGCCCGCCTTCGGCAAGGCGGCGATACCAGCTGCGGTTCTCGGCATAGGATGTTGCCTTCCAACCAAGGTAACGGCGGGAGAGGTACTCAGGTAGGGGTCGTGCGATTTTCATGGCCTTTCCTGTGGTTGCTTCCCTGCTTGATAGGCAGCATTTTCACGAATTTCGAGAGGTAAAACGACGCAGCGGAAATACCTTGAAAACCTTGACCCTTTATCTGGGGGATATGCAAAGCAAATCTCCTGACCCTTCTGGGTGCCGCATCCAATCCTCTATTTCCCTCCTTCGGGTGACCGACAGGTTTGATGCCGATCGCGTGAAACTGGCCGAGCTTTACGCTCGCCTTGGGCGCAAGCAGGCGGCGAAACGGATTAACGAGGATCTCGACTGCATCACGAAGCTCGCGGTCCTTGTTGAGGCGCGCCACGAACAGGGCCGCCATCTTGAAATTCTGGGCACCCTCGGGGTTCTTCGGGATCTGTCGGAGCAAATCGGTCTGGTGCCGATCGTCGAAGCGGCAGATGCCCTGAAGGGCGCTCTTGAAAGCGAAAACCCTCATGCAATCGGGGCAACACTGGCGCGGCTGCGCCGTGTCGAAGATCGGGCGCCCGTCGGCATCTGGCCCTACTGCAGCTAGCCCACCCTTGCGGCGGCAGTTGCATGGTCTAGAGTTATGTCAACTCACGCAGGACAGACCATGACCCCCACCTTTGCCCCCGATACCGCCGATGCAATTTCGCTCCTTGTGGTCGCCCCGGACACTCTGGACGACACGCTGGCCCATCTGCCGGAAAACGAGGCCGCATGGGCGCGCATGCTCGGCTTTGCGGCCAAATCAGGATCGGTGGTTGTCCTGCCGGGAAAGAGCGGCAAAATTTCTCGGGCCCTTGTCGGGCTTGGCGCGTCCGGTGCGCGCAGACGCAACCGTTTCGCCATTGCCACCGCCGCGGCATCGCTGCCAAAGGGCACCTACCGGCTTCAGTCCAATCTCGATGTTGAAGAGTTGAACGAGGCCGCGCTCGGCTGGCTTCTGGCCGGCTACACTTTCGATCGCTACGCCAAGAAAGACGCCCCCAAGGCCCGGCTGATCGCCCCCGAAGGTGTCGATGCGGCGCGGATCGAAGCGATTGCTGCTGGCGAATTTCTGACCCGCGACCTTGTGAACACGCCCTCGTCAGACATGGGGCCGGAAGAACTAGAGGCCGCCGCACGACAACTGGCCGAGACATTCGGCGCCTCGATCAACGTCATCCGCGGCGACGATCTCCTTGCCCAGAACTTTCCGATGATCCACACCGTCGGACGCGCCTCAACCCGGGCGCCCCGGCTGATAGATATGAATTGGGGCAGCGAGGGGCCGAGCCTGACACTTGTCGGCAAGGGGGTTTGCTTTGATACCGGTGGCCTTGACCTGAAATCTGCCGCAACGATGGCACTGATGAAGAAGGATATGGGCGGGGCGGCGACCGTCCTTGGCCTTGCACGGATGATCATGGCCACCGCCCAGCCGATCCGCCTGCGCGTCCTGATCCCGGCCGTTGAAAACGCGGTCAGCGGCAATGCCTTCCGGCCCGGCGATATCCTGAAATCCCGCAAGGGCCTGACGGTCGAGATCAACAATACCGACGCCGAAGGCCGCCTCGTTCTGGCCGATGCACTGGCATTCGGGTCCGAAGCGGAGCCTGATCTTATGATCTCGATGGCGACCCTCACCGGCGCAGCCCGCGTGGCGCTTGGCCCCGATGTCGTGCCGTTCTTCACCGACAGCGACAGCGCCGGAACGGCGATCTCCAAAGCAAGCCAGAGCGTCCGCGATCCGGTCTGGCGGATGCCGTTCCATGATCCCTATGAGGCGCTCATCGAGCCCGGCATCGCCGATCTCGACAATGCGCCGGGCGGCGGCATGGCGGGGGCGATCACCGCCGCTCTGTTCCTGCGCCGCTTTGCCTCGGTGCCCTATGCCCATTTCGATATCTTCTGCTGGCAGGCAACCGCCGCGCCGGGGCGGCCGAAAGGCGGGGTGGGGCAAGGAGCGCGTGCCTTGTTCGAGGCGCTTCCCGACCTTTTGGGATTGTGATGGACCGTCGGACGACGCCCGCCAATGGCCGCGTCGCTGCGGCCGAGCTTGAGGGCGTGGTCGCCGCAGTGGCCTATGTTGAAGGCACTCCTTCATTCGTCGCTGTTTCGGTTGCCGACCTCCTGAAAGCGCCCGACGGGCCGCGCGACAGGCAGCTGCTCTATGGCGCGAAGGTGCGTGTCCTCGAAGATCTCGAGGGCTGGAGTTTCGTTCAGGCACCGGATGGCTATGTCGGCTATCTGGCAAGCGCCGCGCTTGACGCCAAAGCCGCCGCGCCGACCCACCGGGTCATCGCCCGCGCGACCAACGCCTATAAGCGGCCCGACTTCAAATCTCCCGACCGCCTGTCCCTACCATACGGCGCCGCTGTTGCAGTCGGCCAGATCGAGGATCGCTACGCCAAAACATCACTTGGATACATCCCGTTGGTTCATCTCGGCCCCGTTGCACACCGTTTCAGCGATCCGGTCGAGGTCGCTCGCTTGCATCTCGGAGCGCCCTACCTCTGGGGCGGAAACTCAACCTTCGGTCTCGATTGCTCAGGGCTCGTTCAGGCCTCGCTTCTGGCTTGCGGCATCCCGTGCCCCGGCGATAGCGATATGCAGAGCACCGGAGTGGGCGAGCCAATCGCAAAAGACGAATCCCTTCAAAGCGGCGATCTAATCTTCTGGAAGGGGCATGTGGCCATGATGACCGGCACCGATCGCATGATCCACGCCAACGCGACCCACATGGCGGTTGTCGAAGAGGATTTCGCGGAAGCCTGCGCCCGCATCGCCGCCAAGGGCGATGGCGCAATCATCGCGCGACGGCGTCCTTGATCAGTCGACCACGCGGATCAGCTTGCGCTCGAGGATGGCAAGCACCTGCCGCAGATCGTTGCCCCGCTTGAGCACCTGACCCTCGGCGCCAATCAGCGCATATTGGCCCTGTTTCATCCGCAGGCTTGGCCGCTTTTCGATCCGATAAAGTGGCGTCTCGGCTGTGCGTCTGAAAACCGAGAAAACCGCCACATCGCGCAGGCAGGAAATACCGTAGTCGCGCCACTCGCCGGCGGCGACCATTCGACCGTAAAGCCCGAGGATCACGCCAAGCTCGGTGCGGTGAAAGGCCACCTGATCTTGCAGAACGCCTGTGAGAGGGATCGGTGGCTGGATCGTCATTGTTTCAGAGTTGCGCCAAACTCCGCGCAAATCAAGCCCGCCCTGTTTCCGCCACACAATGACCCAATGCAAAACATCAAGACGCCATTTGCGCGCCGCAGTCGGCCCTCAGCTTCACACTACAACCACAAATACCCGGTGTCGTGGCGCAACAGCCCCCACCCAAAGCTGCGGCACCGGGAATTTGCGGCAAGAACCCTCGGCTCTGCCCGAGGGTTTTGTTTTTCAGCCACACCAGATGCGCCGGATCACGTCAGCCCCATCAAGATCGAAATTGATCCGCTCGGGCACGAAATCCATCGTCACCGGGGTATTGGGTCGGATGACCCGCACGCGCCCCAGAATCAGCACCTTCTCAAGTGCGGCGGCCGGCCCACCAATCAGGCCCGCGTGCGGGCGCGCCTCGCAGCTGTCGTCGGCCGGTTCGGGGACCGGCGGCCCGCGAAACGCCGGCTCGGCCACGCAGGCCGCAAGAAGCATCAGGGCAAGAGAGGCAAACCGAAGGGTCATAGGCCGACTATCGGCCTTGTGACGCGTTTCAGGCAAGAGCGGACGCAAGCAGAGTTGTCTTGCGCCCCGCGGGAGCGCTAGGCTCGGCGGAAATTGTCGGGAGGATATATTATGAGAACTCGTGCCGCTGTTGCCTTGGCCGCTGGAAAGCCGCTTGAAATCATGGACGTCAACCTTGAAGGGCCGAAGGCCGGCGAGGTCTTGATCGAGGTAAAGGCCACCGGCATTTGCCACACCGACGAGTTCACCCTTTCCGGTGCCGATCCCGAGGGCCTATTCCCCGCGATCCTTGGCCATGAAGGCGCGGGCGTGGTGCTCGAAGTCGGCCCCGGTGTGACGAGCCTCAAACCCGGCGACCACGTGATCCCGCTTTACACGCCCGAATGTCGCGAGTGCGAATATTGCCTCAACCCGAAAACCAACCTCTGCCAGTCGATCCGCTCGACCCAAGGCCAAGGCCTTATGCCCGATGGTACGAGCCGTTTCTCGATGCTCGATGGCACGCCGATCCTGCACTACATGGGCTGTTCGACCTTCTCCAACCACACCGTCCTGCCCGAGATCGCGCTTGCCAAGGTCCGCCCCGACGCGCCCTTCGACAAGATCTGCTATATCGGCTGCGGCGTGACGACCGGCATCGGCGCGGTGATCAACACCGCCAAAGTCGAGATCGGCAGCCGCGCCATCGTCTTTGGCCTCGGTGGGATCGGCCTCAACGTCATACAGGGCCTGCGCCTTGCCGGGGCCGACCAAATCGTCGGCGTCGATGTTAACCCCTCGAAGAAAGCGATGGCCGAACGCTTCGGCATGACCGATTTCGTCAACCCGACTGAGGTTGAGGGCGATCTTGTGCCCTATCTGGTGAACCTCACCAAGGGCGGCGCCGATTACACCTTTGACGCCACAGGCAACGTCAAGGTCATGCGCACCGCTCTGGAAAGCGCCCACAAGGGCTGGGGCGAGTCGATCATCATCGGCGTGGCTCCGGCTGGTGCGGAAATCTCGACGCGCCCCTTCCAGCTTGTCACCGGTCGCAGCTGGCGCGGCACGGCCTTCGGCGGCGCACGGGGGCGCACGGACGTACCGAAGATCGTCGACTGGTATATGGAGGGCAAGATCGAGATCGACCCGATGATCACCCACACCCTAAGCCTCGACGAGATCAATACCGGCTTTGACCTCATGCACGAGGGCAAATCGATCCGCTCCGTGGTGGTTTATTGATCTCAATCTCTACCGATCGTGTCGCGAGAGACCTCGCGAAAGACTTCGCATGGTGCGGCATTGCCCTCTCCTCACCCAAGGGACGGCAAATCTCGCTCCGGACCCAACCCGAAATCCACGCCGACTCCGACGGGCTCTTTCGCTGCGCCTCGATTTCGAAATGGGTGACCGGCCAGACAGCGGCCCGCGGGTTGATTGGCAAGTTTGGCGAAACGGCTGGCAACATCCCTATCGAGGAACTCCTCGGCTTCTTTTTTCGCCACCCCAAGGCGCCAGACCACCCGGTGACTGTCGGCGAGGTGGCTTCCCATTCGGCGGGGCTCACCGATGAGGGCGGATATCTCGTCCCTTTCCATGTCCCGCTTCAAGACTGGCTTGCTGAACAGGGTGGGGTGGTTTGGGCCAAGCGCCTGCCGGGGCAAGCTTTCGAATACTGCAACCTAGGCTACGTTCTCCTCGCTGCGGCAACCGAGACCGCAATCGGAGAGTCGTTCGACCTTCTTGCACAGCGTCTCGTTCTCGGGCCGATTGGCGTGCGGGCGGGTTTCAACTGGTCTGGCCTTGCACCGGCCGAGAGGACGCCCGCGCTTCCGCTCTATCGAAAGACCAAAGATGGCTTTGCTGCCCAGATCGACACCTCGGTCGCGCCAAACGGTCCGGTCGGGCCGGACGGCAAAGAAATCGCCGTAGACGGGGGTGTAGCGGGCCAGCACCTCTCGCGGTTTTCGCCGCAAGGCGGGCTTCGGGTCTCAATGAGCGGCCTCTTGCAGCTCGCAGAGGCTCTCCCAAACGGTGTCAATTCGATGCTCTGGCGGGCTCCGGTCGGCAGGCTTCAGCGGCCGGATGATGTTTTCGGCGATTACGGCTGGGGCCTCATGACCCTCGACAATCCCGCGATCTATCCACGCCCGCTCATCGGCCACTTTGCCATCGCCTACGGCTTTCTCGGTGGCATCTGGTGGGATGATGCGCGGCAAGCGGCCATAGCCTACGGTCTCAACGGGTTGCCGGAGGGAGATGACAGCGACGACCTGCATCCCGAAGAAGCCCAGATATTTGCCGCAATCGCGGAAGAGCTCGGCTAACGGTTCACTCTTGCGCCCGGGGATTCCCTGACTAGCTTTGAGACAAGCAGTTCAGGACAGTGCCATGACCCCCGGAACCACCTTCCGCCGCCGTTTCCGCGATCTCTCGGAGCAGGAGATCCTCGCGCTCGCGATTTCCTCGGAAGAGGACGACGCGCGGATCTATCGCTCCTATGCTCAACGCCTTCAAGCCGAGTTTCCGGCCTCGGCGGCTGTCTTCAATGCAATGGCCCAGGAAGAGGACGTTCACCGCGCGCGGCTCATCGAGGTTCACAAGGCGCGGTTCGGCGACGTGATCCCGCTGATCCGGCGCGAACACGTTTCGGGCTATTACGCCCGCCGCCCCGTCTGGCTAGTAGAAAACCTCAGCATGCCGAAAATCCGCGAAGAGGCCGCGCAGATGGAGCGGGATGCCGAGCGGTTCTACCTCGCCGCCGCCGCCCGCACGACCGATGCCGATACGCGCAAGCTGTTGGGCACGCTCGCCGCCGCCGAGGCTTCACATCAGCACAAGGCGGGCGAGTTGGAGGCGGCGCATCTGGTGGATGATGCCCGCTCGGAAGAAGAGCAGGCGGCGCACCGCCAGTTCGTTCTGACATGGGTGCAGCCGGGCCTTGCGGGCCTGATGGATGGCTCTGTCTCTACCCTCGCCCCGATCTTCGCCACGGCTTTCGCCACACAGGACACTTGGACAACCTTCCTCGTCGGCCTCGCCGCCTCGATCGGCGCGGGCATCTCGATGGGCTTTACCGAAGCCGCCTCGGACGATGGCCAGATCTCGGGCCGTGGCTCGCCGTTCAAGCGGGGGATCGCGGCCGGCGTGATGACCACGGTCGGCGGCCTCGGCCACGCGCTGCCCTATCTCATCACCAACTTTTGGACCGCGACCTTCATCGCCTTTGCCGTGGTGTTCGTCGAACTTTGGGCCATCGTCTGGATCCAGAACCGCTATATGGAAACGCCGTTCCTGCGGGCCACGTTCCAGGTGGTCCTCGGCGGCGCGCTTGTTTTCGCAGCGGGCGCCCTGATCGGCTCTGGCTGACGGTTCCGCTTGGCGAAATTAGGCGCTAGAAGGGCGCAACGATGGAGCCCGTGATGAGCCGACACAAACCTGTTGTTCTTTGTATCCTCGACGGCTGGGGCAAGCGCGAAGACCCTGCCGCCAATGCCCCGCTTCTGGCAAATACGCCGACCTTCGACCGGCTTTTGGCCACCTGCCCCCATGCCGAACTCATCACCCATGGCCCCGATGTTGGCCTGCCGACCGGCCAGATGGGCAATTCCGAGGTGGGCCATACCAACATCGGCGCAGGCCGCGTTGTGGCGATGGACCTCGGGCAGATCGACCTGTCGATCGAAGATGGCAGCTTTGGCCAGCGCCCCGCGCTGCAAGGCTTCATCTCCCAGATGAAGGCTTCGGGCGGCACCGCGCATCTTATCGGCCTTGCCTCGCCCGGGGGCGTCCATTCGCATCAGGCGCATATCGCCGAAGCCGCGCGGGTGATCCGCGAGGCTGGCATCCCCGTGGCAATCCACGCCATCACCGACGGGCGCGATGTGGCGCCGAAATCGGCTGTCGGGCAGGTCGAGGCTCTGGAAACCGCTTTGCCTGAGGGGGCCAAGATCGTCACCATCGTAGGCCGCTACTTCGCAATGGACCGCGATAATCGCTGGGAGCGGGTCGAACAGGCCTATCGCCTGATGGTCGAGGGCAGGGGCGTGGCTCCTGCTGCGCAGAGCGCTACCGCCGCCATCGAGGCGGGCTATGCGGATGGCAAGACCGATGAATTCTTGCCCGCCACTGTCATTGGCGATTTCGCGGGGATGAAAGAGGGCGACGGCCTTTTCGCCCTCAACTTCCGCGCTGACCGGATGCGCGAGATCCTCGCCGCCATCGGCGATCCGGCCTTCGCCGCTTTCGATGTGGCGGGCCGTCCCCGCCTGAACGCGATGCTTGGAATGGCCGAGTATTCCGACCAGCACAACGCCTATATGGACACGGTTTTCCCGAAAGAGGCGATCGTCAACACGCTGGGCGAATGGGTGGCCAAACAGGGTATGACCCAGTTCCACCTTGCCGAAACCGAGAAATATCCCCACGTCACCTTCTTCCTCAACGGCGGCAAGGAAGCGCCCGAGCCGGGCGAGGATCGCTATATGGCCCCTTCGCCCAAGGTTGCGACCTATGATCTTCAGCCCGAGATGTCGGCCGGGAAGGTCACCGATCATTTCGTCGGAGCCATCGAGGCGGGCTATGACCTGATCGTGACGAACTATGCCAACCCCGACATGGTCGGCCATACCGGCGATCTCGGGGCCGCGATCAAGGCCTGCGAGGCGGTGGATCAGGGCCTTGCCCGTGTTGTCGCCGCGCTTGAGAAGGCGGGCGGCGCGATGATCGTCACCGCCGACCACGGCAACTGCGAGGTGATGGTCGATCCCGTCACGGGCGGGCCGCATACCGCGCATACGCTCAATCCGGTTCCTGTGATCCTCTACGGCGGACCCAAGGGTGCTTCGCTCTGTAACGGTCGATTGGCCGACCTTGCGCCTACGCTGCTCGACCTGATGCAGCTGCGCCAGCCCAACCAGATGACCGGCCGGAGCCTGATCGTCAGATGAAGCGGGCACTTGCCCTTCTCTTCATGCTATGGGCCGCGCCGCTCGCGGCCCAGAATAGCCCTGCCGAGGCGGCGAAGGCGGCCGCAGAACAGCTTGCCGCTGCCGCCGACCTGCTTGCCGCCGCCGAGGGCGGGCGCGATCGGGTGGCGGCACTGACCGCTACGGTTCAGGCCTATGAGGCGGGCCTAGTGGCCCTACGGGATGGCCTACGCCGTGCCGCAATCCGGCGTCATGCCCTCGAAGCCGAGCTGGCCGCGAAAAGCGACGAGGTGGCCCAATTGCTCGGCGTTCTAGAGACGATGGGTCGGGCGCCTGCGCCGCTCCTTCTGTTGCATCCCCTCGGGCCCACTGGAACGGCGCGGTCGGGTATGCTTCTGGCCGACGTGACCCCTGCACTGCAAGCGCGTGCCGAAGCGCTGAAGGCGCAACTCGACGAGCTGGCGATCCTGCAGGCCTTGCAAGAAGACGCCGCAGGGCGCCTCGCACTCGGGCTTGACGGGGCACAAGAGGCCCGCACCGCCCTATCCACCGCCATCCAAGACCGCACCGACCTGCCGATGAGCTTCATCGAAGATCCGGTTCAGACGGCCCTATTGATCGCCTCCGCCGAAACCCTCGATGCCTTCGCCTCGTCGCTTGGCGACCTGCCGGTCGGTCAGGACGGTGCGCCCTCAGCCACTGCCACCGGCAGTCTCGCGCTGCCCGTCTTCGGGACGGTCTTGAGAAAATTCGGTGAGCCAGATGCTGCAGGCGTGTCCCGCCCCGGCATCGTCATTGCCACCCGGTCCCGCGCTCTTGTTACGACGCCCATTGCCGCGACCCTGCGTTTTCAGGGGCCGCTGCTGACATACGGCAGTGTTGTCATCCTTGAGCCTGCGGCGGGCGTCTTGTTCGTTCTTGCCGGCCTTGCCGAGACCTTCGGTGAAACGGGCGAAATCCTACCGGTCGGCGCACCCGTCGGGCTGATGGGTGGCGAATCCCCCGCCATTGACGCAATTTTGCGTGAAACCGACCAAGGCAGCGGCGCTCAAGCCAATGAGACCCTTTATCTCGAGGTCAGAGAGGGGCAAGGTCCGGTCAACCCCGCGATATGGTTCGCGTATGAGTGAGATAGGATTCGATATGAAGAAATTTGCCCTGGCCGCTGCAACTGGCTCGGTGCTTGGTCTTCTGGCAACCACGCAGATCGCGGGCCCGCTGATCGCGCAGGAAGCCGACCGCAACACCTCGGTCTACGAACAGCTCGATCTCTTCGGCGATATCTTCGAGCGCATTCGCGCCCAATATGTCGAAGAGGTTGATTCCGCCAAACTGATCGAGGCGGCGATCAACGGGATGCTCACCTCGCTCGACCCACACTCTTCCTACCTCAGCCCAGACGACGCCAACGATATGCGCGTCCAGACCCGAGGCGAGTTTGGCGGCCTCGGCATCGAGGTCACGCAGCAGGATGGCTGGGTCAAGGTTGTCTCGCCGATGGACGGAACCCCTGCCGATGCTGCGGGTATCCAGTCGGGCGACCTAATCACCGCCGTCGATGGCGAGAGCCTGATGGGCCTCACGCTCGACGAAGCGGTTGACCTGATGCGCGGGCCAGTGGGTTCGGAGATAGTTATCACCGTGGTCCGGGAAGGCGTTTCGGAGCCCTTCGACGTCTCGATCATCCGCGACA
>JALRLK010000149.1 GCA_023254495.1 Marivivens sp. | reverse complement strand
CAGGGCCGCGATCACCGCCTTGTCGGGATAGCAGGTGACGGGAAGCCCGTTCTTGGCCTGCCAGCGACCGATGGCGACACGGGTGCGGAAACCGACGAGGCCGTCGGCGGTGCCCACGTCGTGGCCCATGGCCTCGAGCACACGATGCCGGATCTCGGGCGGTTGGATGAAGCAATCGCCGGCGGTCAAACGGATAGGTGGCCCCTGATCCTCGTAAACCACGTCGACCCAGCCGCGATAGCAGAAGATCAACTGGAACCCGACTTTATGGAAATGCACCATATCCGGCACCGGCCCGCCATCGGGGATACGGATATGACTGGCGATCATCGCGCCGCCAAGGCGCGAGGGACCGAGATCGCGATACATCATCCCCGCCCGTCCGATCACCCAAGGGGCTTGGTCGGCCAAGCGGCGGACGACAAAGGAATGCTGTGTTTCCGGCAAAACGAGTGGCGGATTGAGCTCGTCGAGCTCGACAATCGTGCCGCCGGGACTTGTGAGTTCGCGCTTGCCCTCTGCGAAAGTTTCGACCGCATCGGTTAGAATCCGCAAGCGCCCCGGCTCGCCCTTGATCCCCGCATCGAGCCGCACCCGCAGCCCATGGCCGGAATATACGGCGATCTGCGGATTATCGGCCGGATAGATCATATCGAGCCGCATCTTCAGGACTTTGCCGAAGAAACCCAAATCTTCCCGCAGGTTACGGGTCGGCAGACAGACTTCGGCGCGGATCGGGGCATCTTGTGTCATGGCAGGCCGAGCCTGCGTCTCCGCGATTGGATTTGCAAGCATCCAGTGAAAACGTTTATGGACAAACAGGGCTTCCACTAGGGAAGCAAATTGGTTTAACGTTAAACTAAATAACGGCGAGGTGCCCCGGTGTCGGACAATCAGCGTGAATCCCTGCGTCAGGCGGCGCTCGACTACCATCGCCTCCCCAAGCCCGGAAAGCTCGAGATCCGTGCGACCAAGCCGCTCGCCAACGGCCGCGACCTTGCCCGCGCCTATAGCCCCGGCGTCGCCGAGGCCTGCCTCGAGATCAAGGCGATGCCCGACACGGCCAGCGATTATACCTCGCGTGGCAACCTTGTTGCCGTTGTCACCAACGGGACAGCGGTTTTGGGCCTTGGCAATATCGGCGCGCTGGCGTCAAAGCCGGTGATGGAAGGCAAGGCCGTTCTTTTCAAGAAATTCGCCAATATCGATTGCTTCGACA
Source organism: Marivivens sp. (assembly GCA_023254495.1). Classification (GTDB taxonomy): domain Bacteria; phylum Pseudomonadota; class Alphaproteobacteria; order Rhodobacterales; family Rhodobacteraceae; genus RFZI01. The sequence goes on along the minus strand of JALRLK010000149.1, from coordinate 5,917 downwards.
TCGAGCTGAACGAACCCAACCCTGAGAAGCTCGCCGATATCGTTTGCGCCCTCGAGCCGACCTTCGGCGCGATCAATCTCGAGGATATCAAAGCGCCCGACTGCTTTATCGTCGAGGAAATCTGCCGTAAGCGAATGAATATTCCAGTATTCCACGACGATCAGCATGGCACCGCCATCGTCGTGGGCGCAGCCGCAACCAATGCGCTGCACGTTGCCGGCAAGGCGTTCGAGGATATCAAGGTTGTTTCCACTGGCGGCGGCGCGGCGGGGATTGCCTGCCTGAATATGCTTCTGAAACTCGGCGTGAAGCGCGAGAACGTCTGGCTCTGCGACCTTGAAGGCCTTGTCTACAAGGGCCGCGAGAAGGATATGACGCCTCAGAAGGCCGACTATGCCCAAGGGACTACGCCTGCGAGCCTGTCGGACGTGATCGAAGGGGCCGACCTCTTCCTCGGCCTCTCTGGCCCCGGTGTTCTAACGCCCGAGATGGTCGCCAAAATGGCCTCGCGCCCGATCATTTTCGCGCTGGCCAACCCCACGCCCGAAATCACGCCAGAGGATGCCCGCGCCGTAGCCCCCGACGCGATCATCGCCACGGGGCGCAGCGATTATCCCAATCAGGTCAATAACGTCCTGTGTTTCCCCTTTATCTTCCGTGGTGCGCTGGATGTGGGCGCGACCGAGATCAACGACGAGATGAAGCTCGCCTGTATCGAAGGCATCGCGGCGCTGGCCCGCGCCACCACAAGCGCCGAGGCCGCCGCCGCCTATTCCGGCGAGAAGCTGACCTTTGGCGCCGACTATCTGATCCCCAAGCCCTTTGACCCACGCCTCATCGGCGTTGTCGCCAGTGCCGTGGCCAAAGCGGCGATGGAAACCGGCGTGGCGAAGCGCCCGCTCGAGGATATGGCGGCCTATAAGCAAAAGCTCGATGGCTCGGTGTTCCGCTCGGCCATGATCATGCGGCCCGTGTTCGAGGCCGCCCGCACCGCCACCCGCCGCATCGTCTTTGCCGAGGGCGAGGACGAGCGGGTGCTTCGTGCGGCGCAGGCAATCATGGAAGAGACCACCGATACGCCGATCCTGATCGGTCGCCCCGAGGTGATCGAGCGGCGCTGCGAACGGGCCGGCCTCAAGATCCGACCCCTGACCGACTTCCAGATCGTGAACCCCGAGAATGACCCGCGCTATCGCGACTATTGGGGCACCTACCACGATCTGATGGCGCGGCAGGGCGTGACCCCCGATATCGCCAAGGCGGTCATGCGGACCAATACGACCGCCATTGCCGCGATCATGGTGCATCGTGACGAGGCCGACAGCATGATCTGCGGCACCTTCGGGCAGTTCCTCTGGCATCTGAACTACGTCAATCAGGTGCTCGGGCGCGGCGGGCTTCATCCTGTGGCGGCGCTGAGCCTTATGATCCTTGAGGATGGGCCGTTCTTTATCGCCGACACTCAGGTTCACCCGAGCCCTACGCCCGAGCAGATCGCCGAGACCGTCATCGGCTGTGCCCGCCATGTGCGCCGCTTTGGCGTCACGCCGAATATCGCGCTGTGTTCGCATTCGCAGTTTGGCAATATGGACATCGACACCGGCCGCCGGATGCGCGGCGCACTCGAGATCCTCGACAGCCAGCCCCGCGATTTCATCTATGAAGGCGAGATGCACGTCGACTCGGCTCTCGATGTCGATCTGCGCGAGCGGATCTTCCCCGGCAGCCGCCTTGTCGGGCCCGCGAATGTGCTGGTTTTCGCCAATTCCGATGCGGCTTCGGGGGTGCGGAATATCCTCAAGATGAAGGGCAATGGCCTCGAGGTCGGGCCGATCCTGATGGGGATGGGCAACCGGGCGCATATCGTCACCCCGTCGATCACCCCGCGGGGCCTTCTCAATATGTCGGCCATCGCTGGAACGCCTGTGGCGCACTACGGGTAAGGGGCTCTGCCCCTCTGGGCCTTGCGGCCCATTCACCCCGGAGTATTTGCGGGCCAAAAGAAGCGGTCATGAGTCGGCGACTTGGCAAAGCTCGGTTTGCAGATTTGCAGAGATTGGGTGGCTTTGCGGAAATGCTGTTGAGTTGAGGTGCTTTGCAAAAATTTGCAGGTGATTTCGGCAAGTTCTGCAAATATTTCGCGCCATTCCGCCGCTGTGACCGGTAACTGTCTTGCCCGACAGCGGCGCAGTCCCTAACACCCTTGCCAAGGTCAGTGGAGGAGACTGCGATGGGATATGATGAGGTCTATGGCGCTTGGCAGGCCGACCCCGAGGCGTTCTGGATGGAGGCTGCCAAGGCGATCGACTGGGTCGAGATGCCCTCCCGCGCGCTCGATGACAGCAAGGCTCCTCTTTATGAGTGGTTCACCGATGGCAAGGTGAACGCCTGCTACAATGCGCTGGATCGCCATGTGGAGAACGGGCGCGCCGAGCAGATGGCTGTGATCTATGACAGCCCGATCACCGGGGCGAAGGCCAAGTTCACCTATGCCGAGATGCGCGACAAGGTGGCGCTTTTTGCAGGCGCTCTCGCGGCGAAGGGTGTGACCAAGGGCGACCGGGTCATCATCTATATGCCGATGGTGCCTGAGGCGCTTGTGGCCATGCTGGCCTGTGCGCGGATCGGGGCGGTGCATTCGGTGGTCTTTGGCGGCTTTGCGGCCAACGAGCTTGCCGTGCGGATCGACGATGCGACGCCGAAGGCGATTATCGCGGCCTCTTGCGGGCTCGAGCCGGGACGGGTTGTGGATTACAAGCCGCTTCTCGATGGCGCGATCGACTTGGCCAAGCACAAGCCCGAGTTTTGCGTGATCCTCCAGCGGCAAGAGAAGCCGGCTGCGCTGATCGAAGGCCGCGATGTGGATTGGAACGCGGCGCAAGTGGGCGTGGCCCCGGCGGACTGTGTGGCGGTTGAGGGTTCGCATCCGGCCTATATCCTTTACACCTCTGGCACGACCGGCGCGCCCAAGGGCGTTGTCCGCCCGACCGGCGGGCATCTGGTCGCGCTCAATTGGACGATGAAGAATGTCTATAACGTCGATCCCGGCGATGTGTTCTGGGCGGCGTCGGACGTGGGCTGGGTCGTAGGGCACAGCTATATCTGCTATGGGCCGCTGATCCACGGCAACACCACCATCGTGTTTGAGGGCAAGCCTGTGGGCACGCCCGATGCCGGGACCTTCTGGCGGGTGATTTCCGAGCACAACGTGCGCAGCTTTTTCACCGCGCCCACCGCCTTCCGTGCGATCAAGCGCGATGATCCGAAGGGCGAGCTGATCAAGGACTATGACATTTCCTGCCTCAACGTTCTCTATCTGGCCGGTGAGCGGGCCGATCCCGACACGATCCACTGGGCGCAGCGCACGCTTGGCGTTCCGGTGATCGACCATTGGTGGCAGACCGAGATCGGCTATCCGGCTGTCTGCAATCCGGTGGGGATCGAATTGCTCCCCGTCAAGGTCGGCTCGCCCTCGGTGGCGCTGCCCGGCTTTGATATCCGCGTGGTCGACGAGGGCGGCAAGGAGATGAAGCGGGGCGAGTTGGGGGCAATCGTCATCAAGCTGCCGCTGCCGCCGGGAACCTTGCCGACGCTCTGGAACGCCGAGGCGCGGTTCCGCAAATCCTATCTCACGACCTTCCCCGGCTATTACGAGACGGGTGATGCGGGGATGATCGACGAGGACGGATACCTCTACATCATGGCCCGCACCGATGACGTCATCAACGTGGCGGGTCATCGGCTTTCGACCGGCGCAATGGAAGAGGTTCTGGCATCGCACGAGGATGTGGCCGAATGCGCGGTGATCGGGGTAAGCGACGAGCTCAAGGGCCAATTGCCGCTCGGCTTCCTCTGCCTCAACAAGGGCTGCAACCGTCCGCATGACGAGATCGTCAAAGAGGTCGTGAAGCTGGTGCGCGACAAGATTGGCCCTGTGGCGGCGTTCAAGCTGGCCGTTGTGGTGGATCGCCTGCCCAAGACCCGCTCGGGCAAGATCCTGCGGGCGACGATGGTCAAGATCGCCGACAATCAGGAGTACAAGATGCCGGCGACGATCGACGATCCGGCGATCCTTGACGAGATCCGGCTGGCGCTGCAGCCGCTGGGCTATGCCAAGGGCTGACACCGCCCGAGCAGGTTGACGCAAGGGCGCCTTCGGGCGTCCTTTTCGGTTCTTGCGGCAAGGGGGGTGGGGGCGCTAGCATCGAGGGAAATCTAACGCGAAGGAAATCCTCATGTTCAAGACATTGCTCGTTCTTCATCTCATCGGCCTTGCCCTCGGGCTTGGGGGTGGGGTTGGCAATATGATTGCGGGCCGCATGATGGCCGGGGCCGAGCCTGCCGGAGCCAAGGTTCTTGGCGCGATGCAGCGCAAGATCGGCCAGGCGAGCTTTGTCGGCCTGATCCTGTTGTGGATCACGGGCATCTGGATGGTGCAGGGCTATTACGATGGCGGCCCCGGCGCGCTTCCGGGCACATTCTCGGTCAAGATGATCTTCGTGGTGATCGTGACCATCGCGGCGCTGATCGCCCAATGGAAAGCCATATCGGCCGGCCGCACCGGCACACCGCCCAACCGCAAGACGATGGCGATGCTCGGGATGATCTCGGGGCTGTTCTCGCTTCTCGCCGTGATCATGGCGGTGGCGACCTTCGCGTGAACTCGGGCGCGTGACTTTATACGAACTGCTCTTGAATAAGCCTCTCTTCGAGCCCGTGACCGGGGTCGAAGAGGATTCTATGGGTGATCGCCGGTTCGCTACGGATCACCACCCGCGAGACATCACGCACCGATTTGCCATCGGCATCTGCCATGACGGGGCGCTTGTCGGGGTCGATTACGTCGAACTGGACGACCGCCGATTTCGGCAGAAGCGCCCCGCGCCAGCGGCGGGGGCGGAAAGCGGCCATGGCGGTCAGGGCCAGAACGTCTGAACCAATCGGCAGAATGGGGCCGTGGGCGGAATAGTTGTAGGCGGTCGAGCCTGCGGGCGTTGCCACCAGTGCGCCGTCGCACACGAGTTCTGACATCCTGAGCCGCCCATCCACGGTGATCCGAAGGCGGGCGGCCTGAGGGCCGGCGCGGAGAAGCGAGACCTCGTTGATCGCCAGCGCCTTGTGCTCACCGCCGCCAACGGTCGTGGCGATCATCGTCAGAGGGTTGATCGTTTCTTCTTCTGCCGCCGCCAGCCGGAACAGAAGATCATCCTCGTGATATTCGTTCATCAGGAAGCCGACCGTGCCACGGTTCATCCCGTAGACCGGCACATCGAGGGTTTCGGTCTCATGCAGGGTATGCAGCATGAACCCGTCACCGCCGAGTGCGACGATGACATCGGCGCTCTCGAGCGTGACGTTGCCATAGCGGCCAGACAGCACCGCCCGCGCCTCTTGGGCAAGCGGCGAGTCACTGGCGACGAAGGCGATTTTCGGTCTGTCGTGCATGGCGCTCCTCGTTTCCAAAAGTGTTGACCCGTGCCGAAAGGAAACGCAAGTCGCGCAAAGGGTGCGACGAATGGCGGCAACCCGTGAAAACCTGTCGCTTTGAGGGTTTTCCTATAGGAAACTTCGGCCTATCCCTCCGCCAAACCCCTCTCGCCAACAGGATTTGAGAACATGACCCCCAAGACCCGCGATTCCGGCTTTTTTACCGAGAGCCTAGCGACCCGCGATCCCGAAATCAGCGCCGCCATCCGTGGCGAGCTGGGCCAGGTAGTCAGCAAGTTCGCCAAGTCGGACTTCCAAGGACTCTGAGTCGGCCTGCGCGAGCACTGTGTCGTCCTCCTCGCTCAAAGGAGCTGCATCGTACTGACTGAAGAAGTCAAAGACCTGGTCAGCAACATCCTCACGAACTACTTAAGAGAGGAAATAATTGCCGTACTCTGTCTGGCTAAGCATCTCACCAATGCGATCACGG
>JALRLK010000076.1 GCA_023254495.1 Marivivens sp. | reverse complement strand
ACGAGCGGTCGAATGATCACAAAAACAGGTAGGTACAAGGTCTATCCAGTTCTTGGCACAGTCATCATGAGCGTTGGAATCTTCGCAATGAGTACGGCAAGAGTTGATACCCCGTACTGGTTGATTGCAATCTTTGCGGTGATTATTGGTGGCGGACTAGGCCTCTGCATGCAAACTATCGTTATTGCTCTACAAAATGCCGTAGATTTCAAGGATCTTGGTATTGCTACATCTTCTAATACTTTTTTCCGAACACTTGGTGGAGCATTTGGAACGGCAATTTTTGGAACGATTCTTAGCGACCGAGTGGCTCAAAATCTCGAAAGAAATTTTGCTGACTTTGCTGCTGCAAATCCAGGAAAATTGGCATCCGTTGATCCCTCCCTCGCAGATTCGCTCAGCACAAATACCGAGATCATCTCGACTCTCCCTATCGAGATTAAGACTCTGGTCCTCGAAGCATTCTCCGCTTCATTCCATACCGTCTTTCTCTTCGCATTTCCCGTTGTCGCACTCGCATTCTTCTTTGCGATAGCTCTAGAAGAGAAACCCCTACAAGATAGCGCTGGCCATGCTTCAGCGCGACAAGATGCTGCTGGCGAATCTCTAGGTTAAGGACTGGGATAAAAATTCAGATTAACTCACCATTTAAGGGGCTTCCTAAAGAAGTTTCGGTACTCACAACTATTTCTTTCCTCGTTGCTGTCGGCTTTGGATTGATCATCCCTGCTATCCCAATCTTTGCAAAAACTTTTGGGGTCTCAAATACTTTGATTGGTCTCATCGTTTCTTCCTTTGCCATTATGCGATTTGTATCGGGGCTCTTCTCTGGAAAATTGGTGGATAGATTTGGCGAACGTGTGGTGCTCGGGTTTGGCCTATTTATGGTCTCCGTCTTCACACTGCTCGCTGGCCTCGCCCAGAGTTACGAACAACTTCTCTTTTTCAGAACGGCTGGAGGACTCGGATCATCGATGTTCTCCGTTTCGGCAGGCGCGCTTATTTTGCGCGTAGTTTCTGATAGTCAGCGCGGTCGTGCGCAGTCCCTCTATAACGGCGGATTCATCGCCGGTGGCGTTGCAGGTCCAGCTTTCGGAGGAGCACTTATAGCGATATCTCCACGTGCTCCATTCTTTATCTACTCCGGTTTACTTATCGCTGCCGGCACAGTCTCGCTGATCTATTTACATGAAAGTCGTCTCGGTGCCAAAGTAGAGAAAGCTTCAGAAGAGCGGGCGCTCACGATTCGCGAAGCGCTACAAATTAAGCCGTATCTGTATTCACTATTTCTTGCATTCCTTGGAAGCTGGGTTCTATTTGGAATGCGTTCCTCAATTCTTCCTTTATTTGTAGTTGAGGATTTAGGCGCAAGTGCTTCGATTGTAGGTTTGAGTTTCACTATTGCACTTATTGCTCAAGGCTCAGTCATGGTTCGGGCTGGTAAGTATTCAGATAAGAATGGTCGAAAACCTGTAATACTTATTGGTTTCACCATCGTTATGGCTGCATTGATGCTTCTCGTTTTCGCTACCAATATCTACTTCTATTTTGCTGCCATGATTGTGATGGGGTTGGGCGCAGGTTTTGCTGCATCGGCCGGCGCAATTGTTGGAGATGTCATTAAAGGTAAGAGTGGAAAGGTCTATGCCTTCTGGCAGATGTCGGGCGATGCGGGAATGATGGTCGGTCCAGTGTTACTTGGCTTCATTTCTGATTACTTCTCTTATCGCGCTGCAATTGCCGTGAGTGCTGCAGTTTTCTCACTGGCGATTATTGCCGCATTAAGAATCCCCGAGACAAATACTGCCCGTCTCGGGGATTCTCAAAAACCTCAGTTGAATGAGGGTTAAGGATTAATCGTTATTGCCGCGCAGAATTGCAATGAGGCGGAGAATTTCGAGGTAGAGCCAGACCATGGTCATTAAGAGACCAAAACCTGCGCGCCACGATTCTTCTTGTGGCACTCCATTGCGGATGCCCTCTTCGATTTGATCAAAATCTAGAATCAAGAAGAAGGATGCAATCGCAACTCCTGCGACAGCGAGTAATGGGCCAAATCCACTGAGGCCATAGAGACCCATGCCATTACCGAGTCCGAAGAAAGAACCAATGAGACTTCCCAGCGCAAGGAGTAAATAACCTATCGCCGCACCCATCAGCATTCTGGTGAACTTTGGAGTCGCACGGAGGCGTCCGCTCTTGTACATAAATAGCATTCCAACAAATGCGGCGGTAGTCGCCACGATGGCTTGCTGGACAATTCCTGGATAGAAGAGTTCGTATGTGTTGCTAATGATTCCAAGTACCAATCCTTGGCAGACTGCATAAGCAAGATAGACAGCCGGCTTAACAGTCTTGCTAAAGATTCCAATCATTGCGGTAACAAGGCCGCCAACAAATCCAACTAGCAAGGCTCCGCCACCGAGGTTGAAGTACCACGCAGCTGCGCCAACAAGAATTGAAGTTCCAAAAAGCATTCCAGTGCGAGCGACAACATCATCCATGGTCATGCGACCGGTACGAAGTGACGACGCTGCTGGAGCGTTGTATGTCTCTTCTAAGTTATCTACCTCAGTGCTCTGAGGAATCGTATTCATCGAGGCATAGCCACGACGATTACTCTGGTTAAATGCTTTCCCAAGTACGGGATTGGAACTGTTCATTGCTCTCCTTTAATAGTTCCTACATTTATAACTACTGCTAGTACTACTGGTGCCCCCGGTGGGGGTCGAACCCACACTTGGACGATTTTAAGTCGTCTGCCTCTGCCATTGGGCTACAGGGGCTTTCCTGCGTGGGCAAATCTACCTGCCTTTTTTACTACTGAATCCAATTGGGATCGCGTGAGCTTTCCGGTAAAAGTATTCGTCTCCTACGCGAAGCGCATCTAGAATAAAGTCTAGACGACAGTCAGCAAAACAGAAGTCAGTAGATGGATGCGAGTAAATCATTCGTTGCCCCTTGAAAGTTTCGATGTAACCATTATACCAAAACGCACCACAAAATAATATACAATAAAAAACCCGCCAAGTGGCGGGTGGTGGAGGCGAGGGTTTCGCCGACTAGATTAAAAAGGGGGGCAACTGCCCCCCTAACATGTTAGGCGTTGCCGTCTAACTCAGCTTCGGTGATACCGTAGTATTTGAGTGCATGACGCAACTCACCCAAGAATGTAGCTTGTTCGCCAGTAAGACCATCGCGCTTGGACAGGTTGCGGTACAACCACACGCCGCCGTTTTTCTTGGAAGAACGGATCACTTCGTCGGCGGTTCGTGGTGCGTTGCCTTCGCCTTCGCCGCCGTCTTCCTCGGCATCCAGCTCGACCAACTCGGCGACCCCATAGTAGACTTCGCACATAGTCGGGTCTTTCTTGATGAAGTCAGCCGCATAGCCCTTGATATCAGACCAGACCTTGGAGATGTTGGTTGTAACGTACTCAGACCGAAACGCTTTCGCCTCGGCGAATAGTTCCTTGTTCGCCGCCTTCAACTGGTCGAATGTAGACTCGTGCCACTTGACAGAAGGGGCAATCTGGAACGCCCAGAGCGCGAACTGCTCAGCATATACACGGTTCGCCGCGTGACCGACTCGGTTAATCTTTTCGACTTCGACCGATACGGCGACAGCTTGACCTCGATGGTCGTCGCGCCCTCGGCGATCAGGGCGTCGGCCCGCTTCAGAGCGCTGGCGAGGAGGGTTGCTTCGTCGGCCGTGCGGGTCGCGCCGACGGTCGAGACTATCCCGCCACCGGCGCGGGCGATGGCCTCATAGCTCGCGCCCTCGAGTCGCATCTCAAACTCGCGGGCACGGTGGCCGCCAAAGACGATGTGGGTGTGGCAGTCGATCAGGGCGGGCGTCACCAAACGCCCCTCGAGATCGCGTGCTTCTTGCGCCTTGTAGTCCGCAGGAATCGCTTCGGCCTTGCCAACCCAGACGATCCGCTCGCCCTCAATTGCAACAGCCCCATTCTCAATGAGGCCATAGCGTTCCGGCCCGGTCAGGGTCGCAAGGGTGGCATTGGTCAGCAGCACGGGAGTCGCCTCTTGTTTGGCGTGAACAATACTGTATTATGTCCATACATAATATCTGTCAAGGTTGGCTGAGATGACGAAACTCTGGGCGCGGCAAGCTCTTCTGGCAAACGGTTGGGCCAAGGATGTGGCCATTGAATTCGGGCCCGACGGGCGCATCGCTTCGGTTGACCCTGATAGCCCGGCGCAGGGCCAGACGGTGGATTGCCTCGTTCCCGCGCCAGCCAACTCCCATTCCCACGCCTTCCAGCGGGCGATGGCGGGCCTGACCGAGCGGCGGGGGCAGAATGCCTCGGATAGCTTCTGGACATGGCGCACGCTCATGTATCGCTTCCTCGACAAGATCACCCCCGATCAGGTCGAAGCCATCGCCGCTTTCGTCCAAATGGAAATGCTCGAGGCCGGCTATGGCGCGAATGTCGAATTCCACTACCTGCACCATCGGCCCGACGGTCAGACCTATGCCAATATCGCCGAGATGTCGGAACGGATCGCCGTCGCCGCCAGCCAGAGCGGCATCGGCCTCACGCTCCTTCCGGTGCACTACCAATACGGCGGCTGCGACAAACGCGCCCTCGGACCCGGCCAGCGCCGTTTTGGCAACGCACCCGACCAATTCGCTCGCCTACACGAGGCCGCCAGTGCTGCGCTGGGCGGCTTGCCTGCGGACACTGTTCTAGGCGTCGCCCCCCATTCGCTTCGCGCCGTCGCGCCTGAACACCTCGCCCAAACCGCCGCCCTCGCAGGCAGCGGCCCCGTGCATATGCACCTCGCCGAACAGATCGCCGAAGTCGAGGAGGTGCTGGCCTACCGCAGCGCGCGTCCGGTCGAGTGGGCGCTGCAAAATCTCGTTCTTGGGCCTAATTGGTGTCTCATTCACTGCACCCAGATGCAGCCACACGAGACAGAGGGCCTTGCCCGCACCGGCGCGGTCTCTGGCCTTTGCCCACTCACCGAAGCAAGCCTTGGCGATGGGATATTTGATGGTGTCCGCTGGCTCAATTCCGGCGGCGCGATCTCGCTTGGGTCTGATAGCAACATCCGCATCTCGCTGGCCGAAGAGATCCGCCAACTCGATACCACCCAGCGCCTGCGCGACCATACCCGCGCGGCGCTTGCAACGCCCGAGCTATCAACCGGCCGTCGTATCTTCGAGGCATCCGCCAAAGGCGGCGCCCAAGCGGCCGGACGCGGCGCTGGCGTTATTGCCGAGGGCAACTGGGCTGACTTATTGGCATTTGACATGAGCCACCCCGATCTATCCGGCCTGCGCGGCGACACGGTGCTCGACACCTTCGCCTTTGCCGGCGGCACGGGGATGATTGGCGATGTCTGGTCTGCTGGGCGGCATCTGGTGCGTGACGGCGAACACATCAACCGCGCTGCAATTAACTCTGCCTATCGCAAGGCCGTGTCGGGGTTGCGCGACGGGCTCTAATAGCGCGTCGTCATCCGATGGCCGGGGCGATAAACAAGCCGGACATTGGTGACCGCCTGATCCTGCCACCATGTCGAGCGTTCAAGCTGGAACAGCGGATCCCCCGGCGAACAGCTCAGGTGATTGGCAAGGGCCTGGTCGGCTGTGGCCGCAGAAAAGCTGATCTCGGCATCCGAAAAAGGAACCGCCGCCACAAGCCATTCATTTGGCCCCAGCACAGAGAAATCGGCCTCTCGCGCCTCTGGCAAAAGTGCAAGATTGATCCAGCGATCCTCGTATTGATAGGGGCTTCCGTCTGCGAAATGCATACAGACGAGGTGCAAGACCTCCGTCTTTGCATCGAGGTTCAGCCTAGCCCGCAGCCAATCGGGTGCAGCTTCGACCGCTGTCGAAATCAAGGCATAGCGATAGGCTTGCCCCTGATCTTCGATCTCGCGCCGCACAAGCGGAATATCGAACCGGGCCCGCCGCAGGGGCGACATCCGAACCTTCGATCCCGCCTTGCGCTTGCGCTCGATAATGCCTTCTTCAGCCAGCTCCCGCATCGCCCGGTTCACGGTCGCCCGGGCGACCCCATAGCTCGCGGCCAGCTCAATCTCGTTGGGAATCGCTCCGCCCGGCCGCCAATCCCCCTTGGTTATCTTGCGGAGAATGTCAGCCTTGATGTCGCGATATGTGGTGTGTTGCGGCAATATCGAGACCCTCGCGAAGCAAACGCAGACATAATGACGACTTTATAGACATATTCCTAGACATATTGCAGAGGCCACCCTAACCGCAATCTGTTTCATGCGTTGAAGGATGAAGCTCTGGAAAGCTCGGAGTTGACCCTACCTCGATCCCCGCGCTCTATGCGAAGCGGATCAACAAAGGCTCCTACGGATGACCGGCCCCAAGGCACAGACGCCCGCTCACGAGATCCTGCCACTCGGGCAGGATGGCGTCCTCGTGCGCTTTGGCCGCAAGCCGGACCTATCCGCTCTTTCGGCGGCGCAAAGGTTTCAGGCGGTCATTGCCGGCAAACAGCATTCCGAAATCACTGAGGTCGCCCCATCACTTGCCTCAGTGCTTCTCCGGTTTGATCCGGGGACAACACCTCGCGCCCGGATCAAGGTGATTGCCCAAAATGCCTTGGCTGAATTGGGCCCTAATGTCGACCTACCGGCGCCCACCCGCCGCTGGCATCTGCCCGTTGCTTTCGGTGACGACACTGGGCCCCAACTCGCAGAAGCTGCGGCGCTTGCCGGCCTGACCCAAGAGGCCGCAGTCCGGCAAATGGTCGAGGCCGATCTGCGTGTTCTTGCCATCGGTTTCGCCCCCGGTCAGCCCTATATCGGCCTACTCCCTGACAACTGGAACCTGCCGCGCCTGTCACAGCTAACACCCAAGGTTCCTGCCGGAGCACTCGTGGTCGCGGTCCACCAGCTCGTGCTCTTTTGCAACGACAGCACGACTGGCTGGCGCCAGATCGGCCAAACCGGATTTCGCCCGTTCTGGCCACGTAGCTCGACACCGTTCCGCCTCGAGATCGGCGATGCAATCCGGATCGAGCCGATTTCCCAGACGGACCTTGCCGCCCTTGGACCCGAAGCGACTGACGGCCTCGGCGGCGCGCGGCTCGAGGCCCTTGCATGACCGCCGCGCTTCGCATCCGTCGCGCCGGACCGCAGATGACCGTTCAGGATATGGGCCGCCCGGCGCTGACGGGGCAGGGCCTGGCCACGGGTGGCGCAGCCGATCTTGTCGCACTTGCCGAGGCCGCGGCGCTTTTCAGTCTCGGACAAATGCCAGCGGCAATCGAAATGGCAGGGATGGGGGGCGATATCAGTGTCAGCCAACCCACAAGAATTGCACTCACCGGTGCGCCGATGCGGGCAAAGCTCGACGGCAAGGACATCGGCTGGAACCAAACCCACCTTCTGATGCCGGGCCAGAGGCTTGTGATCGGCGGCGCCATTTCCGGGGTCTATGGCTATCTCACCCCGGCGGGGGGGATCGCGACCGAACCCTTGCTCGGCAGCCGCTCGGCGCATCTCGTCGGCAATCTCGGAAGCGCTCTGGCCGCAGATCAGGAGATCGCGCTTGGCCCCGACCCTTTGCCTGCCGCGCCGCCCGTTCGCGTCTCGCCCGATGCGCGGTTTTCCGGAGGCGCGGTGCGGATCATGCCGGGCCCCCAGACCGGGCTTTTCGACGGGGCTGAGCTAGATCGATTCCTCGCTGCTTCGTTCCAGCGCGGATCTGCCGCCAACCGGCAGGGCGTCCGCCTCGAGCACGGGGGGGCACCATTTCAGCCAGGCGAAGTGGCAGGATTGGCTTCCGATTTCATCGCCGTCGGCGATGTGCAAATGACGGGCGATGGCGTGCCTTACGTCCTTCTTTCCGAATGTCAGACGATGGGCGGCTATCCCCGCATCGGCACAGTCGTTGGCGCCGATCTCCCTCTTATTGCCCAATTGCCGCTACGCGGGCGGATCCGGTTCACATTGATCAGCGTTGAGGAGGCCGATCGCCTCTACCGCTCGCCCGCGCAAATGATCGCCGAGGCGAAAACCCGCGTCGCGCCATTGGTTCGCGATCCAAGCGAGATTTCGGATTTGCTTGGGTATCAGCTGATTGGCGGCGTAGTCTCGGGGCGAGACGAAGAGGAATACTAGGATGGTCACACGGGTCGATCTGAACTCAGACATGGGCGAGGGCTATGGCCCTTGGAAGATGGGCGACGATGCCGCGCTTCTCGATGTGGTCACCTCGGCCAATATCGCTTGCGGTTTTCACGCGGGCGATCCGGATGTGATGGCCCGCACCACGAGGATCGCCGCCGAGCGCGGCGTCGGCATCGGCGCTCATCCGGGCTTTGCTGACACCCAAGGCTTCGGACGCCGCCGGATTGACCTTTCACACGATGAACTTTCCAACCTCGTCGCCTATCAGCTGGGCGCGGCGCAGGCGATGGCGCGACTTGTCGGGGCCGAGGTGCGGCACCTCAAGCTGCACGGGGCGCTCGCCAATATGGCGTCCGAGGATGCGGCCATGGCCGAGGCCTGTTATCGCGCGGCGCTCAAGGTGGATCCCGAGATCATCATCGTCGTCTTAGCAGCCACCGAGATGGAGTGCGTGGTGCGCGATCTGGGCTGCAACTGGGCCGGCGAAATATTCGCTGACCGGGCCTATAACGACGACGCGACCCTTGTTGATCGCCGAAAGCCCGGCGCGGTGATCCATGATGGCGAGGTCGCCGCCAAGCGGATGCTGGGGATGCTCTCCGCGAACGCGATCATCACCGAAACCGGCAAGCATATCCCGACGCGGATCGACACGATCTGCCTGCATGGCGATACGCCCGGCGCGGCGCAAATGGCCCGCGTGATCCGCGACAGCCTCATTGCGGGCGGCATCACGATCGAACGCTTCGCCGCCCGAAAATAGGCTCTAATCAGGCCCCAAGGCGCTCCAAGAGCTTGCAATAGGCGATCTGGCCCTTGCGATAGCTCGACAGGCGATGGAACTCATTCGGCGCGTGGATGTTCTCGTCATCAAGGCCGAAAGCCATGACCGCGCCGTGCACGCCAAGCTCTTTGAGGAGAAGCGTCATCACCGGAATAGAGCCGCCGGTGCGGACGAGATAGGGATCGCGCCCGTAGACCTCTTTGAGAACCTCGTTCACCGCCGCCGTCGCATTGTGGCCGTTGGGCACAACGAACGGATCGGCATTGCCCGGCAGCCGCTCGACCGAGACACGCAGGCCTTTGGGCGCGAGGCTCTCTATATGCGCTTTCAAAAGCGCATAGATCTTATCCGGCGTCTGGTTGGCGACAAGGCGGCAGGTGATCTTGGCCTTGGCCTCGCGCGGCAGAACCGTCTTGATCCCACCGCCCTGATAACCGCCCCAAAGCCCGTTGATCTCGAGCGTCGGCCGCGCCCAGAGGTTTTCGCGGGTGGTGTAGCCTTCCTCGCCAAACACATCGGGCACGCCCAGCTCGTCGATATATTCCGCCTCGTCAAAGGGCGCGCGGGCGATGGCCTCGCAGTCTTCTACGGTGAGGTCGATCACATCGTCATAGAAGCCCGGCACATTGATCCGCCCGTCGCGTCCCTTCAACTCGGCGATGATCTGCGACAGCCCGTGCAGCGCATTGGCCACGCCGCCGCCGTGCATCCCCGAATGAAGGTCGGATTTCGCTCCGGTGACCGTCACCTCACAGCCCACCAACCCCTTGAGGCCCAGCAGCAGGCAAGGCTCGGTCTCGCTCCACTGGCCGCCATCGGCCGAGATGATCATGTCGGACTTCAGCATCTTGCTATTGGCGCTGATGAAGGGGGCGAGGGTGGGCGAGCCGATCTCTTCCTGCCCTTCGAAGAAGAACTTCACATTGACCGGCAGCTTGCCCGTGGTCTTGAGCAGCGCCTCGGCGGCGATGATCGGGGTCATCATCCCGCCCTTGTCGTCGGATGCTCCGCGGCCATAGATCCGGTCGTCGCGCAAAGCCGCCTCGAACGGTGGCGTGTCCCAAAGCTCGAAAGGCTCGGCGGGCTGCACGTCGAAATGGCCGTAGAGAAGCACGGTCGGCTTGTCGGCCCCCGCATGAAGCCAGTCGCCATAGACCACCGGATGCCCGACGGTCGGATACATTGCGACGTTTTCGGCCCCTGCCGCCCTGAGACGGGCGACGACCCACTTACCCGCGGCTTCGACATCCGGCATATGCTCGGGCTTGGCTGAGACCGAAGGGATCCGCACCAGATCCCGCAGCTCTTCAACAAACCTGTTCTGATTTGCGCTCAGATAGTCTTCCCAGTTCATCGGACTCTCCCCTGTTTTGACGCGAGCCTATGAGGAATGTCATTGGCAGTCCACTTGGCGCAGTCTGACCGGATATCAACAAAAGCTTGCAAAAACCTCTGGCGCCACAACTTGCAGCATAGGATGGTAGTCGTTATGCAAGATCACAAGAAATGCCGCTTATGTTGAAGCCCCGAGCCGCTGAGAGATAAGGTTTATAACAGATTCTTTAACATTCTTGTCTCGTGATGAGAGCATGTAACCGGTTGGACAAACAACTAAAAGCTGTCGTAGTTCCTTCAAGGCCGGTCGGCGAGAAACTGGACAGAGCCTGCGCCATGCGTCATTGTCACTATCGCGCTGGCCCCGATTGCAGATAGAGCCAAGGTCGCGCAAAAGGGGCAAGATTTTAGGGAATCCTCATGCTCGATGCAGCTGCCCGCAGATTGATAGATCGGCCCCTCGAGGCGCTGGGACGTCGCCTGGCGGCGCTGGGCCTCGGGGCAGACGCAGTGACCCTGATTGGCCTCCTAATGGGGCTGTTGTCAGCGGCGTTTATTGTGGCGGGACTCTATTCGTTGGCGCTAGTGTTTCTCTTCGCCTCGCGGCTGGCCGACGGCCTCGATGGCGCGATCGCCCGCGCTGGCCGGTCGACCGACTTCGGCGGCTATCTCGACATAACGGCCGATTTTCTTTTTTACGGAGCTGTGCCGCTGGCCTTCATATTTGCCGATCCGGCGACCAACGGTGCGGCGGGCGGATTTCTCCTTGCGTCTTTCTACGTCAATGGCGCGACCTTCCTCGGGTTTTCGGCTCTGGCCGAGCGCCACAAGATGAAGACCGAAGTGCATGGCAAAAAGTCTCTCTACTTCTCCGAGGGAATTTTGGAGGGCACAGAGACCATCTTGTTTTTTGTTCTAATTTGCCTTTGGCCAACCAATTTCCAAGTTTTTGCATGGCTATTTGGCTCGTTGTGTTTTCTCACGGCGCTGATGCGCGTGCTTGGTGCGCGAAAGATCTTCGGAAAGGACTGATATGCGTCTCGCATTTACACTGGCGGCGGCTTTGGCCGCACCTCAGGCTTCTCTTGCTGCCAATCCCGCCGATTGGCTATCGGTTCTGTCTGAGGCCCGAGGGCAGACCGTATATTGGAATGCCTGGGGCGGCTCGGACGCCACCAACGCCTTCATCGGCTGGGTTGGGGATCGTGTCGAGGCTGACTATGGCGTTTCGCTCGTCCATGTGAAGCTGAGTGATACCGCTGACGCCGTGAGCCGCGTGCTAGCGGAGCGGGCTGCGGGCATCGACGAGGGCGGCGCGATCGATCTTATTTGGATCAACGGCGCAAATTTCGCGGCGATGAAGTCTGAGGGGCTGCTTTTCGGTCCCTTTGCTGAAAACCTGCCGAACTGGGCCTTTGTCGATGGCGAGGGCAAGACCGTCACCACCGATTTCACGGTGCCGACCGAGGGCTATGAAAGCCCGTGGGCCATGGCGCAGGTCGTCTTCATGCGCGATACCGCCGATCTGCCCGATGCACCGGGGTCGGCTGCCGAGATCCTCGACTGGGCCACCGCCCATCCGGGCCGCTTCACCTATCCCCAGCCGCCCGATTTCCTCGGGACGACCTTCCTCAAGCAGATCCTTGTCGATCTTACCAATGATGCCTTGGCCCTCGCAGCCGCGCCAGAAAGTGATGCCGCCTATGAGGCCGTGACCGCCCCGCTCTGGGCCTATCTCGATGCGTTGACGCCGCATCTCTGGCGCTCGGGCCGGGCCTATCCGGCGACTGGACCCGCGCAGGTTCAGCTGATCTACGACAACGAGATCGACCTTGCGATTTCCTTCAGCCCCGGCGAGGCCACCGCCGCCATTTCGAACGGGCTTTTGCCCGACACAGTTCGCACATCGGTTCTCGCCAAGGGCACCATCGGCAACGCCTCTTTCGTGGCCATTCCCTACAACGCCAATGCCGCCGCCGGTGCGATGGTCGTGGCTGATTTCCTCCTGTCGTCCGAGGCGCAACTGCGCGCGCAGGATCCGGCAATCCTGGGCTATGGCACCGTGCTCGACATGGCGAAACTGCCCGATGCCGACCGCGCCGCCTTTGACGCGCTCGACCTTGGCATCGCCAGCCTCAGCCCCGCCGAGCTTGGCACCGCACAGCCCGAGCCGCACCCCGACTGGATGACCCGCATCGCCGCCGACTGGCAGCGCCGCTATGGCGCGGGCCTCTAGCGCGGCTTGACAGGCAAGGACCGGCGCGGGGAGATACCGGCATGACCCTGTCTCCCTCGCGTCTCTTTTTCTGGCTGACCGTCCTCCTCTTGGGCGGTCCGGTCCTCGCCGGACTGATCGGCGTCGTGGCAGGGGCGCTGGACCATGTGCCGGGGCTGCAAACTGCGATGCCTGCTGGGGACGTCTGGGGCGCGGTCTGGAGCTGGCCCGGCATTGGCCGTTCGGTGACGCTCTCGTTCTGGACCGGCCTTCTCGCCGCCCTGATCTCTCTCGCCTCGGCTACGATCATCATGGCCGGATGGTCCGGCACCAGATCCTTCACCCGTGCCCGCCAGTGGCTCGCCCCTTTTCTCGCTGTCCCCCACGCCGCCGCCGCTTTCGGCATCGCATTCCTCATCGCTCCCTCCGGCTGGATCGCCCGCGCGATATCGCCTTGGTTGACGGGTTGGGACAGGCCGCCCGACCTTCTGATCTTGGGCGATCCCCTCGGTCTCGCCATGGTTCTCGGCCTCGTCGTAAAGGAGCTACCGTTTCTCCTCCTGATGATGATCGCCGCCCTGCCACAGGCCAAGGCGGCCCCTTCGATGGCGGTGGTCACCGCGCTGGGATATGGCTGCGCCCGTGGCTGGCTTCTGGCCGTATTTCCCGCGGTCTATCGGCAGATCCGCCTGCCGGTTTATGCAGTCCTCGCCTATTCGATGTCGGCTGTCGACGCTGCCCTCATCCTCGGTCCGACCACCCCGCCGCCCATCGCCATCGTCATCCTGCGCTGGGCCGCCGACCCCGACCTTTCCCTGCGTGCCCTCGCCTCGGCAGGGGCGCTTGTGCAGCTTGGTCTCGTTCTTGTCGCGCTGGTGCTTTGGCGATTGGGTGAGATTGCTGTCGCGCAGCTTGGCCACAGTCTTGCCGAAAGCGGCCAGCGCGGCAGCGGCAGGGCAGCGGAAATCGCCGCTGCCAAGCTCGCCGCCACATCCGGCATATTCCTCATCGCCGGCCTTTCCGCCCTCGCGCTTTGGTCGGTCGCCGGAGCGTGGCCTTTCCCCGCTTTCCTGCCCGAAACCTCTAGCTCCCGCGTCTGGGCCAGCCACGGTGCTAGGCTTGTCGAGACAGGCGCAGCAACTCTTTTCTTGGCCTTCGCCGTGGTCGCCGTTTCGCTCAGCCTCGCCCTCGGCAGCCTCGAGGCCGGGCCCTCCCGCCGCTTTCTCACGGCCCTCATCTACCTCCCACTTATCGTCCC
The DNA here is from genome assembly GCA_023254495.1 of Marivivens sp. GTDB lineage: Bacteria > Pseudomonadota > Alphaproteobacteria > Rhodobacterales > Rhodobacteraceae > RFZI01. The sequence goes on along the minus strand of JALRLK010000076.1, from coordinate 3,965 downwards.
GCAGGTGACCTTCCTTCCCGGCCTTCAGGCCGCCCTCCTGACGATCGGCCTTGGCAGCGGCGCCCTCCCTGTCGGCCTGATGCATCTGGTCTTTGTCCTGCCCTATCTTCTTCTGGTGCTTGCCGATCCCTTTAATGCCCTCGATCCCCGCTATCGCACCATCGCCGCGGGCCTCGGCCTTTCGCCCGCCCGCCAGTTCTTGCGCCTGCGCTTGCCGCTTCTCCTTGCGCCCATCGCGGGTGCTGTGGCGGTCGGCATGGCTGTCTCCATCGGGCAATACCTGCCCACGCTGCTTGCCGGCGGCGGGCGGGTTCCCACGCTCACGACCGAGGCTCTGGCGCTCGCCACCGGAGGCGACAGGCGGGTGATCGGCGCCTATGGGCTTGCGCAGGCCATGGCCGCGCTCGCGCCCTTCGCACTTGCGCTTGCCCTGCCACGCATCGTCTGGCGCAATCGGCGGGGGATGTTCCATGGCTGAACCGTTGATCCTGAAAACCCTCACGATTTCCGCGGGCGTGGCGCCCTTCGTCTCGGTCAGCCTGACCGCCGCCCCCGGCGAGATCACGACCCTCATGGGCCCCTCTGGCTCGGGCAAATCGAGCATCCTTGCCGCGATCACCGGCACGCTTCCAGACGGCTTGTCGGCCACTGGCGACATCCTTCTGGGCACCCAAAACCTCTCCGCGCTCCCCGCATGGAAGCGGCGCATCGGCATCCTCTTTCAAGACGACCTCTTGTTCCCGCACCTCTCGGTCGGCGGCAACCTCGCCCTTGGCCTTGCGCCGGGCGGCACCCGCTCCGAGAGGCGGGGCAGGGTCGAACAAGCGCTGGCCGAGGTCGGGCTTGAAGGCTTCGCCGCCCGTGATCCGGCGACCCTTTCGGGCGGCCAAAAGGCACGGGTGGCGCTGATGCGCGTTCTTCTCTCCGAGCCTCGGGCGCTCCTGCTCGACGAGCCCTTCGGATCGCTCGACGCCGAGCTCCGGTCACAAATCCGAAGCCTAGTCTTCAATCATGCCAAGGCCCGCGGCCTGCCTACCCTTCTTGTAACCCACGATCCGCAAGACGCCGAAGCCGCAGGCGGGCCGGTGATCAGCCTGCGCTAGTCTAGCGTCTGCCGATAGCGCCTGGGCGCGATCAGCACGACAACCGTCATGATGATCCCGATCCGACCTAGGGCTTCAGAAGGCTAGTGAATAGCTGTTCGAGATAGTGTTCGGCGCCAGGAAACGGGTCTTGCCCACCTAGAACGGCCCGCACCTGAGTGTCGAAATCGGCGTAGTGTTGCGTCAGCGCCCAGATCGAGAAAATCAGGTGATAGGGATCGACTTCCTTGATCTTGCCGGCGGCGATCCAGTGGCGGATCACCTCGGCCTTCTCGTCGACCAGCGTCTTTAGATCGCCTTTCAGGGCATCCTCGATCCGCGGCGCGCCCTGCAGAATCTCGCCCGCGAAAAGGCGGCTTTCTCGAGGGAAATCCCGCGCCATGGCGAGCTTGCGGCGGACATAGTCGAGGATTTCAGGCAGCGCCTTGCCATCGTCGTTCAGCGCCCGCAATGGATCGAGCCAGGTGTCGAGAAGACTGTTTAGAAGCTCGAGATAGATCGCTTCCTTTGAGGGAAAATAGTAGAGCAAGTTGGGTTTCGACAGCCCCGCCGCCTCGGCGATCTGGTCGACAGTCGAGCCGCGAAAGCCGAATTGCGAGAATACATCGAGCCCCGCCTCAAGAATGGTAGAGCGGTTCTTCTCCTGGATGCGGGTCCGCGGCGCGCTTTTCGTCATGCTCAAACCTTCGTCACTTGTGCCCAACATGGCGTCATCCGCGAAAGTGGCAAGCGAATTGGCCCCCGATCTCGCGGAAAACTTGACTGATAGTTCACCTCTGCTAGCGTGCCTTTGACCACTTGGTCAAATCAAGCATTTTTGCAGGCGCACCAAGACTGCCGCGACGACAGGAGGAAGGCTCGATGCCCGCACCCGGAGAAAATCTCAAGATCAACGTCGAGAGACTTTGGGATAGCCTGATGGAAATGGCCAAGATAGGCCCTGGCGTTGCTGGCGGCAACAATCGCCAGACCCTGACCGACGAGGATGGCGAAGGCCGCCACCTGTTCCAGCGCTGGTGTGAGGCGGCAGGCATGACGATGGCGGTCGACGAGATCGGCAATATGTTTGCCCGCCGCGAGGGGACCGACCCCGAGGCTTTGCCGGTCTATATCGGCAGCCACCTCGATACCCAACCGACAGGTGGAAAATACGACGGCGTTCTCGGCGTTCTCGGTGGCCTCGAAGTGATCCGCACGATGAACGACCTCGGCATCAAGACCAAGCATCCAATCGTGGTGACCAACTGGACCAACGAGGAGGGCACCCGCTTTGCTCCGGCCATGCTTGCCTCGGGCGTCTTCACCGGCAGGCACGACCTGAACTGGGCCTATGACCGCGTCGACGCCAAGGGCAAACGCTTTGGCGACGAGTTGGAGCGGATCGGCTGGAAAGGCGCCGAAAAGGTCGGCCAGCGCAAGATGCACGCGATGTTCGAGTTGCACATCGAGCAGGGGCCGATCCTCGAAGCCGAAGGGAAAGAGATTGGCGTTGTCACTCACGGGCAGGGCCTGCGCTGGATCGAATGCACGGTGACAGGCAAGGATAGCCACACCGGCTCGACACCCATGCATATGCGCAAGAACGCGGGCCGAGGCCTCGCGCTCATCACCGAGCTTGTCCACGAGATCGCGATGAAGAACCAGCCGGGCGCAGTGGGCGCGATCGGCCATATCGACGTCTATCCCAACAGCCGCAACGTGATCCCTGGAAAGGTTGTCTTCACCGTGGATATGCGCTCGCACCTGCCCGACAAGCTGCATGGGATGGTCGACGAATTGATGGCCCGCGCGCCGGGCGTTTGCGAGGCAATCGACGTGGGCTTTGAGGCCAAGATCGTCGGCCAGTTTGAGCCACCAGCCTTCGATAAGGGCTGTGTCGGCGCTGTGAGAAACGCCGCCGAGCGTCTGGGCTATAGCCACATGGATATCATCTCGGGCGCGGGCCACGATGCTTGCTGGATCAACGACGTTGCGCCGACCGCGATGATCATGTGCCCCTGCGTCGACGGGTTGTCGCATAACGAGGCGGAGGAGATCAGCCCTAACTGGGCGGCGAAGGGGACGGATGTGTTGTTCCATGCGGTGTTGGAGACCGCGGGGATTGAAAGTTAGGGTCGCGCCGGGGGCCAGCCCTCGGACCCCCGGAGTATTTGGGGCCAAAAGAAATAGAGGCCAAGGCCAGGCCGGGATAGGGAGAGAGCCATGACCACAGTCATCAAGAACGGCACCATCGTCACCGCCGATCTAACCTATAAGGCCGATGTTCGGATCGAGGGCGGGCGGATCATCGAGATCGGGCAGTGGCTCAAGGGTGATGAGGTGCTCGACGCCACGGGCTGTTATGTAATGCCTGGCGGGATTGATCCGCATACGCATCTCGAGATGCCGTTCATGGGGACATATTCCTCGGACGATTTTGAGAGCGGGACGCGCGCGGCGCTGTCAGGCGGGACGACGATGGTTGTCGATTTCGTGCTGCCGGGGCAGGGGCAGGGGCTGATGGATGCGGCCCAGATGTGGCACAACAAGTCGGGCCGGGCGCATTGCGACTATTCTTACCACATGGCCATCACCTGGTGGGGGCAAAAGGTGTGGGAGGACATGGCCGACAGCGTCAAGGCGGGCATGACCAGCTTCAAGCATTTCATGGTCTACAAGGGCGCGTTGATGGTCAACGACGATGAAATGTATCAGTCGTTCAAGCGGGTTGGGGACCTTGGCGGTTTGGCGATGGTCCATGCCGAGAACGGCGATGTGGTGGCGGAACTGACGGCCAAGCTGATTGCCGAAGGCAACACCGGCCCCGAGGGCCATGCCTATTCCCGCCCGCCGCAGGTTGAAGGCGAGGCGACGAACCGCGCC